>JBCCEV010000194.1:0-6738 GCA_039030125.1 Pseudomonadota bacterium | reverse complement strand
TGAACCTACGACCCCTGCCTCCCGAAGGCAGTGCTCTACCAGGCTGAGCTACACCCCGACCGATTTCTTGCTAATTCTACTGCGCTTACAGCTCGCATTGTCGCGCGCTCGCTCAATCTGTCACGACATATCTTGTCGCTTCTCGGGCGGCTCCTCGTAAGAGTCGCTCCCATCGCGGCTATCAATGGACGGCCTGATTCCGCGCATGCTAATCGCTTTGGATGATGCTCGCCGCGATGAGGAAGCGAGAATGTTACGACCGTCGATCGACTGCGAATTCGGCTAGCGACAGGAGACCGTCACGATACGGCGACGCTGGGACCTTCTTTAAAGCATTGATGGCTTTCTCAGACTCGGAGCGCGCGCGAGAGAGAGTGTATTCAATGGCCCCTGTCGATTCAATCGCGGCCATGATGTCATCGATGTGTTGCACGCCGCCTTCGACGATCGCTGTGCGAACGGTATCTGCCTGTTCAGGATTTCCCTGCCACATTGCATAGAGGAGGGGCAGGGTCGGCTTTCCTTCGGCCAGATCGTCGCCGATATTCTTACCCAACTCCTCAGGCGAGGCGCTGAAATCAAGAGCGTCATCGACTAACTGAAAAGCCGTACCGACGTGGCGCCCGTAAGCGCCGAAGGTGCTCTCCATGTCTGAATTTTGTTGTGAGACCTGCGCCCCCAGCATAGCCGCGGCTTCAAAGAGTTTGGCGGTCTTGTCGTGGATGATTCGCAGATATTGGCCTTCGGTGGTGTCTGGATTGCGGCAGTTAACGAGTTGGTTAACCTCGCCCTGCGCGATGGTGTTGGTAGCGTCGGCGATCACATCCATGATCCCAGGCGTCTGGATGTCGACCATCATTTGAAACGCGCGTGAGTAGAGGAAGTCCCCAACCAGCACGCTTGCCTGATTACCCCACACCAGATTGGCGGTTTCGCGGCCACGGCGGAGCTTGGAGGAATCCACGACGTCGTCGTGGAGTAGGGTGGCGGTGTGTATCAGCTCAACGATCACGGCAACATCAACGTGGTGCGGGCCCGAGTAATCGAGCGCTTTGGCGCTCAGCAAGGCAACCAGCGGGCGCAGGCGTTTGCCGCCGCTACCAATGATGTACTGACTCATCTGGCCGATGAGGGCCACTTCGCTGTACAGGCGGGCGTCAATTAGCTTGTCGACCGCGCTAAAATCCTCCGCCACCAGGGCGCGGATCTGGGCGAGTGGGTCTGAGAGCTTGGCGGATCGGGTTTCGGTCACGTTAGGTTGTTTTCTGCGGTGCGGCGAGATCTTGCCAAGGACGTTGAAAAATTACCATTGTTCATTGCGCTCGATATTAGAAAAGCCAAGCAATTTCGATGCTTAGGACCTTGTTTTCCACTTTAAGTTTCCGCTAGAATTCGCGCCTTTCTCGCACAAGCTCTGGCACCAACCCCATGCAGGCAGTCATTAAAACCGGCGGTAAACAGTACCGCGTCGCCGAAGGCGATACCTTGAACGTCGAAACGTTAAAAGGCGAAGCTGGGGATGATTTGGAGTTCACCGATGTCCTAATGCTCAGCGATGGTGATCAGGTCGAAGTAGGTACGCCTACTGTCGCAGGCGCCAAGGTTGCGGCAAAGATCATCGAGCATGGCCGGGGAGAGAAGATCCGCATCGTGAAATTTCGCCGGCGCAAGCATCATCGCAAGCAGATGGGCCACCGTCAGAATTACACGCGCGTGCAAATCACCAGCATTGGGAAGGCGTAATGGCACACAAGAAAGCAGGCGGCAGCACGCGTAATGGCCGCGATTCAGAATCCAAACGGCTGGGCGTGAAGCGCTTCGGCGGCGAAGAAATATCCGCAGGCAGCATTATCATTCGCCAGCGTGGTACGCATTTTCATCCCGGGAATAACGTGAGCATAGGCCGCGACCACACGCTATTCGCAACCGCCAACGGCCGTGTCGCATTCGCGCGCAAGGGGCCAAAAAGTCGAAGATTTGTGAGTGTAGTTACCGAATAACAACACCAACGGTATCGAACCACTCATAACCCCGTCTTCGACGGGGTTTTTTGTTTGTGGAGTTGCTATCAAGCCAGCAAGATCATGAAGTTCGTCGATGAAGCAACGATTACGGTCGCCGCTGGCAAGGGCGGGGACGGTTGCTTGAGTTTCCGTCGCGAAAAGTATGTTGAGCTTGGTGGCCCGGACGGCGGCGATGGCGGCGATGGCGGCAGCGTTTATCTGGTCGTCGATACCGGCCTGAACACCTTGGTGGATTTTCGCTTCAAGCGCTTGTTTCGGGCTGAGAACGGCAGACCCGGCATGGGACGCAATCGGATCGGCAAGAGCGCTGGGGATATCGAAATTCGGGTCCCGCTCGGCACCCTGGTCTACGATTGTCAAACCGATGAGTTCATTGGCGATATGGCGGCCGAGGACCAGCGCCTGCTTGTCGCTCAGGGCGGCTACCATGGACTTGGCAATGCGCGCTTTAAGAGCAGCACGAACCGCGCGCCACGAAAAACGACCGCAGGTTCGCAAGGCGATGAACGCGAGTTGCGGCTCGAACTGAAATTGTTGGCTGATGTTGGCCTGGTCGGTATGCCCAACGCGGGCAAAAGCACGCTTATCCGCCAGGTCTCGGCGGCGACCCCGAAGGTCGCTGAATATCCCTTCACCACGCTCCATCCGTCGCTCGGCGTGGTGTCGCTCGGCGACGACCAGAGTTTTGTGATGGCTGATATTCCCGGGATTATTGAGGGTGCCGCGCAGGGCGCGGGTTTGGGGCTAACGTTTCTCCGTCATATTGAGCGTACGCGATTGTTATTGCATGTTGTTGATATCGCCCGCCTCGACGAACACAGAGACCCGCTCAGCGAAGTGCGGCAAATCGCCGCGGAGCTGGTTCAGCATAATCCCCAGTTGGCCGGCCGGCCGCGATGGTTGGTGATGAACAAGATTGATATCGCGCCTGATTATGACGATGAGCAATTTCATCGCGATCTGTGCGAACTTGATTGGCAAGGGCCGGCGTTTAGGATCTCGGGCGCAACTGGCGAGGGTTGTCGCGAGCTTGTCGCCGCGGTGATGCAGTGGATCGAGCAGGAGAGTCTTTGATGAACCACACGCAAGCTCTCCGATTACGTAAGAGTTTCGGCTCCTCGCGACGCTGGGTTGTGAAGATTGGCAGCGCGCTGGCAACCAATGATGGTTTGGGTCTGAACGATGGGGCCATCGATGCCTGGGCTGAGCAAATTGTGGCGCTGGGTGGAAACGCTCGCGACATTGTCGTGGTGACCTCGGGTTCGGTGGCGGATGGGGCGGCACGCTTGGGGTGGCGCGAACGCCCGCATGCGCTCAATCAATTGCAAGCTGCCGCTGCATTGGGGCAAACGGGGCTGGCACGTGCGTGGGATCGCGCGTTTGAGAAGCGCGGCAAGCGCGCGGCCCAGGTACTGCTCACTCACGAAGATCTTTCTGATCGCACGCGCTACCTTAATGCCCGCAGCACGCTGTGGACCTTGCTTGAGTTAGGGGCCGTGCCTGTCGTAAACGAGAACGACACCGTGGCCACCGCGGAGATCAGTCTTGGCGACAACGACACATTGGCGGGCCTGGTTAGTAACCTCATCGACGCCGACCTGTTGGTGATCTTGACCGATCAAGAGGGTTTGATGAGTGCTGATCCGCGCAAAGACACCAACGCGCTTCGTATCGCGCATGCCCATGTTGATGATCACCAGCTAAGCGCAATCGCAGGGGAAGGGGGTGCCTGGGGCCGCGGTGGCATGTTGACGAAACTATCGGCTGCCAAGCTTGCTTCGCGCTCGGCGACTGCGACGATCATAGCTTCGGGTAAAGATGCTAACGTGCTCGGTGCGCTGGCCGCGGGCGAAGACGTTGGGACCTTGCTTTATTCCGATGAAGAAAAGCTCGCCTCCCGCAAGCAATGGCTTGCCGGGACCATCCGGGTCTGTGGTGCTATTGAAGTTGACGCGGGCGCGCGTCGTGCGTTGACCGAACGGGGTACGAGTCTCCTACCGGTCGGTGTCACCAATGTCGAGGGCCAATTCGCACGCGGCGAACTCGTTTCTTTAATTGGCGCCGAGGGCCAAGAGTTCGCCCGCGGGCTCGCGAGTTATTCGAGCGAGGAATGCGCGAAAATAGCCGGTGCGACCTCTAGCGAGATCGAGTCAATTTTGGGTTACGAACAGGAGCCCGAAGTGATCCATCGCGATAACTTGGTCCTGCTTTGAAGCGACACGCGGTGTCGGCCGGCAGTATCTCAGCGCTCACATAGCGCGGATTCGCGCGTTGAGCCGCGACTTATGGCGAGCTGCCTTATTTTTGTGAATCAACTCACCTTCCGCCATGCGGTCGATAACCGGTACGGCGCGCTTGTACGCTGCTTCGGCGGTGGCTTTGTCCCCTGCTTCGATAGCGCTTACGACTTGCTTGATGCGGGTGCGTAAGAGCGTTTTGCGGCTCGCATTATGCTGGCGCCGCTTTTCAGACTGGCGGGCCCGTTTGCGCGCTTGAGATGAATTCGCCAAAAGGAGACTCCGACTGGTTCCGGGAAAGGGCGCGAATGATGCGGTTCCAGCCCTCATTTGTCAACGGATCGCCCGCTATAATGTCACCCACTCCGGAGGTTGCAACTGACTAAAAAACTCCTGCGTTACGCGGCCATTACCAGTCAGATGACGATGGTTTCGCGCGTTCTTGGGTTTGTTCGCGATGTGGTGATCGCCCGCTACTTTGGCGCAACGATTGCGACCGACGCATTTTTTGTCGCCTTCAAAATCCCCAACTTGTTTCGGCGCCTTTTCGCCGAGGGTGCATTTGCCACGGCCTTCGTCCCGGTACTGTCGGAGGCTCGGGAAAAGGAAGGCGCGAATGGGGTGCTACCCCTGCTGAGCGCGGTATCCGGGGTTCTTGGCGCGGCCCTCCTCGTGGTGACGATTTTCGGTGTGTTGGCAGCGCCGGGTTTCATCACTGTTTTTGCACCAGGTTTCATTGGTGACGCGGATAAATTTCCGTTGGCGAGCGATATGTTGCGGATCACCTTTCCGTATCTCCTGTTTATTTCCTTAACCGCGCTCTGCGCCAGTGTGCTCAACACCTACGGGCGGTTCGCCATTCCGGCCTTAACCCCCGCCTTGTTGAACATTGCGTTGATTGCGGCCGCGCTATGGCTTGCACCACAGTTTCCGGAGCGCCAAGTCTTGGCGTTGGCTTGGGGCGTCTTCGCCGGTGGGGTGTTGCAACTGAGCGTTCAGCTTATCGCGGTCTATCGCCTGGGCTTGCTGCGGTGGCCGCGTTTTGCCGCGGATCATCCGGGGGTCAAAAAAGTGCTGACTCTCATGGGGCCCGCGGTATTCGGCGTCTCGGTGGGTCAGATCAATTTAATGATCGATCAAATCATCGCATCCATGCTGCAAACCGGCAGTATTTCCTGGCTCTATTACGCCGACCGCCTTATGGAATTTCCGCTTGGCGTTTTTGGCGTCGCGATCGGCACCGTGATCCTGCCGGCTTTGTCGCGCGAACATGCAGCCCAATCGAGCGAGGCTTTTTCGAAAACCTTGGATTGGGGATTGCGGGTGTGCATTCTAATCGGGCTACCGTCTGCCGTGGGCCTGGCGATTCTGGCCGGGCCCGCACTTTCCACCTTGTTTCAATATGGGGCGTTTGAAGGCGTTGATGTGACCCAAGCGGCGCGCGCGCTGATCGCCTACTCATTTGGCTTGCTCGCGTTTATGTTGGTCAAGGTTCTCGCGCCAGGGTTCTATGCGCGCCAAGATACCCGCACCCCGGTTCGCATCGCGGTGATCGCCATGGTGAGCAACATTGTTTTAAACCTGATTCTGGTTTTTCCGTTGCAACACGCAGGACTCGCGTTGGCCACGGCGATAGCGGCGTACATTAACGCCGCGCTGCTGCTGCGCGCCTTGATTGAGGCAAGGATATTCGCCCCGCAAGCGGGTTGGCGGCGGTTTTTGATCAGCATCGCGTTGTCCGTGACGGCAATGGCGGTGGTGCTATGGTTCTTTTTGCCACCCTGGAACGCCTGGACCGGTTGGGAATGGCATGTGCGCGGTTGGCGCCTACTTCAGGCCGTTGCCCTTGGCGCGGTGGTTTATATCGGCGGGATCTTCATCACCGGCGCGAAACCGCTGCAGGTGTTGCGTGGCTAAAGTTTGGGCGCAGAGGCTTATAATTACGTGCTCATTCGGCGACTAGAACGATGGAACTGATCCGCGGGATCTACAACTTACGGCCCGGGCATCGGGGTTGTGTTGCCACGATTGGCAATTTCGACGGCGTGCATCTGGGCCACAAAGAAATGGTGCGCCGGGTCATGCGCAAGGCCGATGATCTGGGTTTGCCCTCGTTGGTGATCACTTTCGAGCCGCAGCCGGCGGAGTTCTTCAAACCCGAAAAGGCGCCGGCACGTTTGAGCTCAGTGCGGGAGAAAGCAGAATATCTCCGGGCCTTAGGGGTCGATCGCTTGCTGGTGCTGAAATTCGATGAAGCGTTGTCCTCGATGACGCCCGAGCAGTTTGTCGAAAAAGTGCTGGTTGAGAAGCTTCGGATCCGCGCGCTGATCATTGGTGACGATTTTCGATTTGGTAAACGCCGGGGTGGAGGCGCGGAGGGACTGCGCGATTTGGCGAAGCGCCACGGGTTTGAAATTTTGCAGCAGCCGTCCTATCTGGTATTCGGTAAGAGGATCTCAAGCACTGCGATCCGGGGC
>JBCCEV010000193.1:0-6772 GCA_039030125.1 Pseudomonadota bacterium | reverse complement strand
TCGCGAACATGATTCGCCCGTCCGGCGTTTCGGGAAATACCAGTGCGCGATCGCCGCTGCGGAACTCAGGAGGCAATACCACGTGAGTGCCCTGACTTAAGGTCACTAACGAGCGGCTATCAGGGTCGTCCAAGCGGCAGATCTGATCGGTGCGTGCGCCTGAGCAGTTCACCACCATTCGCGTCGCGATGGAGAACTCGCCATTAGATTCGAGATCGCGGCATTTCAGCGCTGAGATTCTTCCTTGTTCTTTTTCAAAGCCGATCGCCTCGAGGTAATTCGCCGCCGTGGCGCCGTTGTTAACGGCCTGCTCAATGACGCTAAGCGTGAGCGCGGCGTCGTCGAATCGGGCATCGCTATAGCTTAGGCCACGCAGGCCGGAGGTTTTAAAGGTTGGAAGTTTGGCGCTCAATTCTGCGGCCTTCAGCCAGCGACTCTTGTTCAGAGTCCCGCGTCGGGCCAACCAGTCGTAGACCTTTAATCCGACAAAAAACTTTAGCGCCTGCAGCCGATCCTGAACGGGTAGGATAAATTCAAGCGGGTGCACAAGGTCGCCCGCGTTGCGCAGCAGGCGTTGCCGCTCCCGGAGCGCCTCGCGCACCAAACTGATCCGGCCTTGGGCCAGATAACGGATCCCGCCGTGGATGAGTTTCGAACTGCGAGACGAAGTCCCACTCGCGAAATCGCCGCGCTCGATGAGCGCAACCTCAAGGCCGCGGGTTACCGCATCGAGGGCAACGCCAACGCCATTAGCGCCACCTCCGATCACTACAATATCGAACCGGCGGCTCGCTAATTCCTCAACGGCATTTTGGCGGGTGATTTCAGAACTCACTCAAGCCCAATTCCGCGCGCGTTCGACCGCATCTTGCCAGCGGCGTCGCGCCGCGGCGATGTCCTCAGCTTTCTTTTGCGGCACAAAGTCCGTGGCCTGCCGGGCGCTGGCTTGTAACTCCGATCGATTTTGCCAACAACCAACCGCCAAGCCCGACAGGGCTGCCGCTCCCCATGCGGTCGCTTCGAGGTTGTGCGCTCGGGCCAACCGACACTGTAGAACGTCAGACTGGATTTGCATCAGTAAATTATTGGCGCTGGCACCTCCATCCACTTTGACGAGCGACATCGGTTGCCCTGCGTCAGCCGCCATTGCTTCTCCCAGCTCTGCGACCTGCCAAGCAATACCATCGAGCGCGGCACGAGCAATATGAGCACGTTCGGTGCTCCGCTCTAATCCAACTAAAAGGCCTCGTGCATTGGGGTCCCAATGCGGCGCCCCCAGTCCGGTAAGCGCTGGCACCATCACTACACCCCCAGCATGCTCGACTTCAGCGGCGAGTGCCTCTATCGCGGCGGATTGGTCGATGAGCTTAAGGCCATCGCGCAACCATTGCACGGTTGCGCCGCCCATAAAGACACTGCCTTCCAAGACGTATTCGAGCTCTCCGTCGAGCTGCCATGCGATCGACGTCAGCAGCCGATGCTGGCTGCGCTTGATGTTATTGCCGGTGTTCATCAGCATGAAGCAACCGGTGCCGTAAGTGCATTTAACATCCCCTGGCGCGAAGCAAGCTTGGCCGAACAGCGCGGCCTGTTGATCGCCAGCGATCCCAGCGATCGGCAAATCAACAGACAGTTGATGGCTTTGTGCGCAAACGCCGGAGGACGAGACGATTTGCGGAAGAAGTTCCCAAGGGATGGACCATAACTCCAACATCGCCTCGCTCCAGCGCGCATTGGTGATATCCATCAGCATCGTTCGAGAGGCGTTCGAGACGTCAATCACATGAGCGTCGCCACCACTCAAATGCCACGCGAGCCACGAATCAATGGTGCCGCAGGCGAGTTCGCCGCGCTCGGCGCGGGCGCGTGCACCGGGGACGTGTTCCAAAATCCAAGCGATCTTTGACGCCGAGAAGTAAGGGTCTAGAAGCAGTCCTGTGATCTGCTGCACGTCTTCTTCGTGCCCCGCCGCGCGCAGCGCTGCGCAAGTTTCCGCGGTTCGGCGATCTTGCCAAACGATGGCGGGGTAAATCGCCTGCCCGGTGCTTCGCTCCCACACAATTGTTGTTTCTCGCTGATTGGTGATCCCCAGTGCGGCGATATCGAATTTGCCCGCCCCCAGGAGCTGTTCAGCAACATCGATCTGCGTTTTGAGGATCTCATGGGGATCGTGTTCCACCCAACCTGGATTTGGATAGTGCTGAGTGAATTCCTTCTGCGCGCTTGCTAAAGGCTCACCGTTGATATCAAAAACAATGGCCCGCGAGCTGGTTGTGCCCTGATCGATAGACAGCAGTTGAGGCATCGCGGTGAGTTACCCGGACCGAGAAAAAAAATTGATCGCCGCTTGGGGGTAGTCAGTAAAAATCCCATCGACTCCCAAGTGCTCGCAGCGCCGATAAGCTTGTTCATCGTTAACGGTATAAACGAATACCCGCAATCCACGTTGATGTGCCTGCTCGACGCGAAGGGAGGTCACCTGCGTTTTTGAGTAGTTAACTGAATAAGCGTCTAATTCACCGATTAAGTTATCGATGATCGCTACGTCTTTACCAAGGATCCCTACAGGGTAGTCCGGGCCAATTTTGGCGATTTCGCGCAGATTCTCCTGCTCGAACGAGGACAGACAGGGCGCGGGCTTAAGCAAGGCGCGATGTTGATCCAATAAAGCCACGACACGTTCGACGATGCCGGGATCTTTGAGTTCGACGTTCAGACCGCAGCGACCGGTAGTGAGCGTTACCACTTCGGCGAGGGTGGGGATGCGCTCGCCATCGCCGGCATCAAGTGCCGCGCGCTGGAGTGGCGTTAAGTCATGGATTTTTCCGGCGCCATTGGTGGTGCGATCGTAACTATCGTCATGGATAACGATTAAATCCTCGCGATGTTCTCTGACATCGATCTCAACCCAATCCACGCCGCACTCGATCGCGTGTTCAATTCCAGCCAAAGTGTTTTCTGGCCGAACGCCGGCGGCGCCTCGATGGCCGATGATCAGCATGAGATAATTACGCGATGCACGATCGCAACATACCACGCAGCGATGGTGGGGAGATGAAATCTTCGCGCATGGCTCGGCATCGAAAACGATGATCTGGGTATTTGGTTACGGGTCGCTTATGTGGCGCCCGGATTTCCCATATGTCGAGCGCTCGCCGGCCACCTTAAAGGGCTGGCAACGGCGATTTTGGCAAGCCTCTCCCGATCACCGCGGCACGCCCGCGCAACCTGGGCGCGTCGTCACCCTAGTTGCCGATCCGCATGCGCAGTGCGCGGGCGTTGCGTTTTTGCTCGACGCCCACACCAAATCCGAGGTTCTCCAAAACCTTGATGTGCGCGAGCAAAATGGTTACGACCGGGAAGCCATTGATTTCGACCTCAGTGATGGGCGCCGGGTTTCGGGGATCACCTACATCGCGCCACCGAGCAATCCGAGCTTCTTAGGTCCTGAAGCAATCGAGGCGACCGCGCGCCACATCGCAAGCTGCGTTGGCCCGAGCGGCTCGAATTCCGAATACCTCGTCGCGCTTGCCAACGAACTTCAATCGATGGGGATCGTCGACGATGAAATCGTGAGCCTTCACGCGGCGTTTAAAAAACTGGTGAACCCAGGATAACCTCGTGTTTGATTGTTACATCGGTATCGATTACTCAGGTGCTCAAGCACCGGTGTCCCGTTTACGGGGACTAAAGGTTTTTGCGGCGGGCCGAAACGATCCGGTCGTTCAAATCTTCCCGCGCGACCGCCGCGCGCAAAATTGGTGTCGCAAAGAGGTCTACCAGTATTGCCGTGAAAAAGTGCTATCTGGTGAGCGTTGCATCATCAGCATCGATCATGGATTTTCTTTTCCGTATTCGTATTTTCAGCGCCATTGTTTGGCAGGCTGGGATGCGTTTCTTACCCACTTCCATGACATTTGGTCGACCGATCGCGATCATATGTACGTCGATTTCATTCGTCAGAAAAACCCTCCCAGTGGTCTGTCCACTGAACTGCGGCTGTGCGAGAAATGGACGGCGGGCGCAAAAAGTGTTTTCCAGTTCGGCATGCAGGGCTCGGTGGCCAAATCGACGCATAGCGGCATTCCGTGGTTAATCAAACTGCGCGACGATAAGGAACTCGCCGGTGTGCTCCACTTTTGGCCATTTGATGGCTTCAATATCCCGGAGGGGTCCTCGGTGATCGCTGAGAGCTATCCGTCGCTCTTTCGCCGGCGCTACCCGCGCCAGGGGCGCACCGTCGACGAGCAAGATGCCTTCGCCCTTGGCCGGTGGCTTAAGGATATGGACTCCAGAGGCGAACTTTTGCACTACTTTAACCCGCCGCTAACGCTGCCCGAGCGGCGAATGGCGCAGCTTGAGGGCTGGATCCTGGGAGTGAGGTAGGTCGCCTTCCGGTCAACGTAAAAACAATTTTTACAATTAGATATTGCACTGCAGTATAGACTCCGTTAATCTTTGCCGCGTCGCAGCAATATCACCTCCCCTCAGATTCTTGCTGTCGGCAGACCTCCCCTCGGTCGGGCCCCTTCAGGGGCCCGACCTTTAATCTCCTAAACCACTGAAATTAAAACCTTTTAGACTTGACCTCGGCAAACGAGGCCAGCTTTTTCGAGGTCTACGGTGGCGTCTGCGACCAAATACGCTAAGGTGTCGCGCCGAAACCCACCGAAAGCCGTGTAATCCTCGATGAATCGAACTATCGCTCTCGCGCTACTGCTCCTGGGTACATTCTGGTTAAAGACCCCGCTTGCTGACACGCCGTCGGCACAGACGCTCACCGAGACTGAAGCTGCACCCACGATTCCGGCGGCGCGCCGCACGCCAAAGGCGTCCTACACCACTTTCCTCGACACCATGGACCGGGTCATCGAGGGCGATGCGATCGCTATCAGCAACGCTATCGAGATATTGGATCTTTCTGCTGTTAATCCGCTGGTGCGCATCGAAAAGGGCACCGAGATCGCGTGGACGCTGCGTGAGGTGCTGGAGCGGCTGGGTGTAGACGAACCGCAGCTGCCCGTTAGCGAGGAGGGACCACCGTACGTTCTACACACCTTCGAAGCCGGCGCCCTAGAACTGATGCGAGTCGAAGGCCAAGGGTGGTTGTTTTCGCGAAGAAGCATTGAGATTTTGCCGGATATGCTCGATGAGTTAATGGCGCAATCCCCCATCGACGGTGCACAAGCGCGTGGCGAGGTAGCAACCTATCTGCCGGTTCACTTACGCATTCGCGCCAGCCTGCCTGCGAATCTAAAGATACGCACGTTCATTCTGGAGCGCTGGCAATGGCTTGGGATCTTGGTGGTCGTACTGCTCGGGATCGTTCTAGATCGGATCATCGCCGGTATTTTCGTGGTCGTCGTGCGAACCTGGCGCTCGCGGGCCAAGGGCGCTTACCGGAATTTATCCGACTCGATGTTGAGGCCATTTGGATTGATGGCGATGGCGTTCGTTTGGTGGGCGGGGCTGAAGACGCTCGGATTGCCTAGCGAGGCGTTGGTTGTTCTGCTCATATCGGCGAAGTTCCTCGCTTGCTTCGCCTCGGTGTGGGCGGCTTATCGACTGGTAGATTTATTAGGCGCTTACCTACTCGACGGCGCGCAACGCACCCAAAATAAACTTGACGACGTATTGGTGCCATTGATCACCAAAACCGTCAAGGTCTTCGTGACCGTGATGGGGATTGTCTTCGTCGCTGACAATCTCGATGTTGATGTCACAAGCTTGCTCGCGGGCCTCGGATTAGGTGGTTTGGCCTTCGCGCTCGCCGCCAAAGACGTCGCCGGTAATCTTTTCGGGTCGATCACGGTGATCTTGGATCAAACTTTCAATGTTGGCGATTGGGTTGTTATCGATGATGTTGAAGGCACCGTCGAGCAAGTCGGCTTTAGAAGTACTCGAATCAGAACCTTCTACAACTCATTGGTCTCGGTCCCCAACGCAAAATTAATTACTGCCAACGTCGATAACATGGGCAAAAGACGTTTCAGGCGCCTGAGCTGTAAGCTGTCAATCGCCTACGATACGCCGCCCGATCGGATCGATGCCTTTTGCGAGGGGATCCGCGAAATTGTCCGCCTGCACAAATACACCCGTAAAGATTACTTTCACATTTATCTTAACGATTTCGCCGCGGCCTCTATCGACGTTCTGGTTTATGTGTTCTGGGAGACCCCGGATTGGGGAGCTGAACTTCGCGAGCGCCACCGGTTCTTGCTTGACTGCCTGCGTTTGGCGAAACGCCTGGGGGTGGAATTCGCCTTTCCCACACAAACGATTTTTATGCGCCAAGGCGAAGACACGCCACTGCCTGCGCAGACCGAGCAATTCGCTATCTCAGGTGCCGACGAACAGGCGCTCGAGCACGGCCGCCGCGAGGCTCAGGCAATGGTTCAGGAGACCTTGAAATTAAAAGTGGTTCCAGACGGCGCGGCCAAGCCGGGACCGGGCAGCGCTGAGTAGTTAACAAGGCATACGCTGACGCCAAAAGCAGCGGGCGAAATCGAATGACTCACGGAAGAAGTTTATTCGCGTTTGGCCGATTGGTTGTGATGCTACTTCTCGCGTCCAATACCATCGCCGATACCAAGATCCCTACAGAGCACTTTGCGGCACTCCCGAGTTTTGCAAGCGTTGAGTTGTCCCCTGACGGTGGGAAAATTGCTGCAATTCGTAATATTAGAAATGACAGCTTTACCGGCAAGGTAATTCTCGTCCAGGATTTATCAACGCTCCAACGACGCATTGCTGTCACCCTCGCTGATGGTGA
>JBCCEV010000192.1:0-6896 GCA_039030125.1 Pseudomonadota bacterium | reverse complement strand
CGGAGGTCGAAACCTACGAATATTTAATTGGGCCCGGTGACGCGCTCAGTATCTTTGTTTGGCGAAATCCGGAGCTTTCGACCAGTGTTCAAGTTCGACCCGACGGCAAGGTTTCCACGCCGCTGATCGAAGACGTGGTGGCAAGTGGGAAAACCCCCTCCACGCTAGGGCGCGAACTAGAAGAAATCCTCGCGGAGTATGTTCGCGACCCGATTGTCACGGTAACGCCCACGGGCTTTGTCGGCGAGTACTACGAGCAAGTCCGGGTCGTCGGCGAGGCGCTAACCCCTTCGGCCTTGCCCTATCGCAAAAACATGACCTTGTTGGATGTGATGATCGCCACTGGCGGGCTTACTGAATTTGCCGCTGGTAACCGCGCGACCATCGTGCGCTCCAGTGGTGGTGGTCAAACTCAATATCGTGTCCGGGTCGATGATCTCATCAAAGACGGTGATATCTCTGCCAATGTGGTGATGATGCCTGGGGATATTTTGATTATTCCCGAGGCTTGGTTCTAGACCTCTAGCGCCAGCGCAGCGATATGAACGAACAGATTCAATTGGCGCGACGCTACGCGCGGATGCTGTGGCGCTATCGCTGGGGGGCCATGGGCTTAGCGACCGTTTTTTCGGTCCTGGGTTGGATTTACGTTCTCACCATCCCCAACAGCTATGAAGCCAACGCCAAGATGTTCGTTGACACGCGCTCGATGCTGCGGCCACTAATGGAGGGGCTCGCGGTTAGCGATACCTCGCAAATTGACCATTCTTCTCTAATGAAGCGCACGCTATTAACGCGCCCGAATTTGGAAGCGGTTGCACGCGCCGTGGATTTGGACCTTGAGGCGGAGACCGATCGCGATTTCGAGGCGATCGTGAACGCGATGGCTGAGCGCGTCGATTTCATTGGCTCTCGATCAGGCGACAACGTTTACGAAATTTATTACGACGATATTGATCCCGAGCGCGCTAAGAAAGTCGTCGACGAGCTCCTCAATACTTTTTTCGAGATGAACCTCAGCAACAGCCGCACGGATACGGAAGTCACGCAAGACTTCATCGACGCCCAACTCGAAGAATATGAAAGTCGATTGGTCGCCGCCGAGGACGCACTTAAAGTATTCAAACAGGAGCACGTCGGTTTGATGCCGGGCTCCGGACCCGGATACTTCAGCCGGCTTGAAGAGGCAAGGGCGGCCTTGAAGGATGGTCAGTTGGCTTTACAAGAAGCGACGAATGCGCGCGATGCGCTGCAGGCCAAATTATCGCAGCCAAAATCCGAGACGGGCGAGGAGGAGGAACCCGTTGTCGATGCGGATTTCCTCGATCGCTCGCAGTACACACCGCGTATTAAGGCGCTGC
The DNA here is from genome assembly GCA_039030125.1 of Pseudomonadota bacterium. Taxonomy (GTDB): domain Bacteria; phylum Pseudomonadota; class Gammaproteobacteria; genus JBCCEV01. Next base: position 5,535 of record JBCCEV010000192.1, on the reverse strand, counting down.
AAGAGAAGCTTGATGAAGCGCGTTTGCAATTCACGGAGAAGCACCCAGACATTATTGCTTTGGTGAAGTCTCTTGCCGAGCTCGACGCACAACGTGAGGAAGAACTCGCAACGCTGGCGGGAACCCTCGAACAGACGCCCTTGCCGATGCCCGGAAACGTCATGGACCCCTATGCTCAAATTAGATTGGCGCTCGCCGAGCGGCAAGCGATTGTGGCTGCGCTGGAGACGCGCGTCGCGGAATTCACGAGCCGCGTTGGTGAGCTAGAGGGCTTGGTCCGAGTAGCTCCGGAAATCGAGGCCAAATTCGCGCGTCTTAACCGTGATTACGGCTTGAATAAGCAGCGCTACGAAGAGTTGTTATTACGCCGCGAAACAGCGCGGTTATCTAAAGAGGTCGAGAAGCAATCTGAGGACGTCAAGCTGCGCGTCATTGAACCTCCGATCATCCCTCTGGTTCCGTCAGGACCGCCGCGGGCGCTGATGTTCCTGGCGGTCTTTGGTGCGAGCTTAGGTCTTGGCGGCGCCGTGGCGTATTTATTGTCCCAACTTAAACCGCGGTTTTATAGCGAAGAAGAAGTTAAGGATTTTATTGGCGTACCGGTACTGGGAGTCGTTTCCTATGTCTCAACGGGAAGCTACCGCGCCGAGAAGCGGATGGAGTTGGCGGTATTCAGTCTCACCCTGGTCGTACTTGGCACGGTCTGCATTGGCTTGGTCGCCGCCGAGTTCTTGAATTTGCAGCTCCACGATAAAGTGGCTGCGGCGTTTCAACCGCGCGCATGAGCATTATCGAGCGCGCAATCGACCGCTTGGACGGGAATTCGCCAAAACGTGGCGAGCCCGCGCAAGATCCCGCGAAACCCAGCGAACAAGAACTTCTGCGCGACGAGCTTAAAGCGACCGCCGATTGGGATGGGGGCGAGGAGAACTTTCCCAGTGAGATGGCGGCCACCGCTCCCGAAAGCCCGCCTGTCGCAAGCACACCACAGGCCGACTCTGCGAGAGGCGCAGCGCAGCCAGTAGCGGATGATGGATCGTCGAAGGTTGCACAGATCGATTTTCCCTCGCTCGCACAACGGGGCATGTTGACACCCTACGCCACGGCAGACCAACAATCGGAAGAGTATCAGTACATCAAGCGCCGCCTGCTGGGCAACATTGTGCTTGAAGGCGACGCCAATCAAAGACCTCAAAATCTGATCATGGTAACGAGCTCGATCCCGGGTGAAGGCAAGACTTTCAATACCATGAATTTGGCGATCAGCCTGGCGATGGAAATGGACCACACGGTCTTGGTTGTGGATACAGACGTCGCTAAGCGCGATTTAACGCGTCACTTCGGTCTAACCGGTAGTACCGGCCTCTACGACTACCTCGTTAACGATGACCTGGATGTCGGTGAATGTCTGTATCGTTCGAATCGCAGCAATCTCAACGTATTGCCGGCTGGTACCCACGAGAAGATCAATACTGAATTAGTTGCCAGCCATCGAATGCGTCGATTAATGGCTGAGCTCGCAGAGCGTTATTCCGATCGCGTGATTCTGTTTGATACCCCACCGTTGCTCGCTAATACAACGGCGACCGCGCTGGCGCCGATGGTAGGGCAGGTCGTCTTGGTGGTGGCTGCCGACGAGACCGAGCAGGGAACACTAAGCTCGGCCGTTGAACACCTCCACGGCGTGGCGATTTCCGGCGTAATACTCAACAAATCCAAGGCGTCGTTTCGTAAGAGCTATCAGTACTCAGGCTACTACGGAAAAGTCCGGTAAGTGGCCAGGCTGGCTGCCCGATGAACCCTTGCGACGGAAAAATCTTCGATTGGCGGCGCATTGCGATCGGCACATTCGCAACCGCTGGGCTGATGATGTCCGGCTGTCTCGCCGGTGATTGGGAGATCATTCCACGCGTCGCGCTTGAAGAACGCTATACCGATAATCTGACCCAGACCCAAACCGGTCAGTTGTCCGATTTCGTTACCGAAATGACGCCAGGGCTATCCGTGCGGGGCGAGGGCGGCCGCGTTGAGCTCACGCTCGACTACAACTTTCAGCGCTTGCTCTACGCCGACAATGGCCAGTTCGATCAAACCAACCATCAGTTTGATGCCGATGGACTTGCCGAGCTTTACGAAGACATCATTTTCGTTGAGGTTAATAGCACCGTATCGCAACAATCGATCAGCAATACCCTGGCGTTTGCCGAGAACACATCGACGCCGACGGGAAACCGCGATGACGTCATTTTTTATTATTTGCGACCCTACTTCCAACATCGCCTGGGAAACTGGGCGGACATCGAAACAGGCTTCTCTTTTAGTTCCAGCGCCAGCGACTCGCAGGCGTTTGGTAATCGTGATGAAACCGCCACCGATATCGAAATCAACAGCGGTCCGCGCCTCGGCTTCCTAATTTTGGGTCTGAATTGGCAGTCGAGCGAACAAACTTTTGGCAACGATACCGAGAATAATCTTCGGCGGATCGATACCACCATCGGCTATGTCGTCAACAGTAAATTCACATTCGATACTAGCGCGGGATACGAGAGAAACGACTTCTCTGACGGCGAACAGCGCACCAACATCAATTGGTCTGTTGGAGGCACTTGGATCCCGAGCCCTCGAACGAGCGTTTCCGGCTCATATGCCTCGCGCCCGTTTGGCAAAACAATAAATTTTGACGCGAGTTATCGGATCAGGCGCTTCACTCTGGAACTCTCGCATCTCGAAGACCTCAGGACATCGAACCAGCTACAGCAAAACCTGCAGTTGGTCGAGCAATTCAATGTCTTTGGGCAACAGTTTTTCGATTCTTTCACAAGCTCAAGTATTGGCACACCGCTAAACACAGCCTCTATCAACTCCGGAGTAGCAGTGGATCGCTCGACCCGGCTTTCCGCTGGTTTCGCCGGACGGCGGACAGACCTCACGGTGCGATATTTTAGAAACGATCGCGAGTTCAACGACACGACCCCTACGGAATTGATCAATACCATCGATACGGTCGTCAATTATCGTTTGAGTCGTCGACTGCAGGCCCGCCTAGGATTTTTGTGGCGGCGTGGAGAGGGTGGCAATAACGTGGATCGCCGTATCAGAGTCGATCCAGAAATCCGCTATGACCTGGGACCCAATACCGATCTTCGCGTCCGTTACGAGTACTCCAGTGGTAACGGCGGTCGCAACGAAAACTCGGTAGCGCTGGGTCTAACCTACGATTTCTAGTCCATGTACGAGTCCTTCTACAACCTCAACGGCAAACCGTTTCAGCTAAGCCCAGATCCGAGCTACTTTTTTGGTAGCCAGGGGCATCGCCGAGCGATGGCGTACATGCGCTACGGCCTGCAGCAGCAGCAAGGTTTCATCGTGGTCACCGGCGATGTCGGGACCGGCAAGTCAATGCTGGTCAGTACCCTTTTCAAAGACGGCATTGACCCTGACAAAATCACCGCCGCAAAGATCGTTTCGACCAATGTTGGCGAGGCAGATTTATTGCGCTTGATTTGTGCCGAGCTTGGAATTTCCTATGAGCGGCGTGCCAAGGCTGCTTTGTTATCAAGCCTTCGCGAGTTTTTCGAAGAAACGGTCGCCGATGGCCGCCGGGTTCTGCTGGTGATTGACGAGGCGCAAAACATGCCCCGAGGCTCGCTTGAGGAACTCAGGATGCTGTCGAATTTTGAGAAGGACTCCATGCCCCTGGTACAGAGTTTTTTGCTGGGTCAGCGCGAGTTCCGATCGATGCTAAGAGCCCCCGGTCTTGAGCAACTGCGCCAGCGCGTAGTCGCGGCCTACCATCTCAAGCCGCTTGATCGTGAGGAGACCGCGTCGTACGTACAGCACCGATTAAAGCGCGCGGGCTGGAAGGCTGACCCGGAAATCGACGATGGCGTGTTCGAGGGTCTACACGATGCAACAAATGGCGTGCCGCGCCGAATCAATATGCTGTTCGACAGGTTGCTTCTGAACACCTTTCTGGATGAGTCCCACCATATTTCGCGCCAGGATTTTGATTCGGTACGCGCCGAAATCGAGAATGAACACTCTGATACCGGTACGCATTCCACCGAAGCCTCGACCCCAGATGCCGAAGCACCAACGAAGAAGCCGGGCCCCAAGCGGGCTTCAAAAGCCGGCGCGCAAGAATCGAGTGTTGCCCAAGCTGGCATCGAGAAAGTGCTTAAGCGGCTCGACGATCTGCAGCGGCGCGTCGATGACCTTGCCGCGCAAGTCCATGTGCAATCAGCGCAGAATCTCACGACTGAGCCTAGCGATGAGCACGAGCAGGGCTTTCCAGTATGGCGGACTGCTTTTATTGTCGGTGTCTTCGCTGTATTAGCCGTCAGTTCTGTGATTGGCTACGCGATATTTGGCGGCGGCCGATAGATAGAATCAGGATCGCTCACACGCGCTACGTTCAAACCGGATGTCATCATGCCTAGCTTAAATGCGTTGTCGATAGACGTGGAAGACTACTTCCAGGTGTCCGCATTTGAGAGTGTGATCGGGCGCGGCGACTGGCACAAATGGCCTGCAAGAGTCGAGGCGAATACCGAAAGACTCCTTGAGACCTTTGCTGATTTCGACGTCAAAGCTACTTTTTTCACGCTTGGCTGGGTCGCGGAAAACTATCCGGGAACGGTGCGGGCCATCGTCGAACAAGGTCATGAGCTGGGGTGCCACGGCTATGAACATGTGCGTTTGACTCAGCATAACCGAGACAGCTTTCGCGATGATCTGTCGCGCAGTAAAGCGCTCCTTGAAGATGTATCCGGCGAGCGTGTGAACGGTTACAGAGCAGCCAGCTTCTCAATTACGAAAAATAACTCGTGGGCTTTTGACGAAATAGAGTCCGCCGGATTCCAATACAGTTCGAGCGTTTATCCCGTTCGACATGATCTTTATGGCATACCCGATGCGCCGCGCACGCCTTTTCGCCCCGACGGCATGCAGCATCTAATAGAGATCCCTATAGCAACGGCGCGGATTTGCGGCCGCAATATTCCGGCTGGGGGCGGCGGTTATTTCCGACTGTTCCCATATTGGATTTCGCGGCGTTTATTGCAGTTGGCGACCAGCCAGGAACTTACCAGTGCCAACGTTTATTTTCATCCCTGGGAGTTTGATCCCGAGCAACCGCGACCGGAGGGCTTGAGTTTCAAAGCCAGATTCCGACATTACCTAAATCAAGGCGTTGCCCTGCGACGTCTTAAACGTTTGCTGGATGACTTTCGATGGGCACCATTTAAAGATGTCTATCTCGCAGAGGGACGAGCATGATGGAAGTGCGCGTCCTACAAGACAGCGAGTTCGATCTTTGGCAGCAGTACGTTTCCAAGCACAATGCCGCAACTTTTTTTCATGACCTTCGTTGGCGCGCCGTTTTCGAAGGCTCACTTGGTCACAAAACGCACCAGCACGCGTAAGGCATTACGTAATGGGACCCATGGATGGCTAGGTAATCTCTCCGGCTTCCCAACGAGCCCTTGCACGCCCACATTGGAGGTCTAGGTGCGGAGATAGGGCCACTCAAATGCG
>JBCCEV010000191.1:0-6979 GCA_039030125.1 Pseudomonadota bacterium | reverse complement strand
CTCACGCACGGTCACGCCAACCATGGGCGTGCGGCCCTGGCCACCGCATAATCATCACCTATCCGGCTATCGCGGAATTCAATCCATCTGAGCGCGGTCCGCGGCTTGGTCAAGAACGGGCCGCAGCAAGTGCATCGGAGATCATTGATCCGCGGGGTTTGGCCCTGCCACAGGGTTCGGGAAGCGTTGCCGACGGGCGGCGGTTGTTCTCTGCAATGTGCGTCAGTTGCCATGGCGCTAGAGGTCGAGGTGGCGTCGCCGATGAGCTGGCCGGTGGTGCCACGGAACTGACGAGCGAGCACCCCGATAAGACGATCGGCACCTACTGGCCTTTTGCCACCACTCTGTTCGACTTCATACGCCGCGCGATGCCGATGACCGCACCAGGCTCGCTCTCCGATCAGCAAGTCTATGCGCTGACCGCCTATCTCCTGCATGAGAACGAACTGCTAGGGCCCGATGATTCGCTAGACGCGCGCACGCTTAAAGCCATTCGAATGCCCAATCGTGGCGGCTTTGTCCAGCATAACGGCCCTCCTATTGAGGGCGCATTCGAGGAGTGACGGAGAGGAGCGCAAGGCCCCTCTCCTTCCCAAACGCTTAATTGATAACGAATAAGTCCATGAATTCGTTCACTGGCTTGGCTTCCAAGCGTCCTTGGTCAAGGCACAGGTCCATAATTTCTTGGCAGCGCCATTCCGGAAAGCGGGTGCGCAGATTGTTGAGGAACTTGGCCTCCAGCAAAGGGATCCCTTCCGAGCGCCGGCGCCGATGACCCACGGGGTATTCAACTTCGACTTTGTCAGTCGAGGAGCCGTCTTTAAAGAACACCTGCAGCGCGTTGGCGATCGAGCGTTTCTCAGGGTCGTGATATTCCGTTGAATAACGCTCGTCCTCGATGATGTCCATCTTCTCGCGCAGTTCGTCGATGCGCGGGTCGCCGGCATGGAACGAATCTTCGTAATGTTCGGCAACGAGGTCGCCGTAGAGCAACGGTACCGCGATCATGTACTGCAAACAGTGATCGCGATCGGCCGGGTTCGCAAGCGGACCGACTTTTGAAATGATGCGAATGGCGGATTCGTGAGTTGTAACCTCGATCCGTTCAATCTCGCCCACGCGATCCTTAACCGCGTTGTGAAGCGTGACCGCTGCCTCGGCGGCCGTTTGCGAATGGAATTCAGCGGGGAAGGAGATCTTGAAAAGGATCTGTTCCATCACATACGAACCATAGTCCCTTTGAAACTTAAACGAATTGCCCTTGAACAGCACATCGTAATAACCCCACTGTGGCGCGGTTAGGACCGAGGGTAACCCCATCTCACCGTTCATTGTGATCATGGCCAACCGTACTGCGCGCGAGGTTGCATCGCCCGCTGCCCATGATTTTCGCGAACCAGCATTCGGCGCGTGCCGGTAAGTCCGCAGTGAGCAACCGTCTACCCAAGCTTGCGAGACGGCGTCGATGATCTGATCACGGTCGGCGCCGAGCATTTTGGCAACCACGGCTGTTGAAGCCACGCGCACCAGCAGCACGTGGTCGAGGCCCACGCGGTTGTAACTATTCTCAAGAGCGAGGACCCCTTGGATTTCATGGGCCTTGATCATGGCAGTTAGAACATCGCGCATCGTGCGTGGCGCCTTGCCCTCGGCCAGCGCCGTGCGACTTAAGTAATCCGCCGTCGCCAAGATGCCACCGAGGTTGTCGGACGGATGGCCCCATTCCGCAGCTAGCCATGTATCGTTGTAATCCAACCAACGGATTATGCAGCCTATGTCCCAGGCTGCCTTGACCGGGTCCATGACGTGCGATGTTCCTGGTACGCGGGCACCATTGAGCACTGTCGTGCCCGGTACGAGAGGCCCCAAGTGTTTCGTGCATTCCGGAAATCGCAGCGCCAGCAACCCGCAGCCTAGCGTGTCCATCAGACAATTGCGTGCGGTGTCATAAGCCTCGGAGCTATCGATGTCCGTGTTGGCGACGTAATCAGCGATCGCAATCAGTTCTTGATCAGGATCTGGCCGTTCGTTGATATCTACATTGGAACTCATAGTGCGTTCTCTTTAGTCCTTGTTTTTGGCAGCCTTAGGCGCGGTCGGCGATGTCGACCCATTCGGAGGTTTCTGGGCCAGTGTAGTCAGCGCTAGGGCGAATAATTCGATTGTTGCTTCGCTGCTCCATGATGTGGGCGGTCCAGCCGCTCACGCGGGAGCACACGAAAATTGGCGTGAAGAGCTTGGTCGGAATATCCATGAAGTGATAGGCCGAAGCGTGATAGAAATCGGCATTAGGGAACAGTTTTTTCTCGCGCCACATCACCTCGTCAACGCGTACGGAGACGGGATATAAAACCGTATCGCCGACGTCTTTACCGAGCTTCTCGGCCCATTGCTTGATGATGCCATTGCGAGGATCCGATTCTCGGTAGATCGCATGACCGAAGCCCATGATTTTGGCTTTTTCTTCCAGCATTTTCATGAGCGCGGTCTCGGCTTCATCAGGTCCCGAGAATTGTTCAATAAGCGCCATCGCCGCCTCATTGGCGCCGCCGTGCAATGGGCCCCGGAGTGAACCTATTGCGCCTGTTACGGCTGAGTGAATGTCCGACAGGGTTGATGCGCAAACGCGCGCCGTAAACGTAGACGCGTTGAATTCGTGCTCGGCATAGAGAATTAATGAGACGTTCATTACGCGTGCGTGAAGTTCGTTAGGTGCTTCGCCGCGCAGCGTATGAAGGAAGTGGGCGCCGATGGAATCGTCATCGGTTTGGACATCGATCCGCACGCCATCATGACTGTAGCGATACCAATAGTTAATAATTGATGGGAAACAAGCCAACATCCGATCAATGTGGTCCAGTTGACTGGAGAAATCCGCCTCCGTTTCCAGGTTGCCAAGCATTGAACAGCCGGTTCGCATGACGTCCATCGGGTGCGCAGATTTTGGGATAAGTTCAAGGCAGGCTTTCAGTGCGTCTGGCAGTCCGCGCATGCTTTTCAATCGCGCTTTGTAAGCATCGAGCTCCGTTTGGTTCGGTAACTTGCCGTACAACAAAAGATAAGCGACTTCTTCAAATTCAGCGTTCTCGGCTAGCGTTTCGATGCCGTAGCCGCGGTAGGTCAAGCCTGCTCCGGTTTTGCCGACCGTACACAAAGCAGTTTCTCCTGCCGATTGGCCGCGAAGCCCGGCTCCCCCAAGTTTTTTGTCAACCATGGCTCGTCTCCTCCTGTGGTTTCAGTGGGTTGTTATAGCTACTGGGCGAAAAGCTCGTCGAGCTTCTTTTCAAAATCGTGATAATGAAGGTAATCGTAGAGTTCCGTCCGGGTTTGCATGGTCTCCACCACCGCGCTCTGCGTGCCGTCGTTAAGTAATGAACGAAACACCGCCTCGGCCGCTTTATTCATCGCGCGAAAGGCGCTCAACGGATAAAGTGCGATTGCAACGCCAACGGCTCTGATTTCATCGAGAGTAAACAACGGCGTTTGACCGAACTCGGTAAGGTTCGCGAGGACCGGCACACCCACGGCTTCACAGAACTGTTGGAACTGGTCCAATTCGACCATCGCCTCTGGGAATATCATGTCGGCCCCAGCTTCAACACATGCTGCGGCGCGATCGAGGGCTGAGTTCATGCCTTCCACGGCAAGTGCGTCCGTACGCGCCATGATCACGAATCCGGCGTCGTCGCGTGCATCGGCAGCGGCTTTGACGCGATCGACCATTTCCTGCTGTTCCACGATCGCCTTGTTCGGGCGGTGACCGCAGCGCTTTTGGGCAACTTGATCCTCGATATGAAATCCGGCTGCGCCGGCGCGGATCATCTCGCGGGTGGTGCGAGCGATATTGAATGCCCCACCCCAGCCGGTATCCACGTCAACCAGTAACGGCAGCGAGGTAGCCGCCGAAATTCGCCGGACGTCCTCAAGAACATTCTCCAGCGAAGTCATCCCTAAATCGGGCATGCCATAAGAAGCGTTAGCGACGCCGCCACCTGAGAGGTAGATTGCTTTGTGGCCGATCTGCTCGGCCATCATGGCGCAGTACGCATTGATGGTGCCAACCACTTGCAGCGGTTGGTTGGCGGCGACCGCGTCTCTTAACTTTTGGCCTTGCGAACTCATTTGTGTCGCTCCTCAATAATCGGTTGTTCGAATCTACGCGGGCGTTAGTTCGTCGCCGGTAGTTTGAAAAGTTCTATGAAATTGGCGGTGGTCAAGGCGGCGAGGTCCTCCAAGCGAGTGGATCGCAGGTCCGCCAAAAAGCTCGCCGTATCGCGGACGAATGCCGGCTCGTTCTGTTTGCCGCGATGTGGAACCGGCGCCAGCCAGGGCGCGTCGGTCTCGATCAGCAAACGCTCGTTGGGCACGCCTTTGGCGACTTGGCGTAAATCCCCAGCGTTTTTGAAGGTAACGATTCCAGAAAATGAAATGTAAAAACCCAAGTCCATCGTAGCTTTGGCGACTGCTTCGTTCTCAACAAAACAATGCATCACTCCACCTACCTCAGCGGCGTTTTCTTCCCTCAGTATTTTAATGAGGTCAGGGGCCGCATCGCGACAGTGGATGATCAAGGGTTTCCCGAGCTCCCGCGCGGCGCGGATGTGGGTGCGCAAACGGTTGTGCTGCCAACTTAAATCTCCCTCCGAGCGGAAATAATCGAGACCGGTTTCGCCAATGGCGACGATTTTTTCGTCGCTGGCGACGCTAACGATTTCCGCGACGCTGGGCTCATGCGCATCGGTATCGGTGTTGGGATGCACGCCAATGCTGCCAAAAATCCCTGCGTCATGGCGTGTCGCCGAGAAAATCGTCGCTTTGGTCTCGAAGTCCACGCAGACACACAGCATCTTGCCGACCCCGGCCGCGCGCGCGCGCGCCACGATCCCGGGAATTCCCTGGGCGTCGTCAATCAACGGCAAATGACAATGCGAATCAACAAGTTGCATTTTAAAAAATCAGGCGCGTCAGCCCGATCTGGATTACATGGTGTGGGTCTGGCGGTCCGATTTCAGGGCACCGGCCAGTTGGGTCTCAATCTTGTTTCGAGTCGCACCGTTATCGAGTTCGCTAAACTGAACGCCGATCCCGGCGGTGCGGTTACCCTGCGCGCCCTTAGGCGTTATCCACACGACCCGACCAGCCACCGGTAACTTCTCCTTGCTGTCGGTAAGTGTCAGCAACATGAAGACTTCGTCGCCGATCTTGTAGGCTTTGTTCGTGGGAATAAATAACCCGCCATTCTTAATAAACGGCATATAGGCCGCATAAAGTGAGCTTTTATCGCGGATCGTGAGCGATAAAATGCCTTGTCGGGGGTTTTTTCCTGCAGCACTCATAATGTTTTGTGATCTGTCGGCCTCCGGCTCGTTGTCATCCAGCCGAGACACAGACGCTCGATCAGATCGGTGTCGCGCAAACCAGCAATCGCGGCGCGTTCCCTGCGCGCGGTGATTATTTCATCAATTTGCGCAAACGACGCCGCAGAGTTTAGAGATTTCGCGATGACTTGCAACTGTTGGCGCTGCGCCGTCACCGGCGGGCTGTGGCGAGTTGGTAACGATAGGCGCTCTAATTCGGTGAGATATGAGGTCGTCAACACCGCATCGAAGACATCGTCGATAGGACATTCTTTGAGCGCGTCAACCGCCTCAAACAAGGTGAGCTTGTGGGTCGCAAGTCCTGCGGCGAGGTTAATGACCTTTGCGACCAAGTCGACGCTTTGTTCGCGCAGCCGTTCCAAATGTTTCAGCGGCGTCTCAAAACCCAATGTCGGGGGCGCTTCGCGTCCCAGCTCGTCATTGAGCCAACCTTGGGTATCCGTCAAAGACGGTTTGGGGAAATTGAGTTGCACACAGCGACTGCGAATGGTCGGTGGCAATCGGCCTGGTCGATCGGCGAGCAGGAACAAGTGGCCGCCATCTGGGGGTTCCTCCAAGATTTTTAAAAGCGCATTGGCAGCGGCGATATTCATCGCGTCTGCGTGTTCGATCAGCGCTATTTTCCGATTGCCGAAATGCGCGGTCAGGGTAAAGAAATCACGAACGCGGCGAATTTGATCAACATTCAGACCTTTGCCCTCCTCCTCGGGCGCCACCAAAGCCAGATCTGGATGGTTGCCTGCCCCAAGCAGCTCGCAACTTCGGCAAGCACCGCAAGCGCGGTTGTGGTCACATAGCAGGAAATCGACAAAACGGTGGGAAAAGTCGGTCTTGCCGACCCCTTGGGGTCCGCTGAAGAGGTAGGCATGGCCGAGAAGCTGGGCGCCGACAGCCTGCGTTAACGAGCGCCATTGTTGTGCTTGCCACGGATAGGGAGGGCTCATACATAGAGCCCCTGAACGGCTTTTGTAATCTGGGCCGCGACGTCCGATTTCGCAGCGCGCGCGTCAATGACCTGAAATCGCTGTGGTTCATTTTGCGCGCGACCTAGATAATGTTGGCGGATGCGCTCAAAAAAATCCGGCGGCTCGCGCTCAAAACGGTCTTTAGCGCCCCGCTCTGCAAGCCGCCCGGCCGCGATTTCTATTGGCGCATCCAGCAACAACGTCAGATCGGGATTGGTATTGGGGTGTACCAGCCGCGCGAGTGTCTCAATGGCTTTGCCGTCGATCCCCCGGCCCCCGCCTTGGTAAGCAAAAGTCGCATCTGTAAAGCGATCGCACACGACAGTGATCCCCGCATCAAGCTTCGGCTCAATGAACTCGCGGATATGCTGAGCGCGCGCTGCGAACATCAGTAGCAATTCCGCATCGGGCACGATTGCGCTATCGGGATCGAGCAACAGTGCTCTGATCCGCTCCGCCGTTGGCGTCCCCCCAGGTTCTCTGGTGCTCACGGCATCGACGCCCAGTCGTTTCAGCGCATCCATAACGAACGCCACCGCGGTGCTTTTGCCCACGCCTTCAATACCCTCAAGCGTAATGAAGTTCGCTGCCATCAATTCCGACCTAACTGGTATCGCCGCACCGCTACGAGAGCAT
>JBCCEV010000190.1:0-7046 GCA_039030125.1 Pseudomonadota bacterium | reverse complement strand
GGTCCCTGCGAAATAGCCGGCTCTTCGATGGTGTAGGACTGCCAGATCACTCGCCCGGTTTCGGCATCGATCTTCAACACACTGCCGCGGAAGCTACAGCATTGATACGCGGGATCAGTCGCCATGCCCTCTTCGAGGGAGGACAACGGCGCGTAGAGTGCCCCGTCATGAACCTGAAAACCGCCGACGATCCTTGCGGCAGCGTGCGTATCAGCGCGGATCTTCCAAATCAGCCGCCCGGTTTTCGCGTCAACCGAATAAATCATGCCGGAAATATCACCAAAGAACGCGACCAGCCGTCCATCGACGCCAATCGTTTGGATCTGGATCGCGTTTTTGATCGAAGCGTCGGCTTGGAAGCTCCAATAGTTGCAGCCCGTTGCGGCATCTAGCAAATGCACTTTGCCACTGCGGCTGCCAATAAGCATTTTGCCATCGATAATCGAAGGTGGCGCTTCCATCACGGTCTCCGCCGGGAATGCGTAGGCCCACTGCAGCTCAAGCTTTTTAACGTCTTCTTTAGAAAGCCTAGCCATGCGCTCGGGTTGAAATCGGGAGTTCTCCTGATCGACGCCCCATCCGTTCCAATGAGGTGCCGCGAAAGGATCATCAGCAAACTTCAAGGGTTCCGTGCAAGCCAGCGTCTTCTCGCTCGCCCAACTTGGGTCGATCGATTTCCCAGTCAGATATTCGGCAACCGCGACACGTTTCGGCCCGTCCAGACTCCATTGGCCGATGACCCGCATCACACCGGTCTCCAAGGCTTGCACGATGGCCTCCGTAGTCAGGCCTTCTAACTTTGCCCGGCTCGGCGTTCGGCCTTCAGCAGTTTCATGGCAAGTGGCGCAATGTTGTTGATAAACCGCCTTGCCATCAACAGCGTGGGTCTCCAGCGCAAGGCCGATCAAGGCAAAACACAGAAAAATGACGCACCAGTATTTATGTGCGATCCGCATGAGCACCATCCCCGAAACCATTTAGTTAGGTCAGAGAATTCTCCACCATCGCCCGCCGCTCGGCAACGGAGCATTTTACCGTTGCATGAGCAGGGCGCCGCCGCAGTGGATGGCGATTCACGATACTGGGAATACCACAGTGTTTGATTTCGGCTTCTTTAAAAACAATCAAAACTCAGTTCAGATGTGACCGAAGGTAAGCTTTTTTGGTTATCGGCCTTTAATGACAGGCGAGGCAAATGGTCGGTATCGTGAATTTTTCGTGATTGTCGAATTCGGCAACAACGAAAGTCTTGTTTCTTTGCTCTACGAGGCTTGGACGCGCCAGGCCGCAAACAGGTGGATCAGAATCGCAATGCTGGTAACCCGCAAGCGCATGTTGCGGTAGTAATGCGGCCGCGCCGCGAACACCGCGAATCGATATTCTGCGACCAGAAGCACCGCGAATAAGATCGCAAACCCAACAAATAACGCACCGCCCTCGATGGTTACGGCAAGCGCTACCGCGACAAGCACCACGGCATTGCTCAACACCAGCACCGACGCTCGCTGTTCGAGCCGGTGAGCGCGGCTTAGCAGCGCAATTGACCAGGCATTGCCGGCCAGAAAAGCAATGATCGCCAGTGAATAGGCGCTGAGCAAAAGCACTGCCTTGTCGAATTCGATATATATACACGCAGCGGCCATCGGCAGCAGGCCCGCGAAAGAAAGAAAATTCACGAGCTGTGATCTCGTGATCATCGGCACATCCAGGGCATGCAAAATCTAGACAGTGAAATTTGCCAATTCATTTCACGCTTGTTATCCATCGCGAAAACGCCTTAGCGAACGCCGCGACCGCAGCAAGACTCTCTGGATCGGTGAGCCCCCCTTCCTCGTCGAATTTTTCACGCGCGCCGCCAACAAAAACCTCGGGCAAATTCATGACCCGCGCATCGAGATAAACCATGACCTGACGCAACGGATACTGAGCCCGCGCACCGCCCAAGCGGCCTGCGGCCGCGCTCACAATGCCTACTGGCTTAGCGGCAAAGGGTTGATCGTCGAATCGACTCACCCAGTCGATGGCATTCTTGATGACGCCGGAAAAGGAATAGTTGTACTCGGGCGTCGCCAGTATGACGCCATCGGCGGCACGGATCTGGCGGGTCAACTCAACAGCGGCTGCGGGTTTTTCCTTACCATCAAGTTCGCGACGATACAGGGGTATCTGCGAAATATCGGCGACCACTAAATCGAAATCACTATTGCTGTTGATCGCATGCAGGATTCCGGTATTAAAAGAGCCCGCTCGTAAGCTTCCAGATATTCCAACGACATTCATAATCGCGCCCTAACAATCATTTACTTTGCCACCTGCGCTAAGTTGTGTTCGTTCTCTAGCTCGACGTGGCAACCCGCGCATTCGCGGGTTGGCCCACTTCTTATTCCCGCGAGTTTCTGATCGAGATGGCAACCCCGACAGAAGTCGTGAAACATCGTTTCGATTTCGCGAGCAACACTCTGATCCCATTTGTGACACACATAGCAACTATCGGTACCCGTATCGTCAAAATAGTTGTGATGACAGGTACCACACGGGGTGTGCACATGATCATCGTGAATGAATGCAATGGGTAGCAATAGCGGTGTCTCACGCAACATGTCGTCACGCGCGTTGTACAGATATACGCTCACCGCGCCCGCCGCTAGGGCCAACGCAAACAGTTTGGCGTGTTGCACGGGTCCACCAGTGTTGGATTCAAATAAGTGGCTAAAAACACAATGGTTAGCGCCAACGCTCCTATCGCAACGAGTACAAACAATCGGTAATGGCGAGCGACAGCCGCCGTACGCCCTGCGGTGGTGGCAGGCTGTTCGTCGCGGCGCCCTCCCCGTACTCGTCGCCAAAGTTCGAATGACGGGAAAAACACTAAAACGCACAGCACCGTGACTTTAATCGGGGCGTTTAGGTAATAGTCAGATTCGATCAGATGCACGAAGGTAAACGCGAGAACGAGGATGGACAGTGTGTTGTGCCAAGAAAGCCACCGCGGGTAGGTGATGGGAAGGAATCTCCTCAGCTCCGACTTGAACATTAACCCGGCCAGCAGAAGCGTGCCAATCAAGGCGCACAACATTCCGAGCGGCGCCGAGAGGTATAAGTAGCGGATGATATTCGGATCGATCACGAACAACCCTAGCGCGTGGATAACAACACACACGACAAAAGCCCATGCGAGATAACGATGCACACGTAGCTGCACGCGGGTAAGGTAAGCCGCACCGCGCATTCGCTCCCACCCACGCGCTGAGACGATTGGAAGCAAGACCATGGCGGAACAGCCCACATAACCCGCCAACATCAGTGCATCCCACAGCAGAGAATTCGCTGGCGCCGTGGGCGGCAGGATGACCAGTAGCGGCGGAATAATTGCCGCCCCAACGATGGTCGCAAGCCATTTGAATGGCATCTTATAGGTCTCTTTACAGGCATCGAGCGCGCCTGAGCTTAATATTTTCCAAGCGCAGTTTATACTGCGGGTGCGACAGATGAGGGGATGAGAGTTTTGACGAACCAACTACCTGAAGGGTTCGAAGATTTATTGCCGTTTGTGCCGCAGTGGGTGTTCAGCACCGAGCGCGAGCGCAACGCGTTTCGTGTTCAACAACCGATGCGCGATCTCAAAGCGTTTTACGACGCGACGCTGCCGCGTTTAGATGATATTGCGACGCATCTCGACCGATATCCACTTGATGCGATGCCACGCGCCGCCGCCAATTTACTCGAGCTGGCGCTAATGAGCATGGAAGTCGCACCGGCCATCGAATACTACAATTCGCCCGACGTGCCTAACTCGGTCGAGTTTGAGAAATTTGAGATCCTAAGCGCCCCTCTACGCTACCAAGTCGTGGACTAACTGGCAGGAGAACCCCATGTGCGCAGCACGAACCATTGATTTAGTCACCGAAGCGCGTTTGAACGCAGAGCGCTATCCACACTTGGGTACCGGACCCGTCTCTACCCAACCATTCATTTCGGAGGAATTTTTAAAACTCGAGTGCGAACACATTTTTGCGAAGATGTGGTTAATGGTAGGGCGCACCGATCAAGTACCGAACAAGGGCGACTATTTCACCAAAGCCGTCGAATGCTTGAATAAGAGAGTCATCATCGCGCGCGGTAAGGATGGTGAAGTTCGCGCGTTTCATAACGTTTGCCGCCATCGAGGAACGCACGTCGCCGAAGGCGCTGGGAACTGCAAGTATTTCACCTGCAGATTTCATGGTTGGGTTTACGATACCAATGGGGATATCAAACAAATCCCTGACGAATCACAGTTCCATAATCTTGATAAAAGCACCTTGAACCTGCGCCAGGTGCACTGCTCGATTTGGAAAGGATTTATCTTTATCAACTTCGCCGAGCAACCTCGCGAATCACTCACTGAGCAGTTGGCGGAAACCGGCGAGAAACTCGCCGACTTCCCATTTGAATCAATGCGTGTTGCGGGTCGCTGGGGCGCAACGCTGAAAGCCAACTGGAAGCTCTTTCAAGACGCGTTCCAAGAGGGATATCACGTCCAAACCGTCCATGCGGGCACAATTGGCAAGTACTATACAGGCCAACGGAACCCCAACTGCCGTCCCTACCATCTCGACCTCTATGAGCGTAACCGTGGCCTGTCGTTCTCGTTCAATCCCGAGTTCGAACCGCATCCTTCCGAGTTGTTTGCAATCCGAACTGGGCAATCGCTGAGTCAGGGGAGCGAAGGCCTCAAACAGGAAGTCCCGGGTATCAATCCCGACGCGGATCCGTACTACTCATTTGACATTAACGGGATTTTCCCCAATTGGCTGCTTGATACTTCGATTGGTTTTTTCTTTATTCACGAATTTTGGCCGCTCGATGCAATCACGACGCGCTGGGAAGCTCAGCTTTATTTTGTGCCACCCCAATCGGCCTCGCAGCTCATGTCGCAAGCACAGTCGATCGCCTTGTTACGCGATGCCTTTCGCGAAGATATCGCGACCAGCGAAGGATCACAGGCGGGTATGCTTTCTGGAACGCTCGATACCATCGATTTTGCCGATACCGAAATTACTTGCCGACATCAGTATTACGCGGTCATGAAAATGATCGAGGAAGCGTTAGCGCCGCACGCCTAGTGCTTCGGCACGGGCCCTGCCGTTCAACCCATCGCTTGCAACGCTAGGGGCGCGACCAACGTATCAGCTATAATTACTTGGCGTTTCCGGAGTTTCGCGATGCAGCATGCCGAACAAATCAACCTAGGCGGTCGGCTCCTCGATTACATCGATCAACAATACACCGCCGAACAAGACGGGCTCTATCACCAGCCGATCGAGGAATACACCTCGGCTGAGCGCGCGCAAATTGAGCAGCAACTGTTTTTTCGCGAGACGCCCCTATGCCTAGGCTTGAGCTGCGATTTGCCCGAGCCTGGTAGTTACACCGTGCATGACCTAACAGGGATTCCCATCTTACTGACACGGGATAAGCAGGGTGAGTTTCATGCATTCCTTAACGTGTGTCGGCACCGTGGATCGCGGGTCGCCGAGGGCTGCGGTAAAGCTCGACTATTTGTATGTCCCTATCATGCTTGGGCGTATGACCATACGGGGGCTCTGGTTGCACGTCCCGCTGACGAGGCATTCAATGGCGCGGATCGTGAGCGCTATGGACTTACGCCGCTGCCGGCCGCTGAGCGAGACGGTTTTCTCTGGGTATTGCCAACGCCAGGCAAAGTCTTCGACGTTGAAGATCATCTCTCGGGGCTCGCTCCGGAGCTTGCGGCCTACAACCTCGCCGATTTCCATTTATTTGAGAGCGTGGAAATCAAGCGCAAGCTGAACTGGAAGCTCATGCTCGATACCTATCTCGAGTCCTACCATTTCTGCGTGCTCCACAAGAACACCATCTGCTCGATTTTCTACGACAACCTGCAGACTTTTGATACCTACGGTGACCATTTTCGACTCGTCTCACCTCGCCGCACAATCTCTGCACTGAAAGAGCAGCCCAAAGAAACATGGGATCTCCTCCCCCATGTCGTAGCGATCTACACGCTTTTTCCGAACAGCGTGCTGGTTTGGCAGTTAGACCATATTGAGTTATGGCAGATTTTCCCAACGGCTGGCGCGCCCAACGAGGCGATGACCCGCCTCTCGCTCTATACCCCGGATCCGACGCTAACTGATACCGCAAAGGCCCATTGGCAAAAGAATCTGGACCTGGTGGTGGAAGTGGTTGAAAAAGAAGATTTCCCGCTTGGCGAAGGAATTCAAAAGGGTTTTTACTCCGGCGCTCAGGATCACATCGTCTTTGGCCGCAACGAGCCGGGGTTAGCGCATTTCCACAAAGGGATCACTCAACAGGTGAACGCGCGCTAGCTGGTACCGGGAACAGCATTACAGGAAGTCTTCGCGCAGCGTTCGCGAGGCGAGGAAATAATGCAAAGCGCTCCACAGGTAAACAGCAAAAACGATCAATAACGAGTAGCGAAGTGATTCAACGCCGTAAATCGGGGTCAGCCAATCGCTTAAAACCCCAACGGTGGTCGGACCGAGCCCAAGGCCAATCAGGTTTACAATAAAAAACAAAACCGCCGATGCTATCGCCCGCATTCTCGATCTGACCAAGGCATGTGTGGCTGCCAAAGTCGGCCCGAGATACATATACCCCAACACCAGAGGCAAAGCATACAAGCCAATCGATAATTCAAGATCGGCTTGTAAGATCGCGGCTGCGCCGAATGGCACCGCGATTAACGTCGCTAAGCCCGGAACCCAAACATACCAACGCTTATCGACCCGCCCCAAACGATCAGCGGCATAACCGCCCAAGAAGCCACCCAAGGCCCCACCAATTCCGACAACCAAACCCAATGGGATCGCGATTGAACTAATCTCATCTGTGGGAATGTTGTAACTGCGCACGTAGAAAGAGATCAGGAAAGAACCAACCCCGTAGCCGACAAACGCGTGAAGACCGGCGGCCATGGACAAGTGAATGAACGTGCGCCTTGTGAGTAGGAATTTAAGTACGCCGAGCATCGAAGGCGGTGCTTCATCGGCACCATCACCATC
>JBCCEV010000189.1:0-7129 GCA_039030125.1 Pseudomonadota bacterium | reverse complement strand
GACCGACGGCACCAACACCTGGATGGTCGGACCCAAGACGATCGAATCTCATATCGCTAAACACCTCAACGATGCCGCGACTTCGGCCGGGCGCGCACCGCCGAGAATTATTGCTGGCTTTCCGATCGTGCTGACCAGCGCAGTTGATGAGGCGCGCGGCAAGCTGGCCGAAGGCCTCGAAGTGTATGGACAACTGCCGAGCTACCGGGCCATGTTGGACCGAGAAGGCCTTGGCGCGCCCGAGGATCTCGCCATCATCGGCGATGAAAAAGTCTTGGAGCAGGCTATCTTGCGGGCGCGCGATGCCGGCGTGACTGATTTTAATGCAGCGATCATGCGCACGGACGAACACGCGTTTGACCGTACTTTTGAGTTTCTGAGCGCGATGAACTGCTAATTGAATTTCGCTCGGCAACTTATTTTTTCGACTACGCTTTGATGATTCGCGATCAGAAACATGCCCTGCGACGAATGAGTAAATGACGCGCTTTGTCCAACCACCCGACGATGACTATGCTGTCGTGTATCTTGAGAGCACTGATGCGCCTCTACCCGAGAAGATCAATCAAAGCACGCGTTACATCCATTTCAAAACCATCGCGCGCGGTGGCAAAGCGATCATACAGTCGTGCAAAGATCTGCATTTGCAACGGACGGTGTGCTACAAAAAGCTCAAACCTGAATTAGCTGATGATCCAATAGAGCAACAACGATTTGTGCGCGAGGCGCGCGTGAGCGCGATGCTCCAGCACCCCAACACCGTGCCAATGTATGAACTGGGCCGCGATAACCGCGGCCATTTGTATTTCACGATGAAGCTGGTGCACGGCTACACCTTGCGGGAGGTCCTGGATTATCGCGAACGCTACGATCTGCAACAATTAATTAATGTCGTCACTCAGGTCGCCTACGCCTTGCAATACGCGCATTCTCACCGGGTCATTCATCGCGACATCAAACCTGAGAACATTTTAGTTGGACCGTTCGGCGAGGTATTGGTCCTCGACTGGGGTCTGGCCAAAGTCTGGAGTGAGGCAGGCCGATCGGGCGATGAAGCCAGCGACACGCCCATTCCCAGCGATGAGCCGGTTTCAACGATGACCGGTCAAGCGAAACTCGAAGGTACGGTCACTTACATGTCACCGGAGCAGATCCGGCGGGATCCGGATATCGACTTCCGAACCGACATTTACAGCTTGGGCGTCGTGCTCTACGAAATCTTGGCAGGCAAACCGCCAATTGAGGCCGACACGGTTCGTCACACCATTGAGGCCATCTTGACGGTCGTCCCGCAATCCCCCTGCGCAATCGCCGCTTGGGCGGTGCCGCCGCTGCTAGAGCGGGTGGCTCTGCGGTGCCTCGCCAAGGATCCGGTGGCGCGGCTGCCTGACTGCGGGGAATTCATCAGGTTGATGCGCGAGGATTGGCGGCGGCACTAGGGACTTACCACCGCCCTAAAATAGGGCATAATTGGCACATCGTAAGACCGTGTGCGCACAGTTACGGTGCGCAAGAGAGTGGGGCAGGATCACTAGCGCTTCGCGCCCCGAGCTGCAATTGGCCCGGCGGACGCCATGCGGAGCCAATAAAATCCGCGTTTTGCCCCTCGTCTGTCCAAAACCCATGCCGTTTTCTGGGGAGCTCAGCGCCGATGGCGCGAACGGGAACGCTTATTGCAACACCAGCCACCTGTAAATTTGCCCCAAGATTTTACTGGAAACTCGTGATCGACAAGTCGGTCACGGTAATTGAGACACTGGAGGAGAGCATCACATCATGAAAAGTAAGTTGGAATACATCTGGCTCGACGGATACAAGCCAACGCAAAGCCTACGCAGCAAAACGCGCGTCGAATCGGATTTTAGCGGCAAGCTAGAGGATTGCCCGATGTGGTCCTTCGACGGTAGCTCGACCGAGCAGGCCGACGGTGGCGACTCAGATTGTCTGTTAAAGCCGGTCGCGATTTTTCCCGATCCCGATCGGGCAAATTCTTATCTCGTCATGACCGAGGTGCTCAGCGCCGACGGTACGCCTCACGAATCCAACGGGCGAGCGACTATTGACGATGATGACGCGGACTTCTGGTTTGGCTTCGAGCAAGAATACTTCTTATGGGATCCCGCCACGGATCTGCCGCCGGGTTTTCCGAAGGCCGGTTATCCTCGACCTCAGGGGCCTTACTATTGCTCGGTCGGCGCCAATAACGCCTACGGGCGGGAAGTTATCGAGGACCACCTGGATATCTGCCTGGAAGCCGGCATCAACGTTGAAGGGATCAACGGCGAGGTCGCGGCGGGACAATGGGAATTTCAAGTTTTCGCAAAAAGCGCGGCCCGTGCCGGTGACGAAACCTGGGTCGCCCGCTATCTTCTCGAGCGCACGGCTGAGAAATACGGCTACGCGATTGAGTGGCATCCCAAACCTTTAGGCGACACCGATTGGAATGGGTCAGGCATGCACGCCAATTTCTCGAACACCGCGATGCGCGATTCTGGTAAAGAAGAAACCTTCACTAAAATTTGCGAAGAGTTCGGCAAGAATATCGATCGACACATCAGCGTGTATGGCGCGCATAACGATGAGCGATTGACCGGTGCTCATGAAACGCAATCGATTGATCAATTCAGCTTCGGCGTATCCGATCGCGGCGCTTCAATTCGTATACCGGTGGGCACGGTGGAAGATGGCTGGAAAGGCCGTTTAGAAGATCGTCGACCCGCCTCGAATGCTGATCCCTACAAAGTTGCCGCGGCAATCGTTAAAACCACCAAGGAAGCCGGCTTCTAATCGCCGCCGTCCACGTCCTATGAAAGCCGGGTCCGTGCTCACGCGCACCCGGTTTTTTTATGCGGCATCGGCAAGCCCGCGATTATTCGGATCGATATGATCGATACCGTCAAACCAATGCCGGATCGATTGCGCGTAATATTCGGCGATCTCCCGCCGCTCGGCGTTAAGCGAATAATAGCCATCGCTGCGCTTGAGCAGTCCGTAATGACTCATCAGCGCGAGCGTTTTCTCGACCGTGCGCCGGGCCGGTTTCTCGGCGGCCCGCATCGGCGCGCCTTTCTCAATCAAAGTGTCGACAAGCTTGTGGACCTCAATGATCACTTGGTTCTCGGAGAATTTCGCGCCCGGATCGCGAATGAAGAGTTCCGCGAGCAACGGCGCGGGCAGGATCGGGGTGACATATCCAATGCCATTCATCAACTTCTCGGCCAACATAGCGGTATATTCAAAACGCTTCTCCTTATCCAAGTTCACGAAATTGATCCCATGATGTCGGGCAAACGCTTGTGCGGAAACCGTATGGCCGAAGTTCACGCTTGCGTAGCCAAACAAGTCGCGGCGCTCCGTTTTTGGTTTGGAAAAATGCACGGCAATGAACTTGGTTACGCTAAGCACCCAGCCGGCGAGAGAACGTGAAGCCCTGATACCCTTGCCCGCGTTAATCTGCACCTGGTCCTCGAGCACTTTGTCATAATTGATACCGACGGGTATGAATACGATGTCCCGGTCCTTGTGGGTGTCGTAACCTCTTAGCATATAGTCGAGAAAGCCGAGTTTTGGCGGCGCCAGCGCGCCGGTTTTTGTCAAGCCGCCCTCGGGAAATACGGCCTGGCATACCCCTTCGCGAGTCGCCATGTGTACATAACGTTCCAGTACCTTGCGATACAGGGGATTGCGTGAGTTTCGGCGAACGAAGAAGGCGCCCATTGCTCGAATCAAGGACTGTAGGAGAAAGACTTTTGCCCACTCCCCGGCGGCGTAAGACAAGGTGGTCTGCCGGGAAGCGAGGTAGGCGACCAGCATATAGTCGACGTTACTGCGGTGATTCATGACGAAGACCACCGTCGCATCTTTATCAATACCGCGAATGTCATTTTCGTCGGCCACGCCAACCCTGATGCGATACAGTTGGCGGCATACAAAGCGACACAGCCGATAAATAAACCGGTAGTACACGAAGGCGTTGAACGCGGGGACTATCTCTTTAGCGTATTTCCTGACTTCTTCTTGAGCCACTTCACGCGGCATTTGGTGTTCGTTGACATGCGCTTCGAGCGCTTCGAGCACTGGTGGATCGAACGCCAATCGATCGATCAAAACCCGACGTTTGGTGAGCTGGAAAGGCCTGATTTCTATTTGTAAGTGCTCATTGATTTCGGTAATTACGCGATTGACTTTGCGCCGCAGGACCCAGCGCACGCTGGGGACGAACAGTTTTTCGATAAGAAAAATAACGGCAATGCCAGCCAGAACCAGGAGTTGCCAAAGAGGTAGGGTGACCGGGTCGAAGAGCATCAGGCCACAAAGCGCCAGCGCATGCCAGCGATGAGAAAAAAGCCCTGGCCTTCCGCGGCGCCATGCTTGGGTAGTTTCTCGATCATGGCATTGCGATCGGGGGTAAGAAGATCAAGGCCGGCCAGGCCTTCGGGCCGCCCGTCGTCGCATGAGACGAAGCGCAACAATGCATTGTCCAGCTCGATGAGAAACGTGTCGGCCTCCCGTTCCACCGGCAGCTCGGCGATTTGACCCCAGCGCGTTGCGGTGGCCAGTGGATCGGCGCACTGTATTTCGGCGGCCGCGATCGCGGTGACCACGGAGCTCGGCCGATCGTTAGACCACGTGTAACCCGCGGGGGCCCAAGGCCCGTCGAGTTGGTTGGCACGCGGCCCGAGTTGTTGGTCGATTTCGAAAAAAGAGCCGCCAGTGTCGCGCGGATGCAGTTGCATATTGACGAAGTCGTCAATCTTGAACTGGTGTGCTATACGCACGCCGATCTCGGCGAAACGTCGCGCTCGCGGCGCGGCGTCGTCGCATTGGGTAATGACCATGTAACCGCCCTCTCCGCCACGGCGGGCGAGGTAGCGGCCAGCGGCGGTGCCATCTTCGATTGGCGCAACAATTTCCAAAAATTGCGTGCCGATCGGTAACAGCACGTTCTCCAGGCCAAATTCCCCCACGGCAGGATCGCGGTGGCACGGTGTGAGATCAAACAACTCTCTAAGCAGCGTCTCGGTGGGTTTCAAGTTTTCGCTCACCAAAGCGATTTGTCGCAGTCGCAGCCACATTGCCGTAGGCTCTCGTTCAGATCTTAGGAACTCAATCTAGCTTAAATGCCGCGCTAATGCAGACCTTTCCGAGCATCACAGTCACCGGTGACGCCCGCGCTCGCGGGGCCGCACATGGGGAGGCGTTTCGCGGGCTGATCCGCGCCGCGCTCGATCTCTACCTGCAGGGTCTATTTGCGCAACCGTCGCGAAATCATATCGATCTCAGCGCCGGGGCCGCGGAAGCAGAGGCGGCGATCGTTCGCTTCGCGCCGGACATCGCGGCGGAAATCAGCGGAATCGCAAGGGGCGCCAACTTGCCGCCCTGGCAAGTTTTTTTACTCAATGCGCGTACTGAAATCCTCAATTCAAAAGAGCCGGAATGCACTGCATTTTATTTAAAGGATAGCGCTGTATTGGCCCAGAATTGGGATTGGATTAAAGAGCTTGAAGACCTCTGCGTGGTTATTGAACACGAACCCGATGACGGCCTGCGCTACATCGCGTTCGGCGAAGCTGGAATGGTTGGGAAAATTGGCCTCAACGAACGTGGGGTGGGCGTTGGTCTCAATATTCTTTTTGCGCCCCACCCGATCTCGGGCTTACCGGTGCATCCGCTCACCCAGGCCGTGTTGCGCGCTACGGATCTGGCGCAAGCCTGCGAGGTGGTGCGCAATTCCGGTGTGGGTAAGGCAAGCCATATTTTGATCGGCGACGGCGCGGGGAATTGTCGGGGATTCGAGTTTATGGGCGACGCTCGTCACGAAGTTGAGGCGCGCAACGGTTACTTGCTCCACACCAACCATTGCATCGCGCCCGCTGCCAAGGACGTTCTCGAAGATCTGGGTACCACCAAGGCCCGTTATGCTTGCGCGAAGTCAAAGCTTGATAACGCCGCCGTGCTTAATTGCGAGTTGGCGCGAGACCTGCTCGATGAGCGTGAGATCGGCGATGGTGTGCTCAATCGGCCTTATCTGGAAGCGCAGGCGTTAAAACCGTATTTGGTTGGAACCTGTGCCACCGTTGTCATGGAGCTTAACGAAGCCCGTCTATCGATTCGCAAGGGACCGCTCGGCGAATCGGAGGGCGAAGGCCGGGCTTTCTCACACTTTTCCTTGTAGCCAATCGGTTACCATGCGCACCCCTGTGCAACCCCGAGTTTTCAATTGAGCGCGTCCTCAGCCACTAGCGCGCCGCGCTGGTTTATTGTTGTCAATTTGCTCAGCGCCATCGGCTTTGGTCTGCTGTCGATGACCTTGTGTCTGCCGTCGATGCATGAATGGAGCGAGTTGCTCAATGCCCCTCAGGCAGATGTTCAACTCACGTTTTCGGCGTTTGTTGTTGCTTTCGGGATCGCTCAAGTTGTCTACGGACCGTTGTCCGATTTGTACGGCCGTAAAAGGATGCTTGTCATTGGTTTCTCCATTGCGATCTTGGCGTCGCTCGCTGCCGCCTGGGCGTCTGGAATATGGTGGCTGGTGATTGCGCGCTTCTGCCAAGGTGCCGGCGCGGCGGCGGGATTGGTGATCGGCCGCGCGATGGTGCAGGATTTTTTTGCCGCCTCTGATCGCGCCCGGATTATGGCCTACATCGGTATGGCGATGGGTTTATGTCCGCCGTTGGGCACCATCGTGGGGGGACAAGTGCATGTTGTGTTTGGCTGGCGCGCGAATTTCTTAATTGCCGCGGCTGTGGCGGTGATCATTTTGGCGCTCGTGGTGTTGTGCTTGCCCGGAGGCAGGCCGGAGCGTTCGCAGAACCATTGGCTTAAGGAGATCGCGACCGCGTACGGTGTTCTTATGCGCGAACGCTTGTATGTTGGGTTCGTTGCCATCCTCTCAATGTGTACCGGCACGTTTTACGTTTTCCTTGCCGGCGCGCCAAGCGTGCTAGCAGGCTATGGGGTCGGTCCGGCGGAGATTGGCTGGTACATCATGTTTATACCCCTTTCCTATATCGTCGGGAGTTTTCTCACCAGCCGCTTGCTTCGGTATATCCCGGAGAATCGCTTGATGACGCTCGGATTGAGTTCTTCGTTAACGGGCACATTGCTGGTGTTGGCGCTCGCGCTGGCG
>JBCCEV010000188.1:0-7176 GCA_039030125.1 Pseudomonadota bacterium | reverse complement strand
GCTGCCAAAACCGCCATTTGCCGCGAAGCGGAGCGTGCGCAGAAACTGCTCTATCTCGCCTAGAGATTGGCGTGGGTCAATTTCGAAAGTGTAGAAAATTCGCAAGGGCAGTTGGCCCGCGGCCTCGAGCTCTGCATAAGCGCGCAGCTCTTCGGGATCGGTGAGATGTGCTTCCAGCAGGGTCGTTGTGCCGTGTTTGGAAAATTCAGCGCTCAATCTCGCAATGCCATTACGGATGTCCGCATAGTTAGCACGCGGCGCGGCCTGCTCAACGAGTTGATAAAGCGGATCGAAGTTATAGATCGGTTGCATCGCGCCTTCGATAATTCCCGTCGGCTCGCCATCGCTATCAAGGCGAACTTTGGTATTGGGCGACACCTCGGTTCCGGCGCTAATACCGGCGGCCGCGAACGCCGCACTGTTCAGCACTGCGAAATTCGGTACTCGATTGGTCGGCGCTTGAATGTATACAGGATGATCAGGGGCAACTGCGTCGAGTTCTTTGCGGCTTGGCACAACGCCGCTATCGCGCAGCGCCTTCGCATTCAAGAAGTAGGGCGGCTCCCCAATCGGCATTGTGACGATCCATTCGCCAGGTGATGTCGCCGATACGCGCGCTTTGATGCGTTGTAGGATCTCCTCTTTCGAGCCGGCGCCAGTTAGCGACACCTTGAGCTCATCAAGGCCAAATAAAGCAACGTGGCCGTGTGTGTCGATGAAGCCGGGCATCAAGGTCCGGCCATCGAGGTCGATCATCTGTGTGTCTGCATCTGCCAAACCGCGAATCTCGGCATCCGCGCCAACCGCTTTAATCACACCGTCATCGATCAGCACCGCTTCGGCAAACGCAAACGCGGCATCGACGGTAATAACGTGTCCGTTTTTAAACAGTGTTTTACCCACAGCAGTTATCCTCAACGACCGGCGGACGGCGATCATGCCAGCAACGTGCCCGTTCGAGTTGGCCGGCGAGTCCGAACAAGGTTCGTTCGTCGGCGTAGCGAGCGACAAACTGGGTTCCAATGGGCAAGCCATCGGCAGTCCAGAACAACGGCACTGACATTGCCGGATTCCCACTCACGTTAAAAAATCCACAGGTGTGGCCTAGCGCGAAAAGGTGTTCACGCACGAATTCGTAGGCATCGGCCCCTGACGCATTTTGATCCATGACGCCCAATAGGGGGGGCGGCTTACTCACCGTCGGAGTGAGGAGAATGTCATGATCCTCGAACCAGCCGCCGATCTGCCGCGAGATATCGTTGAACGCTAGCGTGGCGAGTACTAAATCGCGACTCGGCTGCGCGCGCCCATACTGCAAAGCGGAAAGCGTCACGCTTTCCAAATTATCGAGCGACGGGACCATGCCCAGGCCTGCGGCCGCGCCGTCTATGAAAGTTGCCAACCAAGCAACGATGGCCGTGCACCATTGTCGCGAAAACTCGTCGAGGTTCAAATTGGCATCCAGCGGCACCAGATCGTGCCCAAGCGATTCGCAAAGCTGCACGGCATCGGCGAGGGCAGCTTGGCAGTCTGGGTGAACGGGGGTGTCGAACGTTAGCGCTTCGCAGTAAGCGATCCTTAGTTTTGCGGTTGGCCGCTCGAGTGCGCTCAAAAACGTATGGGCAGGCGGCGGTGCGAAATAAGTCGCGCCGATATCTGGACCCGCTGTCGCATCCAGCATTGCCGCGCTATCGCGCACGGTACGCGTTATTACATGGGGCGCGGCGAGTCCCGCGAACGCTGAATCAGGTAGGGTTGGTCCGAACGGCACCCGTCCCCGTGTGGGCTTGAGACCAAACACACCGTTGTGCGAGGCCGGCAAGCGAATCGAACCACCACCGTCGTCGGCATGCGCAACCGGCACCACGCCGGTTGCAACCGCAACAGCGGAGCCGCCACTGGATCCGCTTGCACTGCGCCTAAGATCCCATGGATTGCGCGTTGGCGCGCCATAGGCTAGCGCTTCGGTGGCCGCATTAAATCCGAACTCCGAGGTGGCGGTCTTGCCAAGGGTGACAAGACCCGCCTCTTTATACCGTCCCATCATGGCGCTGTCGGTCTCGGCCAGCGCGTTTTTCATCAGTCGTGACCCGAAGGTGGTTGGCGTGCCGGCCAGATTGATGGCGAAATCCTTGATAAGAAACGGTACACCGGCGAATGGACCGGTAAGGGCGCCACCATCAACTTGTAAGCGCGCGCCCTCACGGAGGTCTTGCACTACTGCGTTAACGGTTGGGTTAACAGTGTCAAGGCGCGCTAGTGCCGCATCCAAAACTTCGCTGGCGGTAACTTCACCGCGACGAATCAAGTCCGCTATCGCCAAGCCATCAAGGCGGGAATACTCTTTGAATTCACTCAACGACCGCTCCCCAATTCGGCGTCCGAGTGCATTCTAGCGCGCGTCTACGTAAAACCGCGATTCAAGAAGCCAATACTCATAAAGGCACGATATAGCATCGGAATGACGAACAGCGTCAGCGTTGTTGAGAATGCCAACCCCCAAACAATCGCGGTGGCGACCGGCCCCCAGATCGCGGACTCCCCGGCTAGACCAACCGCGAGAGAGAACAGGCCGGCAATGGTGGTCGCCGATGTAATGATGATTGGGATCACGCGGCGCCGGGCAGCGTAGACGGTGGCGTGCAACAAACTCATACCCGATTTCAAACGTGAGTTAGCGGCCGAAATAAGAACGATAGACGCGTTTACGGCGATGCCTGCCAACGCCACCATGCCGTAAATCGTGTAGAGACTCATTGGATTGCCGGTTCCAAGCAATCCCAAGATCACACCACAAAACGCTAACGGCACGGTGAAGAGGATCAACAACGGCTGCCAGTAACTTCTAAATTGGGTACCCAGGATGATGTACATCAAACCGACACCCATGCACAGCAATAAGAAAATTGCATCCAATGATTCCTGAATGTCATCAAACTCACCGGTAAAGTCGATACTGATGTTTGGATGTTGGCTAGCGATCTTCTGCCATTGCTCAACAACCAGAGCATTGGCCGCTACGGTATCGATCCGCTCTTTATCGATATCCGATTCCAGTGTGATCGCGCGGCTAAAATTGTGATGGCGGATGTTGTACTGGCTGTTGGTCTCTTCGGCAATCACCAACTCTCCGAGCGGCGCCTCACCACCGTTGGGCAGCGGCACTACCTCGCGCAGCAAATCGCGAATATCGACCGTTTGCGAGCGCTGGGAGAGCACCCTAACTCGAACCTCTTCCCCGCCTTTTTGGTAATCGGTGATCAGCTCACCATCGACCATCAGCGCCAGCGATCGTCTCACCATGAGTGGATCGGCGCCAGAGCGTTTTATCGCTTCACCATCCAAGCGCAACACGAGTTCAGGGTTGCCCGATCGATAATCGATTGCGACGTTGTTGAACGCCTCGTGCGTTTCCAGGAAGGCTCGCATGTGCTCGGTGACTTTTTGAATATCAGCGTAATCGTCGCCCCGGATCTTCATCGCGACGGCGCGTTGTGTCGGCGGCCCATCTTTGATCCGCAACATCGAGATTGATTTGGGTCCCAAGGTGTCCTTCACCTGCGCCTCCACTGCGTCGGCGATTTCAAATACACCGCGACCGCCTGATTTCGTAGGATTGAGGCTGATCATGATCTGACCGACCACGTCACCGAAGAAATTATCCGTTTCGGTAAACATCTGACCGGCGTAAGCGATAGAACCTCGAAGTTCTTCAGGCGCTATCACGGCCAACGCTTTTTCCTCAATTTCACTCAACACGCTAGCGGTTTGCTCGAGCGCAGTGCCCGGTGGCATTTCCACGCTGACATAAAACACCCGCACCGGATCGCCTTCGAAAAAATTGAACCGGATTAAGCCGCTGCTGAGGGTTCCGATCGCAATCACAAACGCGAACGCAACAGCTAATGCGGTGATCCAAGGTGCGCGCAATGCTTTTAGCAGCAACTGGGTGTAGCGCCGACGTAACACCCGAGTGAAGCTTTGACGCCGCAATGAAAGCTTGTTGGTCGTGTCTAATTTTATCCCCGCGGCAACCACGTGCGCAGGCAACATCCAGTAGGCTTCAAGCAAACTCAACGCCAAGGCGGCACTGACAACAATTGGGATCACGCGCATGAATTCACCCAAAATACCGGGCAACAGCGCAAGTGGCAGAAATGCTGCAATCGTTGTCATCACCGAGGTCGTGACCGGCGCGAACACCTCACGCAAGCCTGCCACCGCGGCTGCCGCACCCCGCGCACCGGACTCGATTTGATGGTAAATCGACTCTACAACCACGACCGCGTCGTCGACGATCATACCGAGGCAAATCACGATGCCCAGCAACACCGTGTTGTTAATCGTCATGCCACCCAGGTGCAATGCGATAAACGTGCAGGCTAAGGTGAAGGGGATCCCAATACTGGTGAGCAGCGACACCTTTAAGCCTAAGAACAACCACGCGACCAAGACCACCAGCACAAAACCGATCATCGCGTTGGTTTGCATGACCGTTAAGGCCTCGCGAGTGCTCACCGTTTGATCGTCAACTAAAAATAGCTCTGCGCCCGTGCGCCCTGTAAGTTCGTTGCGTTTATCGACATAAGCGTTCAAGCGTTCAACCAGATCCAGAACGTTGGCATCTTCGGTCTTCGTGATCGCCATCATTACCCCTGGACGACCACGGTAGCGGACCAGTTCGTCGGGATCTTCGGTCGTCAAAGAAATTCGCGCCACGTCTCCGAGGCGCACGACGCCCTGACCCGTCACGATGGGAAATTCCGCGAGGCCTTCGGGACCGAGGCTAGTGGCCGCCAGGCGCACCAGCCAACGACCGCTTTCGGTCTCCAGATCACCGACGGAGACGTCCCGAAAATAGGTGTTCACGGTGTCCGCCAGCTCGGCGGGTGAAATGCCTAGACCGCGCAAATTCGCGGTATCGAATTCCACCCGAAGTTCCGGATCCTTAAGGCCCAAAGGATTGACTTCGTCGACGCCGTTGATGTTTTCGATATCGCGTTTGATATAGCGCGCTTGCCGTCGAAGGTTCTCATCGTCGCCTTGGCCTGAGACAGCGATGGTAGCGGTCGGGAACCAGTTAGAAGAGGTGATTTCGAGAAAGTAAGGATCGTCCGCGTCGTCGGGGAGCTGATCGTTATAGACATTTTGAACTTCGCGCCGTAAATCTATGGTCCGCTTGTCATAGGTACGTTCATCGACGTAATCGAAACGGACGATCACGTTGGACACGCCTTCGCGCGAAGTGCTAGCAACAAACTTGATGTCATCAATAGCGCGCTGGATCACCTCTTCAATAGGATCGGTGATGCGCTTTTCGATATCCTCCGCCGACGCACCGGGAAGGCGGGTGACGATATTGACCCAATTGAGTTTCATGGGCGGGTCCTTGGCCTTCGGCATTTGCAGATAGGTCCCAATGCCCAACAGGATCACCAATACGAAGACGAGATTCGCGAATACGTGATTTCGCAATAGCGCTTTCAGGAAATGCATTACGGGGGAACAACGTTGAGACGCTCGCCCGAGCGCAGATTGTAATGACCTTCGGTGATGATTTCGGTCGTCGCCGGTAGATCGAGCGGTGTCATTCGGCCACCTTGCGCCGCTGGCGTCGAAACGAACTTAGCGACCCCATCGGCGAGGACAAAAACGCCAAGTTCGCCGTCTCGATTAACCACCAAATGGCCGGGAACATGCGGCGTTTTGCTGCGCCAGACAATTTGGCCGGCGCTGCCGATTAACGCCGCTTCGGCTGGAAAAGTGAGCCGCACTTCCTGCGTCCGTGACGCGGTTTCTATGGCCGCAACGACGGCTCGTAAAATTGCAGCGTAGCGCTTGCCGTTGGCGCGAAATTGGATGGTTTCGGCGTTGTGCAGCGCCGATAGATCCGCCACGGACACTTGGGCGCTAATTTCGATGCTGTTGACATCAAGAATGTTCATCAAGGTATCGCCCACCCTAAGATATTGGCCGACCCCCGCTACGCGCTCGGTGATCAGACTGTCGAACGGGGCCACTACCGTGCACCGCGAAACATTCAAGCGCGCTAACGCAAGATCACCCTCGATTTGAGCTTTATCCGCTTTTAATACGGCGAGATCAGTGATCCGCTCATCAAGGATTTCCTCGGCCAAAGACTGTTGTTGTTCGAGCTTGCGGGCACGTTGGATCCGCTTTTCGGCGAGGCGGATCCGTTCACCATTTTGAGTCTCGCGCCCGAGCGCGCTTTGCAGGCGTGCCCTGAACTCGCGGCAGTCAAGTGTTGCGAGGCGCGCACCTTTATCGACCACCGATCCGACCTCCACCGGCAGAGATAACAAGCGCGCCGGGATCTCCGCGCTGATCTCGATATCATTGAGGCTGATCACCGTCGCGCTCGCCTGTGACTCTGGGTAGACCGCGAGCGACTCTAGCGGCGTAGTCTTTACGCTGGTGAGCGCAAAGCCGTTAGCGGCTATAAAACCGCTGCTTAAAACAACGCAAACACCTCGCAGCGTCCGCGAAAATTTTGAGTCTGACCGATGCGTCGCTGCCACGCTTGATTGCCTCTGCTGCGTCTTTGAGCGCCGGGTGGAGTATACGTGCTAGAGCGACGCGAACGCGCCGAGGAAGCAAAGAAATACTGTTTTACCCAGCTTGCCGCGAACGCCACTCCTCGGCAGTGAGCCGGGGCGTGATGTGCTGCGGGCAATTCCAGTCAAATGCAACGACTTCAATCACTACCGCACTTTCAACTTGGGCTTGATAATCTGCCGTCGCGAGTTGCCGGGCAACGTGGCTTTGCGCGTGAATCGTTTGTGCGCGTCCGAACATTTTCAGGCGCCTGCGATTCGCATAGTCCATGAACAATAGAGAAACCCGCTCCTCGTGCTCAATATTGCCAGCCGTTATGAACTGACGGTTGCCTTTGAAATCGGCAAAGCCGATCGACTGATCATCGAGCACCTTGACGAAACCGCGTGGACCACCGCGGTGCTGGACATAAGGCCAGCCCTCTTGTGAGACGCTGGCAAAATAAAAGCTGTCGCGCGCGCCGATGAAGTCGCGCTCACGTCGACCAAGCCGGTGGTTCATGTCCTCGCGGTTCTCAAACGCGGCATACATCGCTCGGCTGCCCGCCCTGTGTTGATGAGCTTTCACCTTGGGAGTGAAAGCGATCTCTGCATATTTATG
>JBCCEV010000187.1:0-7217 GCA_039030125.1 Pseudomonadota bacterium | reverse complement strand
GAGAGCTGGGCAACAACCGCACTGGAATCGAGGCCGCCGCTCAGGAAAATCCCCAGCGGTACATCGCTGCGCAGTCTTAAATCGATAGCGCTGGTGAACAACTCGCCAAATTCTTCACTGTATGCCTCCAAACCACGGTCTTGCTCTTGCTGGTAAGTGAGGTTCCAAAATCGTTGTTCTTCAATCCCGTCTTCGGAGAGGACCAATGTTGTCGCTGGTAATACCTTGCGAATATTGGTGAATATCGTCTCGGCTCCGGGGATATAACCAAAATTCAAATAGGCGATGACTCGCGCGCGGTCAACCGAGTTATCGACCCCTTCAAGGGCGAGAAGAGATTTAATCTCGGAGGCAAACGCGATCCCGTCGCTGGTGTGTGTGTAATAAAGCGGCTTGATGCCTACACGGTCGCGAGTGAGGTAAAGCTTGCGTTGGTCGCGATCCCAAATTGCGATTGCGAACATGCCATTGCAAAGTTCGATAGCCTTGCGGCCCAGTTTCGCAAAAAGATTTAGATAGACCTCGGTATCGGTAGCACTGTCGAAAGCGGTGCTGGATAGATACTGTTCTCGAAGTTCTCGATAGTTGTAGATTTCGCCGTTGTAACTGATCACATAACGGCCGGTACGGTCGCGCATCGGCTGGCGCCCAGCGTCCGAAAGGTCAAGGATGCTTAACCGTCGATGACCTAAACCGATATCTTGGTCCAGCCACTCGCCGGCAGCGTCCGGGCCGCGGTGAGACATGAGATCCCGGGCTGCCGATAAGGCCCCGCGATCCACGGGCTTGCCGCTGCGAAAATTCCAGACGCCGATGATGCCGCACATAAATGCCTAGCTTGCGGTACTAATGTCAGTTCAGGCCGCAGAAATACTCAAGTGAGTGCGAGGACGGCGTCGAGAGCATCGATTAAGACGTCGATATCCGCTTTCGTATTGTAGGCGTGAAAGCTCGCTCTAACCGTGGGCGGCAAACCCAACGTCTCATGCAACGGCTGCGCACAATGAAAACCGCTGCGCAGGCAAAGATTGGAACGGTTGGAGAGCATCCGCGCCACACCATGCGCCTCAATATCTTCGACAACAAAACTTAACGTCGCGGAAACCGAATCAGGCTCCGCTGGGCCCACCAGACGTATGTTGGAAAAACCTTGCGCCTTTTCGTAGGCATAGCGAACGAGTTCCTTGCAATGCGCCTCGACGTTCTCCAACCCTAAGCGCGAGAGATAACGCGCGGCTGCTCCCCAGCCGATGACCGCCTCAATCGGCGGTGTGCCGGCCTCGAAACGCGCGGGCGCGGGTTGCAATTCGTAGCTTTCAAGGTGTACGGATTCTACCGTGTGTCCGCCGAGAACAACCGGTTGTAGAAGCGCTAGGGCGTCGCGTTTGCAATACAAAGCGCCAACGCCGCCCGGCCCCATCATTTTGTGCGAACTGAACGCCATAAAGTCGACATCCAACGCCTTAACATCAATCGGAAAATGTCCAACGGCCTGAGCGGCGTCCACAAGTACGCGGGCACCGGCGTCATGCGCCATTGCGATGATTTCCTCAATTGGGTTGATCAGACCATGCACGTTCGACACATAGCCAACCGCGACTAAATCGACGCCTTCTTTGAGGAAGCCGGCGAGTTGGTCTAAATCCAGGCGACCCTCATCGACAAGACCGACTACTCGGGGGCTATCACCGAATGCCCAGGGCAGGTAGTTGCTGTGGTGTTCGATTGCGGTGGTCACTACCTTTTCGAGGCTGCGGGCCCCGTTGCGGATCAGGCTTATGCCATCGGTCGTGCCACGGGTAAGAATGATCTCGTTCTGCTCAGCCCCGATCAGTCGCGCGACATCCGCGCGTGCAAGTTCGAAAGCGTCGGTAGCCTCATCGGCCAGTTGGTGGATCGCCCGATGTACATTTGCGGTGGAGTGAGTGTAGAAGCGCTGCACGGCATCGATCACGGCAGTGGGTTTCAAAGAAGTTGCGGCGCTATCCAGGTAGATAACGCGTTCATCTTCGATAGTCCGCTTCAAAAGCGGAAAATCATCGGTAATATCAAGCATTAGTGGACGCTGCCCCGGTAGGCTTTTACGAAGCGGAACTTGCCGCTGGTCTCCGGCGCCACACTGGCGACGACACGCAGATCCACGGCCTGCGGGTGACCCAGCAATTCTTTCAACTCAGCAACCAGCCCGTTGGCGCCAGGTTCATGGTCGGGCTGCGGCACCACTAACAACTCAAATTCGCTCGGCGCGCGTTGAATTAATTGAAACTGATCGATCTCGGGACGCTGGTAGAAGAAATCCATGATTTTATCGTTGCTAAGCAGCGACCCATCGGCAAGTTCTATAGCGTCTTCGACCCGCCCTTCAACCCATAACCGCGGCGACGTTCGGCCACATTCACACAGACTTGAGTCGATATATCCGATATCGCCGATCTCGTACCGGATCATGGGCATCGCGAAATTTGAGAGATCTGTGATGAGTATTTTGCCAAGTTGACCATCTTCGACAGCGACGCCGTCGTTGGTGATCTCGATTAAAAAACAATCGCTGAAAATGTGCAGGCCGGAACCGATTGAGCAATCGCAAGCGATGCTGCCAAACTCGGAGCTGCCATAATCTTCGCGATAGGCGCCTGTGAAGGCCTGCGCGATCTTATCGCGCATCACGTTGCTCACCGATCCACCCATCGGCTTCACCGCGGTAACCGGAATTGGCGGCAGTCCTTTATCCACAACGTATTGCGCGAGCTTATAAGCATAGGTCGGCAAGGCCTTCAGTAAAAAGGGTTTGTCTTTCCGCAACTTTGAGACGTACTCGCCGATGCGATCGGAACCGATATTCGTTCCGTCGGCGCCGAAGGGCGGATAAGTAATGCGCCGGTATAGCCACTTACGCTCAATCAGCCCTCTAAGATTACTGATACTGCGGCTGTCAAAAAATTTGCGCTTTCTGATTAACTCCCAGCCGTAGCGAAACACGCCTTCATCGGGCTCGTTTTCATCCCCGCATACGATGCTGCAAACGTCTGGCGGAATTTCGGCCCACACCTTCCCTACTCGGTAATCACCGGACAGGTGCGCGGAGCGGAGTTCGGTCGCGCGCACCATGTCGCGCTTGCGAAAGTCCTGCACAGAAATCAACCGGTTAGCAGTTCCGCGGGTTGAAACATATCGCCAATCAGTGCTCGGAATATTTTGGGCGGTGATCCGGTCTGGGAAATTTCGTTGCACTTTTGCTTTCGTTAAAACTGGCAAACGAGCGAGTTCCTCGACCTTGGCGATATCGCTGGGTTTCAAATCCTGTTCTTCCATGACCTTGCGATAGTAGGGAACGTTCTCATAGGCATGTTCCAATAACTGCTTGAAGCGTTCCCAACGCAATGCATCGACTTCCTCTCGTGGCCGCTCTTCAAGGCCGAGCATCTGTTTGTACAGCTCGAAACAACGGCTGCGCGTTAGTACCAACGACGCTGGGAAGAAAAAGTTATGGAGCAGAGAACTGTACAACACTAGACCGAGCTTAAACGACGAATTCCAGGGCTTCGTGATGACTGAGAAATTTTTGCGGACTTGCCGTATGGGCGTAAGCGCCAGATTGGCACACCACCACCAAATCGCCGACTTCCAGGCTCGGCACACTCAGCGCTTTTGCAATGATATCAAGCGGCGTACACAGCAACCCGACAATCGTTGCCCTCGAACAGGGCGCGGCTGACATCTTATTGCCGATTACCACTGGGAAATTTTTCCTCACCACCTGTCCGAAGTTCCCTGAGTTGGCCAAATGATGGTGAAGGCCGCCGTTGGTGACCGCGAAAAGCTCGCCATGAGATTTTTTGATATCAACAATTTGTGACACATAGTAGCCCGCCTCGCCAACCATATAGCGACCCAATTCAATGACGATCGCCACGTCTTCCAGTAATTCCTCGTATTGTTTACTTAGTTCGGTGAGACCTGCACCAACCTCGCGGAGATCCAGCGGCTGTTCATGCTCGAAATAGGGGATCCCATAGCCGCCACCAATATTCAACCGTTTAAACCGACACCCAGTATTTTGCTTGAAAATCGCTGCCAACTCGAATGTTGCGCGATTCATTTCAAGTATTGCCTGGGCGTCAAGGCTCTGCGAACCCGCATAGATATGTAAGCCCTCGAAGGAGAGATTTCGAAACTCGCCCCGACACAAACTTTCTCCGTCGTCCACACCCATGCCAAACGGCGAGGGGCGCCCGACCATGTGCATTCCCGCTCCTCGAAGTTCGAAATCCGGGTTTATGCGCGCCATCACGCGCGCCATCTCCCCTCTTTGGCCCGCGATTGCATCAACTCGACTCGCTTCATTGAGCGATTCGACCGAAATCAAGATTTTGGCGTCCAAAGCCTCGCGGAGTTCATCATCGGTTTTCCCAGGCCCGGCGAAGCCAATCTCCGAGTGACTCACACCAGCGGCTAACGCCGCGCGAAGTTCCCCAGCCGAAGCGACATCGAAGCCATCAACGAGCGCGCCGATGGCCTTCAACAGCTCGGGTAAGGGGTTAGCCTTCACCGCGTAATGGAGTCTTACGCGGCTGGGTAATACTGCGCGCAACTGCGCAATTCGGCTCTCAACGGCGGCGCGCTCATAGACGAAAAATGGCTTACCTTCAGCCCGTTCCGCGATCGCGGTGAGCGCCTGTCCGCCTACTATTAACACACCGTCGTCCGCCATCAGCGATTGCAAGCGCTGGTGGGCAAGCGAACTACCTCTCGTCATTTCTAATCCGCCACCGTCGCTCGGCTTCATGTCGGTCGATTTTGCCATTGGCATTTACCGGTAGCGAATCCACAAAATGAACGGCGTGAGGCACCATATAGCTGCTTAGTTCTCGTCGACACCGCGCTTGGAGTTCTTCGACCGTACATTCACAGCCGCTTCTGAGCGCCACCAACACAATAATTTCATGTCCATCCACTCCGGCGTCAAGGCCAATTGCCGCGGCCGCCGAGACACGCTCATCTGCATATATAACCTCTTCGATTTCGTCCGGGCTGATCCGATGCCCCAGACGTTTTAGCATGCTATCGCGGCGGCCGACAAAGTAGAGGAAGCCCTCCTCATCACGGCGCGCATAGTCGCCGGTAAATACGGCGGTTTGCTCTTCAAAACTAGGGTTCACGTCTTGCAATTCGCGGAACCGCTCGGCGCTCGCGATCGGGTCGTCCCAATATCCCTTAGCCACCAGTTCACCGCAATGAACGATTTCGCCAACCGCCCCGTCCGGAACAGCGCCACCCTCTTCGTCCAGCAGATGCACCTCAGCATGAGGAATGGCTTTACCGATCGAGTTGGGACGCCGCTCAATTTGGTCCGGGGGCAGATAGGTAGAGCGAAATGCCTCCGTGAGGCCGTACATCAAGAATGGTTTCGCCTGCGGCATCAAAGCCCGGAGCTTCGTGATCAATCCCGTCGGCAGCGCACCGCCGGAGTTCGTAAAATATCGTAGCGAGCGAAACGCTTCGGCCTTTGGGTTGCTAGCCGCGATTTGGCCCCATAACCCCGGAACGCCAGCTAGACCCGTGATCGCTTGTCTTTCAACGGCACTCGCGACGTCAGCGGGCAGCAGGTAGTTGTGGAGTACACACCGGGCGCCAACCAAGACCGACGACAATAATTGGTTCAAACCATAGTCGAAACTGAATGGCAGAACGGCGAGCACGCGATCACTTTCATCCAACGTCAAATACTCGGCCACCGCGGCGGCACCAAGGACCAAGTTCCGATGCGATAGCTCGACCCCCTTTGGCAAACCGGTTGATCCGGACGTGTAAAGAAGCAAGGCGGAATCGGAACCTAAGACCTCGGCGGCGGCGGGCGTCTTTGGTCGGCTTGAAAAATCCGCGCTGACGTCGTTTCCACAATCCGCCGCGTCGATAATCAGTTTAGTGACGCTTGGATCGATCGCCATGTCGGCCTGCAGGCGCCGAAACCGCGCATCAGTCGATAGTAACCAGCGGCTGCCCGAATTCTCCAAAATATGCCTGATCTGCCGTGATTTTTGCGTTGCATTAATAGGGACGGCGATACCGCCTAGGCGCGCAACCGCGAACAGCGCGGCGCAATATTCAAAACACTTATCGAGGAGGATTGCGAGGCGCTCACCGCCACTAAAACCCTGCGCTTCTAACTGTTGAGCAAAGGCACCGCTCGCATCTTCGAGCTGTTGGTAATTCCAAGCGCGCCCGGCGGAATCGACGACGGCAATACCATGCCCGCAAACCGCCGCGCGAACCTGCAGCATTGCGCCCAGTGAGGTTGGCAAGGTCATCGCTGTTGACCTTCTCCGACGGCCGATTCGAGGAAAGACACGACCTTGCCGGCGCATTCATTCCAGGTTCTCCGAGCCATGGTGTCGCAGATCTGACTTTTGTCCCACCGTTTTTCAAGCGCTCTTGACAGTGCGGGCGCCCAATCTCCACTTTGCGCGTCGACTGCCTCGCCGAGATGCGGCTCGGCCAAAATTTCTCTGACCCCGCCGACGTCGGTCACAATCGCTGGTAAGCCGGTCGCTAGAGCCTCCAACACGACATTTGGCGATCCTTCCCCGGCGGTCGCTAAGGCGAACAAATCAGCGGCTCGATACCAATTCACAAGCTCGTCGGGGGATTTGCGCCCTACGAGGAATACGTGATCTTGGAGGTCCAGCTCGTCAATCAGCGTGATCAATCTTTCGGTATACGCCCGGCTTCCCTCCGCGCCCTCATCACCGATGATGTAGAGACGCGCCCCGGGCACGTTTTCAATAACCTTCGGCCAGCATGCGATAAGCGTATGGAATCCTTTGCGCTCCGAGAGGAATCCAACTGACACCACCATCGGCTCTGTTTCACTCACGTTAACAGAGCGTCGCGCTTCGCCCTGATCGCCACGACTGAAGCGATTGAGATCAACGCCGTTTGGGATCGTCGTCGATCGGCCCTTCATGACAACTTTTTCCGACGCAAGATTCTCCAGCTCCTTACTAACGGCGACAACAGCCTCGGCGTTCTCGATCGCAACGAGTATTTGTTGTTCTCGCGCGGCGCCCATCCCAGCGTAAAATGCCTCTTTCCCTCTCAGGGTCATTGCATAAGGTTTCGACCACCGCTTTGCCAACAGCGCGCCGGCTGGCGCTTCGGGGTAAGTCCAATGAATGTCGATCAGATCGCTTTCAACCGCCGCCGATCGAACGCGGCGG
>JBCCEV010000186.1:0-7220 GCA_039030125.1 Pseudomonadota bacterium | reverse complement strand
TCATGCGTCTAACCGACACGCTGGTGGAGGGTAGCTCGGCGCTACTTAAGCTCTTTTAACTGGGGATAAAAAAACGCAGCCAAAAAAAAGCCCTCCACGGTGGGAGGGATTTTTAATCGACTCGACAATCGTCTTAGTTCTTGGTGACCACCAAGTCCACCCGACGGTTTTTGTACATGTTCTCGGCGGTATCGTTTGGTGCCACTGGGGCGGCCTCACCGTATCCGACCGCGGAGAGTCGGTCGCCGCTGATCCCTTTGCTGACCAAATAATCGACCACGGCGCCTGCGCGTTTCTCGGATAGGGTCTTGTTGTAGGCTGCGCTGCCACGGCTGTCCGTATGACCTTCCACCCGGACATGCACGCTAGCGGCGTCCGTTAGAGCCTGAACCGCCTGATCGAGAATCGTGGCCGACTCTGGCATCAAAGTGGCGCTGTTTGTCTCGAAATTGACACCTTCAAGACTCAGAAGCTTCTCGGCGACTTCAGGACAGCCCACCGCGTTGACCTTCACACCACTTGGGGTGCCAGGGCATTGGTCGTTGGGGTCCATCACGCCATCGCCATCGGAATCCTTGGGTGCTGGGGGCTTGGGCTTGGCCATTGGTTTCGGCCGCGGTTTCGGTGCTGGTTTGGGCTCCGGCTCTTTTTCGCGGCACATGAAGTAGCCCGCAGCCGCGCCAATGGCAGCGCCAGCAGCAATCGCGCCTCCGTCGGTAGAATCGAAACCACCGGCAGCTATGCCAGCGCCCGTCACCGCACCGAGGAGTGGGCACAGCACTTCGCCAGGCTTAACTTTTTGGTCGGCGCAACCGGCGACCAACAAACACATCAAAGCAACAGTCCCGATCCGGGCAGCTAGCTGTCTCATCGAATTTGTTCCCCATCTACCACCCATTCCAGGGTGTTTTTGAAAATCGTGGCCTATGTTTTTGATTCGACTCGGCCTTAGTGTGTGGAGAATACCACAGCACGTGAAAAATTAGATCAAGAAAATGGTCGCCAGACCCAGGAACGCGACAAAACCGACCACGTCGGTCAACGTCGTTAGAATGACCCCACCGGCCAGC
This sequence comes from Pseudomonadota bacterium, assembly GCA_039030125.1. GTDB lineage: Bacteria > Pseudomonadota > Gammaproteobacteria > JBCCEV01. The sequence goes on along the minus strand of JBCCEV010000186.1, from coordinate 6,150 downwards.
GCGGGATCGACTCTTAGGCGTTTTAAAATCAATGGGATAGCGGCGCCGAACAGCGCGCCCACCAGGAGATTTATGACAATCGCGGCGCCGATAACGCCGCCTAAGCGCCAATCGCCGAACCAAAGCGCGGCGATCAGCGCCACCACCAACGACCAAATGAGCCCGTTGATGACCCCCACGGTGGTTTCACGCAACATGATGCTCTTGGCGTTTGCGCGACCCACCTGGCCCTGGGCCAGCCCGCGGATCACAATGATCAAGGTCTGGGTTCCGGCAATCCCACCCATGCTCGCCACCACCGGCATCAGGATTGCCAGCGCCACAAGCTGCTCAATAGTGGCGTCGAAAAAGCCGATCACCCAAGCAGCGAGGAAGGCGGTGGCCAAATTAATCGCAAGCCACAGGGCGCGTCGCCGGGTGGACATCAAGATCGGCTCGAAAATATCGTGTTCTTCGTCAAGACCGGCGGCGGATAAGAGGGTGCGGTCGTTCTCTTCGCGGATCACATCAACCACGTCATCGACGGTGATGCGACCAATTAACTTGCCATCAGCATCGACCACCGCCGCGGATAACAGATCGCGTTGTTCAAACAGTAACGCGACGTCGTTGTCGGCCGTGTCCGCGGCGATCGGGTCGATATCAACGGTCATGATTTCCCCGACCCGCCGATCGGGGTCAGCGGTGACAACCTCAGAGAGCGGCAAAATGCCAAGATAGGTGTTAAGCCGGTCGACCACCATCAGACTGTCGGTGTGTGACGGCACGTCGCCTAATAAGCGCAGGTAACGCAGTACGACATCGATATCGACGTCCGAGCGCACGCTCACCGTATCGGCATTCATTAACCCCCCGGCGGTGTCCTCCGGATAATCGATGACCTGCTCGACGCGCTCGCGATCTTGCGCGGCCATCGAACCCAAAACCTCATCGGCAACCGGCTCGGGAAGATCTTGGAGGATGTCCGCGATGTCATCGCTTTCCAAGCCTTCAGTCGCGGCTGCGACCTGCTTGGGCTCCATCCCCTCAAGCAGGCCGGTGCGAACGGCGGTGCTTGCGTGCGACAACACGTCGCCTTCCAGATCCTCGGAGATGTGCAACCACAGTTCGTCGCGCGTGCCAACCGGCAGGGATTCGAGTAAATCCGCGATCTGTGAGGGATGAGATTGTTCGAGCCAGTCACGGATAGCGGCCAGATTGTTAGCGTCAAAAGCTTCTTGCACGAACTGCAAGAGCTCTTGATTGCGATTTGATTCTTGAGCTTGCGACATTGTCTCGAACGCACAGATCAGTGGCCTGAGAGGCGGCAGTTTAGCGCTAGTCGAGAGGATCCGGTTATCGAAACCTAGAGGGACGCCAGCAATTCGCGGCGGCGGCGCGGCTCGGCCTCATTAAGTAACTCATGCGCGACATCAACGCAGCGACTAACGTCAGTGAGTCTGATCATGTGCTTTATTTCAAGCAAGGTTGTTGGATGAACACTGAAATGACGCAGGCCTAATCCCAATAGCAAGCGAGTGTATTGCGGATCGCCCGCCATCTCGCCACACATCGCAACCGGGATCTCGTGATCGTTCCCAGCTTCAATGGTATGGGCAATAAGGCGCAAAACAGCCGGGTTCAGTGGGTCGTAAAGATAGTTGACTTCATCGTTAACCCGGTCGACAGCCAGCGCATACTGAATCAGATCATTTGTACCGATTGATAAAAAATCCAGTTCGCGAGCAAAAAAATCGGCGCAGGTTGCCGCTGCCGGGACCTCTATCATCCCGCCGATTTTGATATTCGCATCGAAACTCACCCCGGCGTTAGCCAGCTCATCCTTCAGGCCTTGAACGATACCGAGGACTTGCCGCACTTCACTGATATTGGCCAACATCGGCAGCATCATGCGAACCGGACCATCGGCGGAGGCACGTAGAATCGCCCGCAGCTGCGGCCGAAACAAAGAGGGTTCACGAAGACAATAGCGGATCCCCCTCAAACCCAGGGCTGGATTCGCCGCGATCGGTCCGCCCTCGATTTCCTTGTCACCACCGATATCGGCTGTTCGGATTGTGATCGGTAAACCAGCGGTCTTCTCAATTGCCGTGCGATAGGTCGCCAGGTGCTCCTCCTCGCTGGGAATATCAGCGCGGTTCATGAAGAGAAACTCTGTGCGGTAAAGCCCGATCCCCAACGCATTAACGGCGGCGACAGCTTGAAAGTCGCTGGGGAGTTCGACATTTCCCTCTAAATTCACCGTGATCCCATCATCGGAGACCGATTCGACATCAACGAGGTCGGCAAGCGAATTCAAAAACTCCAGGCGCGCCGCCTGACGTGCGCGATAGCTGGCAAGAGTCCGCTCGTCGGGTTCGCCGATAACGACGCCGGCATCGCCGTCAACGATTAGCATTTCGTTTTCTTGGACGTAGCGGCGCGCTCTATGCAGGCCCGCTACCCCGGGAATGTCGAGACTGCGAGCCAGGATTGCCGTATGGGAGGTCGGTCCGCCAAACTCGGTTAAGTACGCCGCGATCCCGTGGTGGCTCAACAACACCATATCAGCCGGTGATAGGTCTTCAGCTAATACGATCATGCCTTCGAGGTGACGATCTGCCACCTCGTGCCGTAGCGGCTGATGACGCAACAGATGACGAAGGATCCGGGCAACGACGTGGTCAACATCGTCGCGGCGGGTGCGCAGATAGGCATCCTCCATCTCGTCAAAGATCCGCACCAATGCGTCGCGTTGGGTCTTCACCGCCCATTCGGCATTGCACAACGTGTCGCCGATGATCCGCGCGGGCTCCTCGGTAAATGCCACGTCGTCGAGCATCAACAGGTGAGTATCAATGAAAGACGCGATATCGGCGGCCGCGCTGGTGGGAATATGTTCGCGGATTTGCCGCAATTGCATCTTCGCTTGATTGACCGCATCTGCCAGACGAGCGATTTCCGCATCAACCTCGCTGAGCGCGATCGCATACTCCGCAACTTCGACTGAATCGCGCTCCACAATATGCACCTTGCCGATAGCAATACCGCGAGACACGCCTACGCCGTGCAGTGAAAAACTCATACCGCCTCACCAAAGCGATCGGCGAACAAGTCCTCGATTGCGGCCAGCGCCTGTTGGTCATCGGCACCTATTGTCTCCACCGTAAGCACCGCACCCTGGGTGGCAGCGAGGGTCATTACCGCCATGATGCTTTTACCGTTGGCTTTTTTACCGTCCTTGACCAGTGTGATTTCGCTTTCGAAACGCGTGCATAGCTGAACGAGTTTGGTGGCGGCGCGGGCATGCAAGCCCAGGCGGTTGACGACTTCGATTTCCTTAATCGACATCGGCAAGCCGTTCGCAGTCTCGATGGCTGATCAGCACTGACTTACCCGCTTGCTCAAAATGACGAGCGACTTCGGTGGCGACGTAAACCGAGCGGTGTCGGCCCCCGGTACAGCCCAGCGCCACAGTGAGGTAACTGCGATTTTCAAGTTCGAAGCGCGGCACCCATTTTTTCAGAAAACCGGTCACGTCTTCGATGAGTCCGTTGACTTCTGGCTCTCTGGCCAGAAAGTCGCGCACGGCTCTGTCATTGCCGGTCAGCCCCCTCAAATTCGGATCCCAATACGGGTTCGGTAAACAGCGGACGTCAAACACAAAATCAACGTCCAAAGGCACGCCACGTTTAAATCCGAACGAGCGAAATTGCAGCACGAGGTCGTCGCGCTCACGGCGAACCACCTGATCCTGCATGCGATGCCGAAACTCGTGAACGGTCAGCGACGACGTATCGATCCGCAGGTCGGCGGCGGCAAACACCGCGTCGAGCAGCTCCCGCTCTGCTGCGATCGCGCGCGCCAGAGACCGTTCAGCGCTGGACAAGGGATGTTTGCGGCGAGTCTCGCTGAACCGTTGCAGCAGAACCTCGTCGCTTGCGTCCACACAGACCAGCTCGGTTTCAAACGCCATCGCGCGCAGTGCTTCTAGCGTCGCGGGCAGCTTGGGAAGTTCAGTACTTAGGCTGCGAGCATCAATGCCTACGGCGATGCCGCTGTAGGTATCGTGGGGCTGCTCGGCGAAGTATTCAGCAAATTGCGCTAACACCCCTACGGGGAGGTTATCAATGCAATAGAACCCACTGTCTTCAAGCGCATGAAGCGCGATGGTTTTACCCGCCCCAGATAGACCAGAGATGACGATGAACCGCATGTTCATGAGCGTGCAACCGGCCCTATTCCTCCGCGCCGCTCAGGGAAGCGACCACCGCGCTCGGCGATTGAGTGGCTCTCAAGGCGGCAACGATCGAGTCGTCGCTGAGCTTTTCCGCCAAGCTCGCAAGCAAACGCAAATGCTCGTCGTTCGCCTCCGTTGGCACGCACAAAGCGATGAATAAATCGACCGGGTTACCGTCGACGGCGTCAAAATCGATTCCGCGTTTGGTGCGAACGAATGCGGCCACCACCTCAGTTTCGCCGACGCGCGCGTGGGGGATGGCAATCCCGGCCCCCAAACCGGTCGTTCCCAGGCGTTCGCGAGCGACGAAGCCATCGAAGATGCCACCTTGCGCAATACCATTGCTGGATTCAGCGATCATGGATGCCAAGGTTTCCAGAACGGACTTTTTGCTGGTGATGCTAAGGTCCAGGCGGACCCTCTCTATATTCAACACCTCAGCAATGTTCATCGCGTTAGGGCAGCGCTTCTCAGGGGCGATGGTGAGATTTTTTTTCTTTGTGTTTCTTCACTTGCCGATCGAGTTTGTCGATCAAAGCGTCGATTGCGGCATACATGTCTTCATGCTCCGCGTGCGCGTGCAGATGATTGCCAGCTAAATGCACAGTCGCCTCCACCGTGCTGGTGGTGCGCTCCATCCCCATGACTACATGCACATCGACCACCCGGTCGAAATGACGCTCGATGCGCTTAAGCTTCGTATTAACGTAATTTTGTAGCGATTCAGTGAGTTCTACGTGGTGGCCGTCGATGGTGATTTGCATGGGCACCTCCAACCATTTTTATTTATTCATAGATTCATCTTAGCTGCTTGCGCTCGTTAGATGGCGGGATCGCCATCGCCTCACGATATTTGGCGACGGTGCGGCGCGCCACTTTGATACCTTGATCGGAGAGCAAGCCGGCAATTTTGTTGTCGCTCAAGGGTTTTTTGACATCCTCCGCGGCGATCAGTTTTTTGATGACAGCCCTGATCGCCGTCGAAGATGCTTCACCACCCAAGGTGGTGCTGACGTGACTCGAGAAAAAATACTTGAGTTCAAAAATGCCGCGCGGCGTGTGCATGTACTTACGGGTGGTTACCCGCGAGATTGTCGATTCATGCATGCCGAGTTCTTCGGCGATGTCGTGGAGCACCAGCGGTTTCATCGCCTCTTCGCCGTGCTCTAAAAATCCTCGCTGGCGCTCAACGATCGAAGTCGCCACCTTGAGCAAGGTTTCGCTGCGGCTTTGCAAGCTTTTAATGAACCATCGCGCTTCCTGAAGATGGTTTTTCAAAGACGTGTTTTGCTCGCTGGTGTCGGCGCGCTTGACCATCGCCGCGTAGTAGGGGTTGACCCGCAAAGCCGGGGTCGCCTCGGCATTTAATTCAACGCGCCAACGATTGTTTTTCTTACGCACAAACACATCAGGGATTACGTACTCGGGCTGCTCGGAGGAGAATTGAGAGCCCGGCCTGGGATTTAGTGTTTGAATGAGCGCGAGTACTTCGGCGAGGTCATCCTTGCTGATTTTCATGCGGCGGGCGAGCTGCGAGTAATCCCTCACGCCGAGCAGATTCATATATTGCGAACAGCATTGCACCGCCTCGCTAAGCCATGGCGTTTGGGTCTCGAGTTGTTTGAGCTGTAACACCAGGCACTCCGAGACGTCCCGGGCGGCGACCCCGATCGGGTCGAACGCCTGGACACGCTTCAAGGCCGCTTCAAATTCGTCAAATTCGACCTCCAAGTCGGAGCCCGAGGAGATGGCCTCCCAAAGCTCCTCTAGCGAGCTTTGTAGATAGCCGTCACGATCGAGCGCGTCGATGACGGCAATCGCAAGAACCCGGTCGAGTTCGGTGATTGGGGTGAGGTTGAGCTGCCCCAACAAGTGTTCGGAAATCGACTCGCCAGCCCGTGAGTCACGCGCGAAATACCCCAAACAATCTT
>JBCCEV010000185.1:0-7283 GCA_039030125.1 Pseudomonadota bacterium | reverse complement strand
TGACTTGCGGGCATATCTGGGAGCCCCTACTTGGGAAGCGGAGCGCGCGCTTTGGCAATGCTTGGTTGAACAAGCAAATGTGAATCTCACACCGGGAGAAGCCTGCCGCATCAACGAGCCCGGATTCTTTCGACTGTGCTATGCGGCAGCAGAGAACGAGGCGGTCGGCGCCGCCGTTGCGCGGATCGAGCGAGTTCTCAACGATAGCTAAGGCCGGGCATGTTCAATTACTTTGGGTACGGATCTAACATGCGCCGCGCGAGCCTCGCCTCAAAAGGCGTGCATGCCGATAGCGTCGAGCCGGCAACGCTAGAAAACTGGCGGCTCACCTTCAATATCGGCCACCCGTTCGAATTTGAAGGAAACGTGGCGAATGTGGAGCCCGCACCAGGAGCGGTGGTGCATGGCGCGCTTTATCGTTTTTCACCCGCCTGCCTCGACTCACTCGATCGTTACGAAGGTTACGGGGTCTTCTATGACCGCCACGATCTCGAAATCGTGACTTACACCGGAACGCGGACGAACGCGTTGGTTTATGTGGGCACACCGCGTGTGGTCGTTGCAGATGGACGACCCTCGGAACGTTACCGGAATATTCTTCTCCAAGGCGCGCGCGAGCTTAAGCTTGCCGACGATCACCTGCGCTGGCTGGCGAGTTTCCCAACTTACCCGCTGGCCGACTATCCACCTTTCGCGCCACCACATAACTGCACGCTGATCACTAGTGGGCAACTAGCGCGGCAGGAAGAATGGACAGCGCTCGCCGGCCACGTTTTTGATATGTCCGAAGGCCGAGCAAACAACCGCGCTGCGATGCTCTCGTTCCTGTCCGCGCGGGACGCTACGGCTTTTATGCTGCGCTTCATGGATTCGAGCGCGGGCGATGAATCCTTGCACCAATACGCGCTCGACCATTTGAGCAACGAGCAAAGAAGCTACTTAAATCGCTATTTGCACGAGTTCACCAGGGAGTACCGTTATGTCGGACGCTTGGCGCAGAGCCAGGCCTAGAGCCAGGCCTGAGCCACGGTCCAACGGCCACGCTAGGCGCGCAGGATCCGCACCACCTTCATCGCTTCAATGTCGATCCCGGCAACCTTTTCGGTAACTGGATAGTAGGTGATGTTTACGCGGGCGCCTTTAAGGCTCTTGTACTGTTTCTTGCGCCGGTAACGAAACGGCACATCGGTGCCCTCGATAAGCACCGTGTTTAAGTACCATTCGCCCTCTTCTCGTTGAACGTGCGACAACACTTTGCGATCGGTCGAATGAACAAGCTCTTCGTGGCGATCGAGCAATTTTTTAGGATCAGATTTCATACCTTGATGCCGATTAATCCTTAATCGGTGAAGTCGATTCAAGGACTGGGAAGATGCTCATCGATCAGCGCCTGTACCATGGTCCTAAAATTCTTCTTAATGCGTTTTTCCGATAATCCGTAGATCTCGGACATATCGAAGATTGCTTCGGCACGCACGGTGCTGAGGATCAAGGCACTCAGTTCATCCACCGCTGCGGCGTCATCCATGCGAAGCCGCAACGCCGCGCGCAACGCCTTGCGATGACGTTGTTTGCGCAGATTTCGCACCTGCTTCGGTAAGCCCGGAGCGATTTGCGCCTTCACCCAAACCTCATTGGCCAAGACATAGTGAACCATTCGTTCGACGTAATCGAGAATATCTTCGAAGTCAGAGGGTAGGATCGCATCGGGTCGAAGCTGCAAATCCAACCACTGATCAATCGCCGCCACCCGCGCGTTGCGGTCCGGGAAATAATGATAGACCGTACGTTTAGAAACACCCGCCCGGCGCGCGACTTCGGCGACCGGCGTGTCTTCACCGCCTAAGGCCATGGTTTCAGCCATTGCCTCGACTACTCGGTCTCGTGCCTGCGCGCGCTTAAGCGCTCTGGCTGAGTTGTCGTAAGCCCGTTTTTTCGCGACGACGGCGATCAGTTCATCTCCCGTTTTCGATGAACGCTATTGTTTACTGCTGGAAAGCCCAATTAACGCCGTGGGCCTCCCCAATCGCCAGGAGCTTATCGAGGTCGTCGGGTAAGGTCTTCACGGATTTATCCATCGCAGCAAAAAACCGCCCGCCTCTGCAATCGGAAACAATCCCAAGGATGGTCGCCGTTGCGCTGAGGTTTTTGTAAGCGTGAACCGTGTTGGCTGGAATTTGAATGAATCCACCGGTCGACAATACATGCACCTGGTCTTCGATAGAGACCTCAACCTCGCCTTCGAGAACGTAGAACGCTTCGTCCCAAGGATGCGAATGGTTGGGCGGTCCGCCGCCTTGAAGACCGTTTTGTACGTGCACTTCAAAAGGTTTGTTTTGATCGTTGGCGTTCAGAATAGTGATCCCTTCACCAACGACATTGATTGGATTTGGGCGCTGATCGGCCTGGCTTAGAAACGTTTGTCGCATCACTACCCCCTAATTAATTTCACCTTAGGTGCAACTAATTATATTTAATTGCACGTTATATGCAAGCAATATTCAAAGATCTGTGATGAACAACACACCCAAGGGGCCCACCAACGGAGAATTTTTGTAGGGTTGGCCCGTTGGGCATGCGCCATTTAAAGCACCGGCGCTCGCACTTAGGCCAGCACGTCCTTGGCAATGATGGTTTTCATGATTTCGTTGGTACCCGCGTAGATAGGCGAAATCCTCGCGTCCACATAGGCCTGGCCGATCGGGTAATCGGTGGTGTAGCCGTTGCCGCCAAAAAGCTGCAGACAGCGGTCGATGACCTTGTTCTGCAACTCTGAGCCCCAGAGCTTGGCGCGCGCCGCCTGCGCGGCGCTGAGCTTCCCTTCGTTGAGTTCCATGATGCATTGCTCTACAAACGGGCGCGTAACTTCGATTTCGGTGCTGATCTCGGCGAGCACAAACTTGGTGTTTTGAAAACTAGCGATGGGTTTCCCAAACGCATTTCTTTGTTTGACGTAATCCACCGTCCATTCGAGCGCAGCCTCGGCGGCCGCAACTCCGGTAACCGCAACGTAGAGCCTTTCCTGCGCCAAGTTAAATGCAAGGTACTCAAACGCTTTGCCCTCTTCGCCCAACAGATTCGCATTCGGCACGCGGACATCATTGAAAAATAACTCGGCGGTATCCGATGAGTTCAAGCCAATTTTTCCGAGGTTTCGGCCTCGCTCAAAACCCGGCATATCGCGCTCCACAACCAATAAGGACAAACCCTTGGCCCTGCCCTCGGCACGCGTGCGGCAAACAACGACAACGAGATCGCTATTAATCCCATTGGTGATAAATGTTTTCGAACCATTTACCACCCACTCGTCGCCATCCTTGATTGCCGTCGTTGCGATGGCGGCGAGATCGGAGCCGGTGCCCGGCTCGGTCATCGCGATCGCGGTGATCAACTGCCCCGCCGCAATCCCTGGCAACCAACGTTCCGCCTGCTCCTCGGAGCAATACTCAATGAAGTAAGGCGTAACAATATCGTTGTGCAACCCAAACCCTGTGCCGCAACCGCCAAGTCCGGCGTACGCACACTCCTCGTCAATAATCGCGTTGAAGCGGAAATCCTTGGTTCCCGCGCCGCCAAAGCGCTCGTCGATCGCCATACCTAAATAACCGTGTTCTCCTGCTTCGGCGAAAATCTCGCGGTCGACGATCCCTGCTTTTTCGAATTCCGCGGCGCGGGGCGCCAGTCGATCGGCAACCCAGGCGCGAAAACTGTCGCGAAACATGTGGTGTTCTTCAGCGTAGATGCTTGGCATTGATGCACTCTTGAGGATCAGGAAACGCACTATTTTCATGCAACGTCACCAAAACGATCAATCCAGCTTTTTAGCATTGCTTGACTGGGGATGGCCCTGGACGGACCATGGAGGCGTTGATCGCGTCCGCCCAACTCTAAGGAGTCATACCGATGGAATTCGGAATCATCATCGTGCCTCAAGTCCGGGAAGGTCAGTCGGAACCTTTCGAAAAACTAATGGAACAGATCGCTTACGCTGAAGAGCTCGGCTACGACACGGTTTGGTTAACCGAGCATCATTTCAGTCCATACGGCCGCGCTGCCGTACCCGCCTTGGCCGGCCATGCGATTGCCCAAACTTCGAGGATACGGATCAGTACCGCCGTTGCGGTGACCTCATTTCAGCACCCGATCCGAATTGCCGAAGATTGGGCAACCTTGGATCACTTGTCGGGGGGACGGGTCGATGTGGGATTGGGGCGCGGCAACCAACCCGCCGAATTCAAAAGCTTTGATGTCTCAATGGACGAAGCCGAGGAACGCTTCGAGGAGTCGCTTGAGATTTTGCGCTTAGCGTGGACGGAGGACAAATTCTCCTACGACGGTAAGTTTTGGAAAATCCCAGAAACCTCGGTGCTACCCAAGCCGGTTACTAAGCCGTATCCACCGTTGTATCAGGCAGCGCTCAGCGACTATACCGTCGAGAAAGTAATTTCCCGCGGTATCAATGGACTCATCGGGCCGTATTTATGTCCTTATGAAACGTTGAAGGAAAGCTACTTTGATCCCTGGCACCGCATGACCGCAGCCGCTGGACGGACTGATCTGCTGATGGCCCATAACGAATTTGTTTACGTCGGCGAAAGCGATGCGCAAGTTAAGGCGGATGTTGAAGAATACGTGATGTGGTATGTGCGCACCGCCGCTAAGATTTGGGGCGAGCGCGATCGCAGTAAGGTCTCTGCACAATTCGCCAATTACAACGACATTCTCGAATGGCTGGACGTGGTGCCGTTCGATGAGATTTATAACGATCTGGGTATGTTCGGCACACCGGATGCGGTGGCGGAGAAAGTGCGCTGGATGCGTGATGAAGGCGGTGTTGATCAGTTGATCAATTTCATGTGGATCGGTGGCTTCGAACAGGAGAAGGCGCTGAGAAATATGGAGCTCTTTGCCAAAGAGGTGATGCCACAGTTTCGCGAGCCAACAATCAAAAACGCTGCTAACGCTTAACCCGCCCGCACCACCGTGGCCGCATCATTGGAGGAGATGACCCGCGTCTTTCGCGACGAGCTGGCATTGTGCAATGTTGGCCCCGGCGAAAAAGTATCCGTATTGTCGGAGGGCAAGTATCTCCAAAACTATGCCGAGGCATTTGTGCGCGCAGCGGAAGAGTTAGGCGCTGATGTCAACAATGTCCATGTTGCCCCCGACGCGACCAGCGGCGGCCCTGAGGAACGGATTAAAAAGGTCGGTATCAATCCTTTAAGCGAAGACCCCCAAGCCATGGCGACGCTCAAGGATTCCGACCTCGTCGTCGATTTAATGTTGCTGTTGTTTTCCAAAGAGCAACTTGAGCTGCAAGCGGGCGGTACACGGATTTTACTGGCCGTTGAACCCTTCGAAATTCTAAAGCGGCTATTTCCAGACGAAGACATCCGCCGCCGCGTTGAAGCGAGCGAACAACGCGTGCAGGCTGCCAAAACATTGCGTTTCACAAATAAAGCCGGGACCGATGTGATCTACCAATTAAAGAGTGGCGAGGATGGCTTAAAGCGGGTCGTCACCGAATACGGCTACACCACTGACCCAGGCCGTTGGGACCATTGGCCCAGTGGTTTCCTTGCCTGTATCGGCACCGAGGATGGCGTTGAAGGCCGCGTCGTAATGGATGTCGGCGACATCATCCTGCCCAACAAGGAATTCGTGCGCGATCCTATCGACATGACCATTCGGGACGGTTTCATCACCGAAATTCAGGGCGGTGAAGACGCGCGAAAACTGCAAGCTTTTTATGAGAGTTACGAAGATCCGGGGGCGTTCGGCATTGCCCACATCGGTTGGGGGTTGAACCAACACGCGCTGTGGGACGTCTCTGCACCTGGGATTTGTATGGACGGTCGGGCCTACTACGGGAACGTTCTGTTCTCCACGGGGCCCAACATCGAGTTTGGTGGCACCAATAACACCTCGTGCCACTTCGATCTGCCGATGAAGAATTGCTCACTGTGGTTAGATGATGAACTCATCGTGCAGGATGGAGAACTCATTCCAGACGACTTGCGCGCGCCCGGCCGCTAGGCCGCACCAGCTTTCCTTGTCACAGCGCAATTAACTAAGCGGGTTGCATATCGGCGCCGTCAGCCACGGTCGTTAGCATCGATTCCATTTCCCTTGGATCGGAAACGAAAGATGGAAAATCCAGTATCAGGCGGCTTATGCCGAGTCGTTCGTATTCAGGAATATCCTTAAGCACGCTTTGGGGAGTCCCAACAATGACGACGGCCGTGGTTTCGATCGATGCAAAGTCACGCCCTGCGTCATCGGCCATACCTTTCAAGATCGCCAGCGAGTCTTTGAGATTGCCACCACTGCTAAATGAGTCCTCTGGGCCGGTGGTAACAACTTGCCAACCGTCAGCCAGCTCAACGACGCGTTTAAAGCATGCTTTGCCGTTGCCACCGATCGTGATCGGCGGATGCGGCCTCTGCAACGGTTGTGGCCGACACTGAACATGCGAGAAGCGATGGTACTCGCCGTTGAATTCAGGTTCCTCAGCGCACCACAGCTCCTTCCAGATCCGAATGTGCTCCTCGGTGCGGGCCCAACGACGATTGAAGGGCACCTCCAAGGCGTCGAATTCCTCTTTCAACCAACCCGCACCGGCGCCCACCATGAGCCGGCCATTGGATAACACATCCATGGAGGCCATCATTTTGCCGGTGACGATCGGATTGCGGTAGGGCGCAACGATCACCGTGAAGCCCAAACGCACGCGTTTCGTGCAGCCTGCGATATAGGAAAGACTGGTAAATGGCTCGAGATGGTCGCCCATCGGATCGGCGATGTAATCGCCGGAATGGCTGTACGGGTAAGTCGTGTTGATACGCGTTGGCATGATCACATGGTCAGGCGCCCACACCGACTCGAAACCACGCTCCTCGGCAAGTTGCGCCATATCGAACATATTCTGATGCGTCGCCATCGCACCAAACATCGGCAGCATAAAACCAATTTTCATGTACAGCGCCTCTCTATCGTTCTGAAAAAACCAACCCGTCAGACAGCATGTTTAAAGTTGCGGTTCCCCGGAACCTATCGGAACACCCTTGCAAATTCGTTCGCCCGGTTGCCAAAGCCCAAGATCTGAGTTCATTCACGCCAGGTTTGAAGTCGCACGGTTTACAAACTGATCACTTGATCTGGCGGGTTACCGCCGAGCGCCTCATACAACTGCGGGAAACAGCCCGCGACCACACCATCGACCGTATCCTTCGCGGTGACCTCACCGGTACCGCACTGATGGAACTCTCCATCAGCCATATTGC
>JBCCEV010000184.1:0-7283 GCA_039030125.1 Pseudomonadota bacterium | reverse complement strand
AGCTCGGCTACGGGGAAGAGGAAGTGACCGGGCCGTGTTCGGGTAGCGGCGTGAGAAGGGAAGGGCCGAGGAAGGGAGCTGGGCTAAGGGCAGAAGAAGAGACCGGGCCATTCGAGCACGGGGTGCGGGCAAGCGTGAACTTAATCGACCGGCTGTTCAATGTTGAAGATCCAGGCGGCCTTGATGATTTCACCACCGCTCTAAATCCAGACTCTTTGGAGATCATTGGTGACGCGGTGATCGAGCCCGCTCTTAACACCAGCGACGCGCAAGTTTTTCAATTCGAGCGGTTGGGATACTTCGCCAAAGATACCGAGAGCACCCGCGAAAACCCGATCTTCAATCGTACCGCGACGCTCAGAGACACCTGGGCAAAGCTCGCTCAATCCTAACTTGGCAAGTAGTCGAGATCAGCAATCGCTTTAGTCATTCGGGTTGCAGCTTCGCGGCCGCAGTAATAGCGCGGGATCTGCGCGGATACGTCAAAACCTAAGGATCGATAAAAGCGCAAGGCCCCTTCGTTCGCGGAGCGCACTTCTAACTCAATTCTTAACACCCCGGCGACTTGGCACGATTCCTCAAGCCAAATAATTAAGTCGCGGGCAATTCCCAAGCGCCGAAATTCAGGCTCTACCGCCAACAAATAGAGGTGGCCTCGTTCTTCGCCAACGTGAATTAGTGCGAAGCCCGCGATCCGTTTGCCGACCCGGGCCAATAAAGTAATGTTGTCCCGATTTCGGATGGCTTTGCCCACCCGCTTAGGCGTCCAATTCCACCACGGTAAGCCACTTTCGACGAGTCGCCGGGACATCTCCGCAAGCTGCTGCCCATGATGGGGTTTCGCTAATGAAAACTCGATTGTGGGTGTATCGCTCACAGGCGCAGCTTAACCACGCTGGCGAAAACGCGAAAGTACCCCTGCGAAGCACCGCGGCTGGTCTGCTAGACTTTCGCCCGCTATCGCTCGCCCTGGTAGCTCAGTTGGATAGAGCGACCGCCTCCTAAGCGGTAGGTCGCAGGTTCGAATCCTGCTCAGGGCACCAATATCGAGACTTTCGTGACTCGATAAACGCACCACTGCCGAGCGCCATGCCGCCGATTCTACCGCCGGATTGTGCCTCAAAAGGGCGCAAGCAGGCCGTCAACCTAGCCAATTCCCACCTTTAACGCAGTTTTCTTGTCGAGTTCGGGAACATACCGCTCGTCTTGACTTACTAACACATCGTCGCGGCCGGAAACACGCACGGTAAGTCGCAGTCGAATCGCGCCGTGGCCTTGAAAAACATACAGAAGCCAGAATGACCATGACCGAAGTTGATTTACTTAGCGATATTTTGCGTTCAATACGCCTGCAAGGCAGCGTGTTCTTTCGCTCCCACCTCTCCGCACCCTGGGGAATCGACCTACCAGGTGCTAACGAGCCGCGCTTTCACTTGGTGTTGGAAGGCGAAGCCTGGGTCTGCTCGTCAACTGATGAACAGCCGTTTCGGATACCCGCAGGAACTGCAGTGTTTCTGCGCGATGGCGAGGCGCACTGGATTGCTGACTCCCCCAATACCCCGCGGATTTCGTCGGAGGAGGCATCAAGCGCTTACGAAAACGGCAACCCACTGTTTGAAGGTGCGCGAACCGATTGTCACATGCTGTGCGGACGCTTTGAATTCAACCGTGAAATCCAGCATCCGCTGCTGGAAACGCTCCCACCGCTCAGCATCCTCTCGGCAGCCAGTAATGACGACGGCGATTGGGTTCAACAAACCGGAGCCCTGATGGATCGCGAACTTGTCGGCGCGCTACCCGGCAACGCGGCAATGATGGATCGCTTGTGCGAGTTGTTTCTCATCCAAGTGCTGCGCTATCTCGCCGATCACGAGGGCCACGCGGCCGGTTTCATCGCAGCGCTTGACGACAAACCGATAAACCGCGCGCTTCGCCTGATTCACACAGACCCGGCAAGGCCGTGGGATCTGCAATCGCTGGCCAGCGCCGCCGGGCTGTCACGCTCGGCTTTCGCGAGCCGTTTCCACGAGTTAGTGGGTGTGCCGCCAAAGGCATACCTAACGATGTGGCGCATGCAGAAGGCGCGTTCGCTGCTGCGCAATCCCTACAAGCTTCTGGGCCAAATCGCAGGTGATGTCGGCTATTCATCCGACGTCGCTCTCATCCGCGCCTTCCAACGTCATTTTGGCAAATCGCCTAAAGAAATGCGGCGCGAGTTGGCCAACGAATCTCAAACTTCAACGACAAACTAAAAAGGAACCATCATGTTGCGACTATTGAGCCTTGCTCTCATTGTCATTGCCGCCGGAGGATGCACCTCACTCAAGTACCAGACCTTTGCCGACGACGGTGTGGCGATCAATGGCTATGACCCAGTCGCCTACTTCAACGAATCGAAACCGGTTCCTGGCAACGCCAAGTACAGCTACAAATACAAAGGCGCACCGTGGCATTTCGCCAGTGCGGAGAATCTTGATCTGTTCAAAAGCGACCCCGAAGCCTACGCGCCGCAGTATGGCGGCTACTGTGCCTACGCGATGGCCAACGGCTTTGTGGTGGCGACCGATCCTGAAGCGTGGACGGTTCGCGATGACAAACTGTATCTGAATTACTCGAAACGGGTTCGCAATACCTGGTTAAAGAAACCCGGTGAGTACATCAAGAAAGGCGATGCGAACTGGGCGAAGAAGCTCAAAGACGGGGTCGACCGTAACTCTTAGGAAGCTACCGGCTGCGAATGTACAAGGCCAATGTCGAAACCCCGCCCAATCGCTGTTATCAGTTTGCTGCTTGCGCTCGGCTGCATTACGGGCCTGCCGGGCTTGAGCGTCAACGCGAATTATCGCGCCTATTTCGATAGCGATGATCCCAAAATCATTGCCCACAACGAGTTACAACAACGCTATCACCAACACGACAGTCTGCTCGTTGTCATCAGTGCCGGCAGTCCGTCGGCGAGCACTGCCGAGGCGCCGGATCATCAAGCTTTAATCGGGCTTGTCGCGGCGCTCTCCCAGGTCTTGAGGGATTTAAGCTTCGTTAGGCAGGTCACATCAATTCAAGATGTAATTGAGCCGTCGGCCGACCAAAGCTCAGGAGATAGCGAACTCGATGCGCTGTTTGCTGATGATGCGACCGAGGTCGCTAATCCACAGTGGCGCGCCGACCCCAGAGCCAAGGGCTTGCTGCTAAGCCCAGGCGGTGCGCACGCGATCATTGAAGTCAGCTTTGCTCGTGAAGATCAGCACGACGCTAACGTCCTGCTTAACAGAATGACAATTCTAAGAGCCGCACTCGCTGAGCATCTGCTCGAGCACGAGACCAATGTTGAGGTTGCGTACTCCGGGACGCTGGCTCTCAACGAATCTTATGTGAAGGTGGTGCGCTCAGACCTCATCCGTTTCGCACCCGCGCTGGTGGCCCTGTTTTTCATCGTGCTCACTGTGCTTTTCGGCACAATCCGAGTCGCTGTAATTCTAGGGCTTAGCGCTATCGGCTCGGTGGTTTTGGCATTCGGAATTGCCGGCTGGTGGGGCGCCGAGTTGGCGGCGATCAATGCGTTCGTCCCGGTCATGATTGCGACCTTGACCACCGCGTCGGGCGTACACATCGTCGTTAGCTACCTCAACGGTGGGAAATTCGACGCCGCGGCCGGTAGCCGGGCGGTGCGGGACAATCTTTTGCCGCTCATCCTCACCAACCTAACCACCGCCGCGGGCTTTCTCGGTCTGCTGCTGAGTCCATCGCCACCGATCCGCACGGTCGGCGCGATAGTCACCTGCGGTGTGCTTATCGGTTTGGGACTAAACATCGGATTGTTACCCAAGCTCCTAAGATTCATCCCACCCCGTGTTGGCCCACCGAAGATATCCCAGGTCCTTCGTTACCTCGATTTCCCACACCGCTCACGATCACAAGTTGCACTGTTCGCACTCGTAGTGGCGCTCGCGGCCGTGGCAGTGCAGGGCAATCGCATCAATGACAACGTATTTACCTACTTCGAAAATGATCATCCGTTTCGTCGTGCGTCCGAACTCATAGAAACGGAGTTCCGAGGCATTAACAAACTTATCTATAGCGTCGAATCAGGAAAACAACTCGGCGCCTTCGCGCCGGATCTCATCGGGGACGTGCAGCGCTTCACCGGCTGGTTAAACCAGCAACCAGAGGTTAACGAGGTGATGAGTGTGCTCGAGCTACCCAAAGTTAAAAGCACGCTCGAGGGCGGTGACGAGGCGCTCAGTCGCTATCGCGACCTCGCTGTCCATCTCAGCCCAGCCGCCTTGGGTGCTAGAAGTTTAATTGGTCCGGAATTCTCGGGCCTGGCCGTGCACGTTTATCTGGCGCCTTTGGATTCTGCCGCGATGGTCGCATTTGACGATAAGGTCCGAGCTTGGCTCGCCAAGCGTGCGTCTTCCAATCAGGTCCTGGGCGGCTCTGGGAGCAGTTTGATGTTCGCACGCCTCGGCCAGAACAACGCAACGAGCATGCTGCTTTCTTTCAGTATTGCTTTGATCGTTATTTCTATTACCTGTGGGGTAGCGCTGCGGAGCGCCCATTCCGTGTGGATTGGCCTCCTTTGCAATATTGCCCCGCTGCTTTGCGCATATGCGATGTGGGCCATTGTCGATGGCGATATCTCAATAGGCGCGGCGATCGTCATGGGCATGATCCTTGGGGTCATCGTCGATGACTCGGTTTTTATGCTTTATCGCTTCCAGAAATTTCGTCGCACGGGCTCTCAACGAGCAGTCAGCCAAACGATCGGTCATGTTGGCCCGGCCATCGTGATCACCAGTATTACGCTTGCCGCGGGATTAAGCACCGGGCTGCTCTCTGGGTTTTCTCCCATTTTGAGCATGGCGGGTCTCTCGACGGCGGCGATCTTACTTGCCCTGATATTCGATCTTTGCGCGCTACCTGCACTGCTAAGAATTACTTTTCGAGAAAAGGAACACACTTAACGATGAACGAATTCCAGCCCATCTCCTGCTTTCGCAATGCTGTTCCTAGGCGCGATATTCCAGCTTGGTTCACGGGCTGGCACCGTCAATATCCCCATGCTACTCATGCGCTCCACGATGCGGTAGCCGAGGGCTTTGGCGAAGTCATCCCAATGCTGATCTGTGGCGAGCAGTCGGCGATTGCAGTGTTTGAAAACGAAATTCAGGAGCTTGGGGTGGCCGGGATCACCGATATTAGAGCAAAGTTTGCGAGCATTGCCTGCGACGAGCAAGCACATGAAATTGCCTGGCAACGATTGTTTTCTGAATTGCCGCGCCCGGCCGACTTTGAACAAACCAAACGGCGCGCCACCGTATTCTTTGCGCGTCTGGGGCGGGTGCAATCCTCAGCCGAGCATTTCGCGCAGATCGCGCACTTGGACAGTGCCGTAGGCGTCATCATGTGGCACCTCGAACGCTCCGCGCTCGCGCGCTCTGAAGCAGTCAAGACCCTAACCACCAACATCAAAAAGGACGAAGCACGGCATGCCAATCTATCGCGGCGCTACGCGTTATCGCTTGGACTTTCGAAATCGCGATTTGCCGAAATGGGGGATCACATCCGCGGCGAACTCGTGCGCTTGCTCGCCCACAAAGGCGATGCGCTGGAGGCGATCGGAATCGACCCAACAAGACTTTTTCAACGCATTCACTCGAGTTACGCGCGATGAACGCGAGCATCGCGCCAGAACGCGTCAAGCTGCTCGGTTCGGGTTCGGCCTTCCCGGGACCCAAGGTATCCACCGCGACCCTTATTCGTTCGCTCGCCTCTTTCTGTAGCGAACGCCAGGTCAAACTCGCGCGCAGCCTAGCCCAGCGATTAGGTATCGAATATCGGCACCTGTCGCGCGATCTGTGCCGGGCAAAAGGTCAAGCTAAAGAGGGTTGCTCGGCACCGGCGCTATGCGCCACGGCGCTAAGAAGCGCCCTCGCTCAAAGCCAAGGGGCGATAGAAGATGTTACCTATCTCATTGGCCACACGGCATCGCCGCACACGCTTTTGCCACCCAATATCTCCTGGGTGAGCGAAGAAATTGACTTTAACGGCGCCTACATGGAACTCCGCCAGGCGTGCACCGGCTTTGCGAACGCACTGCAGATCGCAAGCGCGTTTGTCCGCGCCAATCGCTCGCAAGCGGTCGCGATCGTCGGCAGCGAGACGGGTTCGCCGTTTTTCACCGCGGCCCCCGATTTCACGGACATCGAACAACTGGTCAATTTTGTGCAGATGGGCGATGGTGCGGGAGCCGTCGTGATTGGGCCCGACGACGGCAACGAACGCCATGTAATTTCAGATATTTTTACGGGCCAGATAGGAAACGGTAAGGCGCCTGGTTTACAGATCGCCCAAGGTGGCTCAGCCGCGCCTTACTGCAATCACAACTTGCCCGTGTTCGAACACAAGGCGGACCGGGTGCGGACTTCAGGTCCTGCCCTGTTTGAGCATGGGATGGAAGCGATTGAAAGCCGGGGATACAAACTCTCCGATTTTCGCTACATCATTCCCCACCAGGCCAACGGACGCATGGCAGGCCCGTTGGCCAGCCGCCTCGGTGTGCCTGAGGAGAAGATCTACGTGGTCGCCGATCAGTTTGGGAACATGGGTTCGGCCGCTATGTGGGTGGCACTCGATAACCTTCGAAAACACGGCGATCTAAATCCTGGCGACCGGGTGTTATCGCTTGGCGCCGAGGCAACCAAATTCATGTACGGCGGCTTTGTCTACACGCACTAGGAGATTCTTCGGGCGCCCCCCCGGCCGTTAACGGCAAAACTTTAGTGACGGAGTCGACATTTCAGTCCAGATCTCTGCGCGGGAATTCGCAACTGTGATCGTTTTCCAAACAACTGAAACGAATGGCATCCAAACTCACCTCCACAACATAGCCCACTTATGAGGAAAGCAGTCGTGGACAGAGCAAAAGCCGACGCGATGGTAGCCCTTCAGGATGCACTGGAACTCGGCTTCGAGGATGAAGCGAAGACCGTTATCAAAAGCTTCGACACTGACGACGATACCGTCGTTCAGTGGGACGAGATGGAACACTCACTGCTTGAAATAACGGTCCATCAGATCGGTCGTCGCTAGACAGCCGGGCCCTGAAGTCTGCAAGCAGCGCTCAAGGGCGCTGCTTGCGCATTGAATTTTTAACCAGGATCTTGCCTTCCTTGAAGGTATAGACATCGACCCCTCGTGCCTTGACCTTGAATCCATCACTCGCGCGAGTACCGGTGAAGATCCATTCCGATATTCCCCGGTCCGCCGATAAGAAATCTTCT
>JBCCEV010000183.1:0-7346 GCA_039030125.1 Pseudomonadota bacterium | reverse complement strand
TGATGATCCGCCGGAAGCCGGTATCGATCGATACGTTTGAACCCGCGCTTTCGCATTGTCATCTCTGCAGGTTCGCTTGAGCACGATCACAGCGCCCCACCCTAACCGCTTTTAGGGCGCAAATACTGGCACACCGCTGGCGCATGTTGCCGCGAGCATCAGAGTTTGATCACGAGCACGTCGCAAGGTGCCCGGGTCAGGATCTTTTCGGCGGAATTCCCGAGTATTGCCATTAGTCCACGCTTATTGGTGCCGGTACCTACGACCACGAGATCCGTCTTGGCTTTGAACGCCGTTCCCCGCACGGCCTTGCCAACTTTGCCGTCAGGCATGTGAATGTTTTCCGCAGCAATTTCGTAAGGCGCGATTAATGTTTCCAGTTCGCCCGATGCCTTCGCGGCAGCTTTGTCATGAACTTTTCGCACGTCGATCACATCGAGATCGCGCAGCACCTCGGAGAACTCCACCGCGTACACGCAATGCGCTACGCCGCCGTGCAGCTCCGCGAAATAGCGCGTCGCTTCCAGCACTTCGCGATTCAGTGCCTGGTGATCAGTGTCGTCACGCCGCAGATCGAGCGTCGCCAGCACATTGCCAGTGCGCCGCTTGCGCTTCTCGCTGGAGACGATCAGGAGCGGCGCTGAACAGGATCGGATGAGCTGCCAGTCCAGCGGCGTATGCAGCAGCGTCTCACTGTGGTGCACACACTTAATAACGATATCGTAGCGCCCAGCCTCGACGGCGTCAGACACCCATGTGGCGATATCCTTCGCCCATACGACCTCCGTCGTGGTTTTGCTCCCATCCATGCGCAGTTCAAGCGCAGCGAGCCACGCACGGCGCTCAGCGATGATCTCCTCTTGCACGGCGTTGGGATCGATACCGTCGATCAGCGCAGTTTGCTCACCGACCGGGTGCCAGCAAAATGAGACTAGTCGCACTTGTGCCCCGGATGCCGATTGCAACTCGCGCGCGCGGTCCAGAGCGATCGGTTCGTGCTTGGGTTTATCGAGGACGACGAGGATGGATTCTAATGCTTTCATAGATTGCTATTCCTCACAGAGCGTCTGCGGCCGCCGTTGCCACGCGGGCCGTCAGATTGGGTAACGAACCGCCATTGTCCCCTCTCTCCTTGTCTCGATCACGACGTCGATCAACCCTTGAATATTAAGCCGGCGTGCAACCGCAGATGTCGATGAATATACCCGCACTGCCCACGCCGAGCACGCGCTTGGGCAATGAACGGAGCCAAGGATGGCAGCCGCGAATACCGCATTTTCGTCAGGCGCGGTGCCTTTGTCTTGATATCCGGTGCGTGCGAGACGCGGGCGTAAATCGAAGCATTTAATCTGCTGACCTCCTCCAAATTGGGTCTTCGCGACGACGCCTAGGGGCAGATGCGAAGCGATCGTGGGCGGCGTTGGCGTCCGAATTTCTCTTCGAAGATACGTATTCATTGCTACTTATTGAATTGAAATAGATCCTAGGAGTATCTTGCGGTCGCACTAATTAACGCATCGGGGCCGCCATTACTGAAAACGCTCCCGGCGCAATACGAGGTATTTAAAATGTGGCGTCAGTGGCTCACTCTCAGCCTTGCCGTTGCGGCAACGCACATTAGCGCCGAAACCTGGCATGCCTATGGCGGAAACCGCGGGGGCGAGCGGTATTCCGAGCTGGACCAGATCAACCGAGCTAATGTTCAGGATCTTGAGCCGGTATGGACCTACCGTACTGGTGAGCCCGCGCTGTTTCCTGAGCGCTTTGAACACAGCTCGTTTGAGAGCACGCCGATCATCGTCGGCGACAAACTGGTGATGTGTACGCCGTTCAATCGATTGGTCGCACTCGATCCCGCAACGGGCGAGGAGCACTGGACCTTCAACGCCGAGGTCTCGCTGGATAATCCGCCAGCGATGATTTACAAGTGCCGCGGCATTACGCAATGGACCGATCCGGAAGCAACAGCGGAAGCCGTCTGCCGGACACGCATTTTCATGGGCACCAGCGATTCGCGTCTGTTTTCAATTGACGGTGAAACAGGAAAACGCTGCGCAGACTTTGGCCACAACGGCGAGGTTTTCGTCGAGCCCAGCAAAGAGCTGCTGTTCCCGGGCGAGGTCCACTTCGACTCACCGGCAGTCGTGGTCAACGGCGTTGTTGTCATTGGCTCCTCGATCGCCGATAACCCGCGCGCCGAGGGCCAAAGCGGCCGGGTCAGTGCCTACGATGCGCGGACTGGCGCCTTGCGCTGGCGATTCGATCCAATTCCGCGCGATGGCGCGGATCCCGTGGCCGCAACCTGGGATGAAGAGAGCTGGCGAACTGCGGGACATGCGAACGTATGGTCCATCTTGTCCGTCGACGAGGATCGCGACCTTGTATATTTACCAACGGGCAGCGCCGCGCCGGATTTTTACGGTGGCAACCGCCCAGGTGAGAATCGCTATGCGAACTCGCTCGTCGCGCTGCGTGGTGCGACGGGGGAAGTGGTCTGGCACTTTCAATTCGTCCACCACGATCTCTGGGACTACGACCTGCCGTCGCAACCGACCCTGATCGATCTCGAGAAAGATGGCCGTACCGTTCCGGCCGTCGTCCAGACCACCAAGCAGGGCTGGGTGTTTGTGTTTAACCGCGAAACGGGTGAGTCGCTGTTTCCCATAGAAGAGCGGCCGACCCCGCGAGGCGTCGTCGACGGGGAGTGGTTGTCGCCAACGCAGCCCTTTCCAACCGCACCGCCCCCACTAGTGGCGCAAAAACTCGATCCAGAAGATGCCTGGGGTTTTACACCGATCGACCGCATGATGTGCAAAAACCAAATCGAGGAGTTGCGAAACGAAGGTCTCTACACACCGCCGAGCACGCAAGGCACGATTCTCATGCCAAGCTGGACTGGCGGCGCCAACTGGCCGGGCCCGGCGTGGCACCGTGACAGCGGCCTGCTCATAGTCAACACCACGCGCATTGCAACCAAGATCAAGCTCTATCCGCGCTCTGAAGCCGACGAAATCGCCGACCTAGGCGCCGAAGCTGGTGTGGCGATCCTCCGTGAGACGATTCCATCCCCGCAGCTCGGTACGCCCTATGCCATGACCGTTGGTTATCTTCTCTCACCGCTCGGCGCGCCGTGTAATCCGCCGCCGTGGGGCGGCCTCACCGCCGTTGACTTGGCGAGCGGTACTATCAAATGGGACGTGCCGCTGGGCTCAATCGATCGCGAAACACCGATCCCGTTACCGTTCGAGTGGAATCTCGGCACACCAAATTCAGGCGGGCCCATTGTCACGGCGGGCGGTTTGATTTTTATCGCGGCCACCATGGACCAACGTTTTCGCGCCTTCGATATCCAAACGGGCGAAGTGCTGTGGAAACATCGAATGCCAGCCGGCAGTCAGACAACGCCAATGACCTATGAGGTTGGCGGCAAACAATATGTCGTTATCGCCTCCGGTGGTCACGCCTGGTACGACACGACCATGGGAGATTACGTCGTTGCATTCGCGCTCCCCGAGTAATTTTGAATGAAGGAGGCGAGCGGACACTGTGTTTGTTTGCGAAACACCGCATCGATCTCCTTATTTACCAGGCGAACCCGATCGGAACACTTGTGCTCCCTGGACTTACTTTCAGCGGCGACGCTACGGAGTCGAACCTGATGAGAAATATGCTCGATACGATTTTGCCGAGGGTGTTTTGGCTCACCTTGATGTTAGGTCTTTCGCACGGCACCGGCGCGACCGAGGAACCAACGCAATTACCGGTTAGCAAAGTCTCTTCTGCTTCTCGCGGCGACTCCTTGGAAGAATTTCTGCGCCGAGAGCAAGAGCTATCTGCCCGTTTCCGCCGCGCAACTTCGTCGGATGAGCGCGATCAGATTGACCACCAACTACGTGCTGTGAGAGTGCGGATCAAAGCTGCAGAGGTGGCGCAACGTGCGCGTGAAGCAGCGCTGCGCGAATTGGAATCGAACGCGAGCGCGCAATAACGACCCCATCGCACCAAGCGCCAAGCTATTTCCAGGGCGAGTAAATCCCATTACCGCGTCAATTCAATCGACGAAACGGTTGCAGCACAACTGCCGCGGGGGTTTAGGCCACTTCAGACCGTTTTAACCAAGCACCCTCTTCGCCTGGCTCAGGTAGGATCTCACCCCCCTCCATCGCCCAACTCGCCGGAAACCCGATGAGTTTTGTCGCCATTTGCTGACGTGCAAGCCCGGTCGCTGCGGCGACGCCATCGTGAATTTGCTGCCGTAGGCTATCGGTCAATTCCTTGTTGCGATTGCCTCCTTTTCGCACCGTCCCGATCACACCGAGTTCCTTTCCTTCTTTAATGCGATGCCCCTCCATGAACACAATATTCACAAATTCGGGCGGCGCACCGGTCACCGCGCAGTGGATTTCGGTAATCGATTTCGCTGCTTGCTGGCGCGTTTCATAATTAAGCGGAGCGCGGCTCGCTACGGTATATACAGGCATGTTGCACCTATAGGTTTGGGTTAAATGAAATGGGTGCGCCGATGAACTTCGCTTTCACCGCCGACTTGAGCATATTGAGAGCGAAAAAGATCCTGCCCGCAAAAGAAAGTCGGTGTTGGTTACTTCCTAATAGCGTCGTCATCAACTCTGGTTCGATAATCGCCAGCATTAACTCGTCGGGATGTTGCTGAGTCACCGTCAACCATTCGCTCTCGACCGCTTTCATCATAGCGACCCTCGTTGGCTGCTTGAAATCCTCGGGGCACTCTAGCGTCACCAGGGACGAGCGCGAGTCATCGTAATTTGTGAACATCTGGCCCTTAGGTACGCGGCACCAAAGCGAGGTTAGATTATCTTCGCCGACAAAACGCCGATAGTTACGCTTGATGATCTCATCAAGTTTTCGGATCTGTGGTTTTGAAACCTGCTGTTCTTGGACGGTGATCAGTGCTTTTCTCATGGCGCTACCTCTTGGTGAGGTTCATAATTTAGAGACGTTAATGCGCTATTTGCATAGGGGAACGGGCCAATTTCTTGACCTTTTAGGCCATTCATTGTTTCTGGATAACTCATGGAGCCGCCGCAAAATTCCCGCCTTATTTCGAGCGTAAAAATCATGGTTGGCCTCGGCGAGGAATACGGGGTGAGCGCGAGCCAGTCTCTTGAAGGTACGGGCCTCAAGCTATCGGATTTGGCTGACGAGCGTTCAATGGTAAGGTCAGCTCAAGAGCTACGGGTCATTGATAACCTCGTTACTGCGCTGCCTAACGCTCACGGTTTGGGGCTCCGCGCCGGGAAACGTTACCAGCTTACGACCTTTGGCATATGGGCCTTTGCGATCATCAGCAGTCCCAACCTCAGAGCGGCATTCGAAGTCGCCGCCCGTTTCACCGATCTTTCGTTCGTACTAATTCACTTCTCGCTCGTCGAAGACGATACCAACGCGAAAATCATGATGGACGTGGATCATATCCAGGAACACCTCCGGCAGTTTGTCATCGAGCGCCACTTAGCCGTGCTTTTGACATTAACGCGGGAGATGATGGGGGAGGCTTGCGTTCAACCACACGAAATTCGTTTAACGCTAGGCGAATTTCCCGCCGCACATTTGTCCGAGTTTCTAGATCCCAAACGGATTCATCTCGACGCCGAAACAAATTGCGTCATCTACGACAAGGCCGCACTGGAAGTCGCAAGCCCTAAAGCTAATGCCGCCACCGCCGAATTTTGCATCCAGCAGTGTGAGGAACTTTTGAATAAGCGCGTGGCCCAGTCCGGGTTTTCTGGAGAGGTCAGGGGTTTACTCTTGCGTCGAATCGCTAATGTCCCGACGTTGGAAGCCGGCGCGTCACACTTCAACATGAGTCCGCGAACATTCCGCCGCAGACTTGAGCAAGAAGGTAATAGTTATCGCACGCTCGTCGAACAGACACGTGAAGGTGTGGCCATTGAATTGCTAGGAACCGCAAAACTGAGTGTCGAATCCGTAGCGGAAAGACTCGGGTACGCGGAAACCTCCAGTTTCATTCATGCGTTTAAGCGCTGGACAGGGCAGACCCCCGCCAAATACCGCAAGCGGGGTTAACCGGACCCGCGTCAGAACAAGCATCCGCCCGATGCACAATGGCCAAAAAGGTCAAGATCTTGGCCGTCTTCATCATGCCATGAGCGATAAGCCATCGCTAAATTGTGCTTCATCAATACGAGGACCACGCCATGGCGTCAGTAAGCAATCTTCCTGCCCAAGAAGCCCCACACCCGTTTGAAGAGATTTTCGCGGAGCAAAAAGCGAGCTTCGCAAAAAATCGTATGCCAACGGCCAATGGGCGTATTCGAAATTTGGACCTTCTGCATAACGCGATCATCGATAACAAAGACGCCTTGATTGCCGCGGTGAATCAAGATTTCGGGAATCGCGCGGAAGGCGAAACCCTACTCGCCGAAATATTTCCAGTGCTCGAGGGGATCCACTACTGCCGAAAACACATTAAACGGTGGATGAAACCACAGAAACGCAAGGTACCGCTCCTCGTTGCCCCAGCGAGCGTTCGTGTTTACCCCCAACCCCTTGGTGTCGTCGGTATCGTTGTGCCCTGGAATTTTCCAGTGTTTCTGTGCTTCTCACCGCTTATCTACGCGTTAGCGGCGGGCAACAGAGCGATGATTAAGACATCCGAATTTGCGCCGGCTACTGGTGATCTGATCGCGCGAATTATCGAGCAGACGTTCCCCGATAAAACAGTTGTCGTGGTGAGCGGCGACGCGCACGTCGCAGCACGCTTTACGAGCCTACCTTTCGACCATCTGGTATTCACTGGATCGACGTCGGTCGGAAAGATGGTTATGGGCTCGGCCGCCGCGAACTTAACGCCCGTTACGCTCGAGCTCGGTGGCAAGTCACCTGCGATCGTTCATCCTGAATTTCCGATCAAGGAAGCGGCACGCCGGATCAGCTTTGGCAAGAGCATCAACGCCGGCCAGGTTTGCGTTTCCCCTGATTACGTTCTTTGCCACAAGAGCAAGGTTGAAGCGTTTTGCGAAGCGTTCGCCGAAGAGATAACCCATCGCTATCCAGAGACGAAGAACAACGAGGATTACACGGCGATCATCACCGAGAAGCAAAAGGAACGACTGCAAGGCTATCTTAAAGACGCTCAAAGCAAAGGGGCGCGGTTAATTAAAGTCAATCCTTCCAGCGACAATCTTGATTCAACGAAAAAAATGAATATGACCTTAGTATTAAACGCGAATGACGAGATGCGAGTAATGCAAGAGGAGATCTTTGGTCCGATACTGCCAATCATTCCGTTTGATACAACGGAGGAAGCACTTGCGTACGTTAACCAAAAAGAACGGCCGCTAGCG
>JBCCEV010000182.1:0-7712 GCA_039030125.1 Pseudomonadota bacterium | reverse complement strand
TGCCGGTCAAGTTGGCGATTTTCAAGTTGGCGGGCGCGCGCACCCCGCCACCCAGATCTTGTCGCTGGCTTTGAATTCGGATAGCGAACCCAAACAGCTCACCAGCGGTTATAACGGCGCTTTCAGACCGATGCCTTCACCGGATGGCACAAAGTTGGCGTTTGGCCGACGCGAAGGCGCGCTCACCAGTTTGTGGGTGCTGAATCTTGCGACGGGCAAGGAAACGCGTTTACTGGATTGGGTTTCGTCCTTCCTTGGCGACACCGAACAACGGGTGTTCAGCGGAATCACCCGCGATGCGCTCGGCAGCCGAATGTTCAATGATTTACTGCCCGGCTATGAATGGACCAGTGACTCCAAAGAAATCCTTATTACCAAGGACCGCCGCATCGTTGCCATGAACGTCGATTCAGGCAAAGCTCGAAGGATCCCTTTTGCAGCCGACGTCGAGCTGGTGCTCTCGCAACGCGTGGAACCGACGGGGGCCGTCGCCGCAGGACCGGTTAGGGCGCGCGCGCTGCGCTGGTTTTCCCCCTCGCCCGACGGCTCGCGTTTGGCGTTTCAGGCGCTCGGTCGCATTTGGATCGCGAGCCTGATTGATGGTGCCGCTGAGCTGTTGAGCGAACATCCGGTCTCGCCAACGTCCTTTGATAGCGATGCGCTGTTCGAGTTTGCGCCGGCATGGTCGCCAAGTGGCGATGCAATCGCCTATACCACCTGGCACAAAACCGCGGGCGGCCATCTTTGGATCCGAAGATTTGATGAAAACGCACCGCGGCGCGTCACATCTGAACCGGCGGTGTATTCCAATCCAAGTTTTGCACCAGGCGGCAAACGTCTGGTCTACGGGGTCGTCCCACCGCCTGGCGATGTCCCAGGCGAAGTTAAAAGAAACACCAAGGTGCAGCTTCGCACCGTCAGCGCTTATGGTGGGCAACAGCAAACCCTGTGGCGCGGTAGGGGCACCATACCGGCGCCGCAATTTTCATCTAATGGCAAGCGAATTTATTTCCTCGCCGAAACCGATAAAGGCTCGCATGGGGCCACGATCTCCAATCGGCGGTTAGTGTCGATTAACCCTGCAGGCGGCGACGAGCAAGTTCACCTCGATATCGATTGGCTCAACCGCGCCGCCGTTTCGCCAGGCGGCGACAGAGTCGCTCTCGCCGTTCACGATTCGGTTTATATCGTCGATCTCCGAGACGGGAAATCGCAATCCATCAATCTCTCCGGCGCGAGAAAAGTGGCCGACACCGGTGCGGAGTCCATTGCCTGGATCAACGATACAACCGTGTCCTGGGGCTTCGCCACGCAGTTCTTCACCGTTGACCTTGAGGGCAACGACACGGCGCCCGCGGTAACAAATCTTGAAGTCTTGGCGCCGCGCGACGCCCCGAAGGGTCAATTCGCAATAACCGGCGCGCGACTCATTACCATGAGTGATACAGAGGGCGGAGTTATCGAGCGTGGCGACATCATCGTTAGCAACAACCGCATCGAAGCGATTGGGCCCTCGGGCGTTTTGGAAATATCCGAGGATGCATTCAGAGTCGATGGTAGGGGTCTGACCATCATACCGGGCTTCATCGACATTCATGCCCACCCACTCCACGGCGCGACCGGCGAGATCACTGCCCAACAAACGCGCGGGATGTTGGCTAACTTGGCTTACGGGATCACCACCGGCCAGGACCCTGCCTCCGATTCGGTGCCCGCGTTTGCGATCGCGGAGCTGATTGAAACCGGGCAAACGCTAGGTCCCCGGTATTTTGGCGCAGGGTCGAAGGTCGGGGGATTTCAAGTGCAGGAAAACGAGCTCGTCGAGAGCTTGGACACCGCGCATAAGGTTGTTGAGCGGCGGCGCAAGACAGGTTCAAACGTCATTAAGGAGTATGGGCAGCCGTCCCGCTTACAGCGCCAATGGGTTACCGAAGCCGCGCGGGCGGCGGGACTTGGCCTTGTTCATGAGGGGACCGGTGATCTTCATGCAATGCTGACGAGTGCCGTTGATGGGGCAACCATTCACGAACACTCAATGTCCTACGCGCCGGTGGGTCAGGACGTGATCACACTGTTGGCTTTCTCAAAAATGGTTTATGACTCAGTACTCCTAGGCGCGCGCACGGGCTCGGGGGCGGCCTTCTATCTTGGCGAGCGGCTGGAAGAAATGCTGGATGTGAAGCTCGCGCGGTTTGTGCGCCCCGGATTGATGACCACCATTGGTCGGATGTTCAAACTCATTGAGATCCCCGAATACGATTTCGACGACGGTTTCATCAACCAAGGCGCGGACGCCGCACGACTCGCGCGCGCCGGTGGCGCACTGACGGTGGGCTCCCATGGCGATGGTTTTCGCTTTCATCTTGAGATGTGGTCCTACGTGATCGCGGGGATGTCGCCACTGGAAGCGCTTTCCGCCGCCACAGTATCCGGCGCCAAGGCGATCGGTATCGAACAAGAGCTTGGTACTTTAGCAGCGGGCAAGCTCGCTGACTTTGTGATGCTCACCGCCAATCCACTGGATGACATTGAAAATACCCGACACATCCGCAACGTGGTTAAGAACGGACGAATCTACTCAGGTGACAATCTGGATCAAGTGTGGCCCCAACCTCGCGAGCGCCCTGGATCCCATTGGCTGAAGTAGCGTACCAAGACGGTACGGGCGCGATCCCTAGAAAAATAACCTGATCTCAGCGCCGACCTCGCGCGGCCGCCCAACTTTCAACACTGGGTTGCGCACTGCCGGGCGCGCGATGTAGTTCTCCTTAAAGAGATTGCGTGCGTAAACTCGGACTAGATAGTGTTTGGACTGATAACCGAAGTTAGCGTTCACCAAGGTGCGCTTATCGGCCTGGCGAGTGTTGGCGGGGTCATCGAAGCTGTCGGCTTGGTAAGTCACATCGCCGCTAACAAAAAAGCCTTGCTGCCAACGCTTCGTCAATCCCGCCGATCCTGTCCACTGCGGGGCGTTCGTAAAAAAATTGCCGCTGAAATCCTGTCCACTGGTGACGAACTCCCCGAACTGCGCGCGCACGTAGCCCGCGCTCGCGAACGCATCAATAGCGAACGGCAGCCGGCCGCGAAGTTCAAGTTCGAAACCTCTTAAGAACGAACGCCCGGCATTTTCCGTGATCGAAATTAAAGGGTCGAAGTCGCTTGGCACCAACACTTGCTGATCTTTCCAATCAATGTAGAACACATCCGCGTTGACGGTTAGTCGGCGATCAAACCAGCGCGATCGCAGGAAGACTTCATAGTTAGTGGTGAACTCCGGATCGAATTCGTTCAAGGGCCCAGGGGATAAGTCAGCGCCGCCCGCTCGATAGCCACGTTTGGCGGTAAAACCTGTGCTTAGGTCGCGCGTCCAGTTAATCGTGATCCCGGCCCGCGGCAGAAACGCTTTGAACTTCGATCCTGAATCAAGGTTGGTGGGCTGCAGAATGTCGAGCGCCAAAATCTCCGCATTGCGAATTGCCACCGTTTCGGGAAGAAAAAACAGGAACGGCGGTATGCGCGGTACGGTTAGAGGATCTGGGAGATCGGCGAGCAGATTAATAACTTGCTCGTTACGGTACTCCTGTTTTTCGACGTCATAACGCATACCGAAAAACAGATTAAGCCAGTCAAAGTAGCGGAATTCGAATTCGGCGAACGCCGCCGTGTTCTGCTCATCAATATCGAACTCGGCATCTCGTGAAATCGGGAAGGGATTGGTATAAAAATCTACAATATCGATGCCGATAACGCCTTGCTCAACGAGATCAACATTGCTCGAAAACTCGGAGGTATCGCGCCTCACCCGTTTGAAAAAATACCCTCCCACGTGCGCTCGAAAGGGCTCGGTATCGAGTTCCAGGCGGACTTCTTGCGTAATTGTGCGTGCCCTATTTTCGCGGCGGCGTGCGTTCTCAAGGCCGCCCGCGCCTTGGTCGTCGTCGTCCTGGCGCTCGTAGAGCACGCGGTTGTAAGTCGATTGGCTGCGCAACTCGAGAAACGAGAAAATCGGCAAGGTCAGTTCGAGCGACACGATCCCCTGATCAACGTTTTCAAATCCATCGACATTCGAAAAATTAAGCCGTTCGTAAGGGTCAACGGGCGACTGATTGGGCGCCTCGATTGCCACCACGTCGTCCCCCGATTCGTTTTCTGAGTGGCTTACCGTGAACAGCGCTGACGCTCCCGCCCAGAAGCGCGGCGTGAAGAGCAGCTTGCCCCGCAAAAGCTGATTGCGGCGCGCATCGTGGTCGCGATCGCCGCGCGTCAGGTTGCGCACAAAACCGTCGGTGTTGTCGTAGTCCATAGCGACCCGATAAGCCAAGGTGTTGGCAATCAGTGGCCCACCGAAAGCGGCTGAAGCGCGCGAGGTGTTGCCAGTGCCATGCGAAAA
This sequence comes from Pseudomonadota bacterium, assembly GCA_039030125.1. Classification (GTDB taxonomy): domain Bacteria; phylum Pseudomonadota; class Gammaproteobacteria; genus JBCCEV01. Next base: position 3,322 of record JBCCEV010000182.1, on the reverse strand, counting down.
GCGCAAGTTTCCGCTCCATTTGAAAGTCGGGTCTTTGGTGCGCACCGCGATCAGTCCCGCAAGTGCATTACGGCCCTGAACCGTTGACTGGGCGCCACGGAACACTTCGATCTGCTCGACATCCCATAGCTGCTTCTGCCCAGATCGAACCCCAAACCCTGAAATATTCGCGCCATCGATATAAAAACTGCCCAGCCCTGAACCCGTCGTATTGCCGCCCGCTATGGAACCGGAGTTAATGCCGCGAATCGAAAATGCCTCGCCGCCGAGGGTCGACGAAACGTTGGGTAGGCGCTCAAGTGCGGCACCAAGATCTCTGACGTCGTAATCCGTAATATCGTCGGCCGTTACCACGCCGACACTCGATGCGGTGTTGTGGACCGAACGCTCGATCTTCTCACCAACCACCACAATTTCTTCGAAGGGACGTTCTTCGGCAATCGCCAAGCGCACAAACAAAATAACGAGTAGGCCTAATCCGATCCTCGACATCAATCAGACCCCGCACCGAGGATGGAACGGTAGGGCAACGCTGAGCGAATCGCTCCGCTGACTGCCCTCTTAAACAGACCTTCGACCGAGTTGCCGGCGTGCCATGCCGCCGAGCACGAATGCCAACGAAAGGCCGGCCCAAAGTGGTATCGGTACGTCAACGCCACCGGCGGGACGCGTTGTCAAAATAAGCTGTGGCGCAGGCGTTATCCAGTCCGGATGAAGCGACGAACTCGGCGGCAAATCGGACCAATTCCCACCAAATAGCTGCCCACCAACCGCGTTCGTAAAATCCAGCGCGCCGCCGAAAATAATCTGGCCGCCGGTTTGACTCAGTTCCTCGAGCGCTGCGCCATTCAGCGCAATGTCGTACCAACGTCCGCACGGGCCGTTGAGCGGGTCCGAGCAATCAAGATTGGGATCGGTAGATGTGGGTGAAGGCATAAAGCCCGGCGGCAGATTATCGGCACTGGTAAAGCTGCGGGCACCATAAATCGCTCCATCTCCTAGGTCTTGCCAGATCGGTTTATCGAGCGTGTGATTTTGCACGTCGTTGAACGGCGCATTCAGGATGGTCGCCGGATCGTGGCTATCGACCTGATAGATTCGATAGGTTTCCTCGACGTCGGCACTGGCGTAAACACCAGATCCGCCAATTACGGGATTAGGTCCCCAGCCCCATATTCGCAAAATCGCCTGGGTCACCTGCCCGTCGATGTTCGAGAGATCGAAAATCAGATAGGTACGGCGCTCGGTAAGAATTTCGAGACCCAGGAACAGGCCCCCCTCATGACCGGTAAGCCCGATCTGATGTCCACCACCTATTCCTACTTCGAAACGAAATGATTGCTCTTGAACAACCTGTCCAGACATTGGATCAATCGCCGTGCGGTAGAGGAAATAGCCCGTGTCGACAAACGGCGCTTCAAGCTCGGCAGCGTTGAGAACGACACTCGGACAAAAAAGCAAAGCAATGCCCAACCGGTGCGCCGCCTTTAGCCAACGTTTGTCCATCACCACCGGCGCCTGGGGGCCAACGCGCGGTGTCGAGCGCCGCTAACCCGGGTTGCAGAGGAAGCCAAACGGATCTGCCAGAGCGCGCACCCAACAATTAAGCTAGCCGCAAAGAAGTAGGCAAGCAGTGGCATCGGGATCTCTTTGGGATCTGCTGGCGCCGGCGGGTCTTCGGTCGTGATCGTGAGTAGCGTTGGCGAAGCACCGAGCCCGCCGCCCCGGAAGACCCGCTCCTCGACGTCACCAACAGGTCCACCCGTGGGCGTGATCACGCTAGCGCCAACCCCGAAGTTACCGCCACCGGCGAGCCCAAATGTCTCGAGCACGGTTTCGAGTGCCGGCATCGCGACCACCTGCGTGGTGCCATTGTTAGCGGGTGAGGACACGAAAGATCCATAAGAAACCCCTGAGCCAATATCCGCAAACATCGCCGCCAACACGGCAATGTCGCGAGGGTCCGTACCTTCAGTCACGCTGGGCGCCATGAGATCGGCAAAATTTGCGGGATCGATGTCCCAAAGTCCCACCGTCTCGCTGGGATCGGGACTGTCGTAACTGGGATTGAGACCACCCGGGTGAGGGAATGACAGCGTTACGCTAATCACGGTTTCGCCTGGCGCCAGCGCCGGGATCGCGAAGATGTGATAACTGCGGGTTGCATCAATGAAGGGCAGCAGCGGCGGACCAAATCCGGTGCGCAAGATCCGCACCTGATACGACCCGGTCTTTACTTTCCACCGATCGCCAAAGGCGAGTACAACATCAGTGGCGTTAATGGCACCACGCGTTTCATCGATTATGGCAGGGGGTGGATTAGTTTGATGTTCGCCCGCTTTGAGGACGTAAACCGCCGCCTGGCATAGCAACGGAAACACGGCACCGAGGCAAACGGCGCTCAAGAAAACTGAACGTTTTCGGATCCCGATCATCTTGTGCATGGTGCTGGGCGATCACGCCTTCATTTATCGCTATGAGGCTCATCGGCGATATTAACGACGCGAGCTTGCGCCGTAAATACAAGTCATTCTCATTAAGCTCACGCGATTATGGCGTCGCTTCGCAGTGCACTTGGCCCATTCACCGTGATGTCGATCAGGACTTTAGCGGTCTAATTTCAATGCGTTATCACACTCTTGCCGCGCGCTCGCAATGCCGCCCCAGATACGCGGCGTATGTCAAACAAGCGGCGAGCACCAAAAATATCCCCTCGGACAACAGCACCTGGGGTGCCCGCATCGATACATTACTGACAAGCCCATTGCCATCGGTCAACGCGTTCGCGACGGGCAGCGACAGAAATAGAACAGCGGCCAAACTGGCAAGCCGGACTATCGCCGCGGCGTGGACGCTCGAGCCAAAAACAACGCCCGCAGCAGCCATCCAAGCGGACACAAATCCGGCAAGCAGCCATCCTTCAATCGACCCTTGCGGCCACCATACCGAGGCGAGTTTGCTCATCAATAACAACACCCCCAGCGACACCACAAGACCCAAACAGAGCGCGCTGGCTGCACGCACAAAGAAACTTTGGACTCGCGTTAGATTTTCCTTGCGCTGCGACCAAATGAAAATTCCGGTGAGCGGCAAACAAGCGGTGGCGATCCCCATGAGCAAATAAAACATTTTCACGAAGGTCCCGAATTGCCCCTCATGCAATGGGAACGAAGCCATATAGGCACGCGAAAAAATTCCACCGTCGGCAACAACGTCCAAGGTGTGAATAAGCTCGCCACTCGCCCCCAGGTAGGTTGCGAGGGCCAGCGATCCGTGCAAGGAATACGTCGATGCTGACGACCAGGTAAGACTTACTCCTTCA
>JBCCEV010000181.1:0-7730 GCA_039030125.1 Pseudomonadota bacterium | reverse complement strand
TCAGTGGATCAGTTCACGATGATGGTTGGCAGTGGATGTAGGAATTCCTTCTTGGCCGTTGGGCTCTTGTTGTCGCCCAGAGCAAAGTTACGGGGTTCCGGGATGAAAAACACTCAAAATTTTGCCGACAGATATCCCTCATTTTTTTGTCAGGACAAACCCACGCACACGCACCCACACTCACAAACACATCATTATTGCCATCATCCACTGCTGGCTGCCTGCAGTGACTGAAAATGGTCATTTAGGGCAGCCAACACCCGCTCGCTCTTTGTAACGCGGACGCAACCAGCCGATTTCTCTGCAAGCAAAGTTTCAAGTCCCTGCATGCCGCTTCTGCGATGACAGAGCGCCAAATGCTTGTAGCACAGCCCACTGCCAGCTGCTTTCCTGAGGAGACCCTCAGACATGACTCCCTTCAGGTTACGCTTTTTCTATGGCTGGTCTCTGAAATATTTAATCGCACCCGGCGTTGCCACGCTGTGCGGTCTAACGGTCTATGCTCATAACAATGCGGTCATTCAGCCGGTCCTTGGTCTTGCGTGGGATTGTGGGGCGGTCACCACCGGACCCGTAACGGTACCGCTGGTACTCGCGCTCGGCGTTGGAGTGTGCCGAATTGTCGGTGACGGTGATGTCAAGAACGCCGGGTTCGGCATCGTCACCCTGGCCTCGTTATTTCCGATCCTCGCCGTTTTACTTCTGGCCTTCTATCACTATGCGGCAGATGACTACTACGGCCAGCCCAACTACGAGGGGGTCGCCACAAACATCGTTGAATCCAGCCTTGAAACAGCGCAGCTACCCCCTGAGCGGCAGCCCATCACGGGCGAGGAATACGCCGAGTTCTTAAATGATCCTGTTCTACGCGAAGGCTTCGAATTGCGTTTTGAAGGCGGTGACAAGCGTCTCCAGAATGGTCTGATTTTGATTGACGATGCCGTGATTGTTATCGAGAAACCAATTGCCGAACGCCCCTCGATGGTCAGCGGCGAGACCTGGGATCCTAAAACGAACATGGTGACGACCCTCCGGCAGGCGATACTCGACGCACTTCGCGCAATCGTGCCATTGTGTCTGTTCCTATTTATTACGCTCTATTTGATTCTCCCCGACAGGATCCGCAACGCCTCGGAGTTGCTGCTTGGAATTGGCTTCTCCGTGCTGGGGATGTCGTTGTTCTTGTGTGGCATTCTCATCGGCCTGACCCCGCTTGGAACACAGCTTGGAAGCAACGTGCCCGCAACCTTCACAAGCATCGTGCCTTGGGGCATGAGCGGCTTGGAGGGTCCAATTTTCGACGGCGAAACTGGCGGCAAAATTATTGCTGTGCTGTTCGGATTTTTCCTGGGCTACGGTGCAACCCTAGCGGAACCGGCGTTGAATGCGCTTGGCGACACCGTTGAGAAGATTACCGTTGGCGCGTTTCGCAAACGCTTGCTGATGCAATCAGTAGCCCTCGGTGTAGCCATTGGGATCGCCGCGGGCGTCTGCAAGATTGCCTTTGATATTCCGCTCGCCTACCTGCTGGTGCCGCCTTATCTGGCGTTAATTGGCTTAACAGTTATCTCGGAAGAAGAATTCGTGAACTTTGGCTGGGACAGCGCGGGCGTCACGACCGGGCCCATTACCGTGCCGCTGGTACTGGCAATGGGGCTGGGGATCGGCGCCAACGTACCCGGTGTGATAGACGGTTTTGGCGTGCTGGCATTGGCTTCGGTCGGTCCTATCATTACCGTGCTCACCGTCGGCTTGATCGTGACCCGCTCGCGACGCAATCAAGCACCAGAACTTGCGGAGGAAGCGGCATGAGCGAATTCTTGAGTAAAGCCAATCTCTCAATTGTCTCGGCGCTACTGCCACCGAATGTCGCGACGCGCGTGGTTGACCATCTGTTCGAGCTTGGAGAGCAAAACGCGCTTCTGTTCAACGCGCGAGGTACGTTAATTCGCGATCGCTGGTATCAAAATTTCGTGCCCGTGATCAGCCCCGAGCTCGATTTCCTGCAGTTCATCGTGCCTGATCCGCAGGTCGATCAAATCGTCGAATCAATTACTCGAATAGGACAGCTACATCTGCCGGGGGCAGGGGCGGTTTTTTCAGTCCCTTGCGAAGACGTTGAATACGGACAGGAATTTGCGCTGTGGTCGAGTACCGGCAACGAAGAGGACGAGATCGATCACTCGCATGATCTCAAAGAAAATCTCACCGCAATTTTTGCCATCCTCCAACCCGATCAAGTCGATGCCGTTTCAAGAGCAGCCATGCAAGCGGGCGCTCACGGCCCGATCATTTTCTACTGCGAAGGTCGCGGCCTCCGTGACCGGCTTGGCTGGTTAAAGATCACCAAAAAAGGAACCAAGGAGGTCGTCACAGTGATCGTCGACAACGTCGACAAAATCGCGGTCACCGAAGCGATGATCGAAGCCGGACGCCTGGATAGTCCAGGCCGCGGTTTTCTATTTCGTATGCCCGTACAAAAGGGCTTGATTAATCTTCCAAGCACCGTCGCCAATCGTGGACACGCGGCCAATATGCAGCAAATCATCGCGGCGATTGATGGCATCAAAGGGTCGACGGATTGGCGCGATCAAAGTGTCGTCGAACTCGGAGCCGGTGGGAAAGGCGCGGGGATCTCGATATTTGGGCGGGAGAAAAAAAGGAACTGGCTCGTTGACCAGGAATGCTTGAGTTGCATCGTTAGCCGCAAACATTCCGATACGATGCTTGAGGCCATGCTTCGCGCGGGCGCAACTGGCGCTAATGTGACCTTTGCAAAATTCATTGAAGCTGAATCACAGACCACCGCTTCAGGGATCAGACTGAATCGCGAGCGCGGCGTGATTCGTTGCGTGCTCAGCCGCTCGTTGGTCAGCACCGTAATGCAAGCGATGAAAGACACCTGCATCGAAAATGAAATAACGGACATTTGTATCTTTACCCAACCAATCACTCGCGCCATCACCTATCTTGCCCCAGCTCATGTCGGCAAAGTCGAACAAACCTACCGTGGCGCACGCATGCGCGCGTAGTGAACTCGAACCGCGGCGAGGCTCAAAACCAACATCAACAACCCGTACTGCCAGGGCAGGAATTCAGGCACTGCTCTGGGCGCTGGGGGCGTTGCCAAGGCTTCTACAAAAGTCTTGAACCAGAAATCCGAATCCGCCGCGCCGCTGGTGCCGACCCACCCCGAACCGCTATTCTCAAGGCTCTGACCGGCACGATAGCCCCCGGCTGGGTCGCCATGCCACCTATAGGCGTTAGCCTCGGTGTCGTCTGTCTCCAAGACAATCGCATACCTTCCGCCCGCCTGCACCGTGATCCCAAAGGGGCGAACATCCACTTCCACCACTGTCAAATCTGTCGCGATAAAATCAGCGGGTAAAACCACGCTAGCAACAGGATCTCCAACCGGGAAGCCGCCGCTGGTAAGGAACACCGAGACCCGTAAACCGGCACTCGCCCCTGGAGCACGAGCGAGATTCAAATCGAGCTGATTTAGAGCGCCGGATTGAGCCGCCGTGAATGTTTGTGCTCTAGCGAGGCCCGAGGAAACCCCAAAGCTCGCCGGCGCGGTGGTTAGGAATTGTTGATCAAGGACCTGCGTAACGGAAGTCGGTACGTTGCGTTCAAAACGCAGCATCTGCGCTACGGCGACGTCCTCCAGTTGAAACTCATAACCATCATTCCAAACCACTCGGAGCTGATCCACAATGGTGGCCGCACCCAATCCGAAATGCGCCTCGCTAGGCACACCGACTAAGAAGCTGCGGCCGGTCACGATATCTCGCCTCTGGGTCAACCCGCCTACCGTCACGTATACCCGCGCACCGATCGCCAAGCGATCCGGCGCGAGCCCAACGTCCAGCCAATTACCTGCGGAGATTGTGTTGTTCTCAAGGAGCTGCACGGGTTGATTTATGTTGGTAATCAGTAAGTCCTGGTCGCCGTCCCGGTCATAATCGAATGCGACCAGCGCACGCGAATCCTGCTCATCGTCAAGTCCGGCGCCCAGAAGGCGCGAAAATCCGGCACCGTTGTTGACGAACAGATGAGATTGAGTACTGTGAATGTTGTTAGCGGCGCTATCAATGTAGGCAACGAATTCATCCATTCCGGAGACCGCCACCAGATCAAGGTCACCATCGTTATCCAGATCGGCGAATTCCGTGCCCCAACCCCAATGAGTGTCTTCGATTCCCAGAGCGATCGCCTCATCGGTGAACGACAAACCTGGAGCGACGTCGAACTGGTTCTCGTAGAGGATATTGAACCTACCAATACCAAAGACCGGGGGCACGTCTAAATCGGTGATGTTCGTCTGGTAGAAATCCAGATCATCATCATTATCGAAATCTCCAATCGCGATCCCCATGTCATTACCGAGGTGCAGCACATTGGCGGACACCGAGACATCGTTAAATGAGCCCCCCGTATTCTGGTAAAGAATGTCACGACCGCCATCGATCGCAACGACGAGGTCAGGATCTAGATCGTTGTCCAGATCGCCAAAGAAGGTTCCAATACTGAAAGCCCTCACGCTACCTAGCCCGGCGCTGACCTGAGTTTCAGTGAATTGAAAATTCCCCAACCCTCGATAGAGCTTGTTGACACCAGGCATCGCCGCCAAGGTGCCCCATCGCGAAATGTAAATATCGAGAAGACCATCTGCGTCATAGTCGGCTATTGTGGCGCCACCAATAATCGCGCTCAGCGGCGCAAATCCTGAGCCAGGCGTGACGTCTGTGAAGTTCATGCCACCATCGTTGCGAAATAATTTACTCGCGGGGAATGTGCCATCGTTATCATTGAGTAGGACGATATCGAGGTCCCCATCATCATCCAAATCCACGAAATGAGCGATCCGGCCGTAGCCTATGTCGTCTAACGGTGCACTGGTGACATCGGTGAAGCTTTTAGTGCCAGACTCCAAATTATTGCGAAAAAGTTTATTCGCTTGGTTGTGATGCCCGAGGATATAGAGGTCTAAATCGCCATCATTGTCAGCATCACCAACCGCGACCCCATTTCCCCAAATCCGCTGTACGATCTGCATATCCACAGGGATGATGGTTGGAAAAAAGGTTGTGTTAATCGTCGTGAAATTTAGTCCGCGGGCACTGCTAACATCCGAAAAGAAGGGTGCCGGGAAAACACTCACCGGCATGAGCATGGCGATTGAAAGACTGATCCACAGCGCAGATCGAATTTGATTAACGATGAAGTAATGCATCTTTTTTATAAATTGGTCACGGAAAAGATCACAGGACCGCGCTAAAGTACCGCCTATATTTCGAATAATATCCGATGACGTGTTCACAGCAATGCCGATACCAGCAATACTAACAATTGTGGGTGTAAGCCTACTCGTTGCATCCCCGCTGCTTAAGGCCTGCGAGAAAGAACCGCTTGACGCCAACGAAGCAATGAGCCAGTACGTTAGCGCCCTTCAACCTTTGAACTTGGACTGCCTTTTGCGGCGCCTGGATTTCTATTCAAAAGCGGCAACTCTGGTCGCTGGCAACGACCTCGCCAAGGCAGAAATCGGCAAAGCGGCCCCAGGGCAGCAACGCGTGGTCGCCGAGGCGCTCACCAAAGAGTTAGAAAATCAACTTAAGGCTCAGTTTAGCGAGCACGCCCAGCAGCAACAGCTAGGAGAAGGTCAATCCTGCTCCTTCGAAGCAACCGATGTGCCGCTGCCCGATACCGTGTGGTACCAAAAGATCGCGGCCTTCACTTTAACGTGTGGTGATCTGGCCCCCACGATTTATCTTGCCGGGCGCCGCAGCAATGTTTGGCGAATTCTGCTGGAGCAGTATCGCGCACCGGCCGCGGCAGCGGAGCAACCGCGCCCGGTCAACTAATCGTCCCTCTCGGGTACTCCTAGCTCGCGCAACCGTCGTGCCGTATCGGCGCCGGCGCTGGCCACGCTCACCTTGCGGTCAATAAAAGCAATCCGGCCTTCGGCATTAATATAAATCGTGTGACGCTTAGCAAGGCCAATCAACGACAATACGCCGTAGGCTTTCGCGGCGGCTTTCCCAGGGTCACTTAAGATGGGGAAATTAGCTTCATTGGCTTCAGCAAATTTCTTGTTCGTTTGAGCGTCATCAACGCTCGCCATAAAGTAGGCGACATCGAAGTCCTTGAGGAGTTGTTCGCTCTCCCGGAGCGATCGGCATTGCGCGGTTCAGCCGCCCGTAAACGCCTTGGGAAACCACGCGATAACAACATATTGGCCGCGCATTTCATCTAGCGTGTAGGTTTTACCATCTGATCCCAGCAGTGAAAAATCAGGCGCCTGCTGACCCACTACCAAATCCTGTGCAAAGGCAATTCCGAAAACAAGGGAACCAGCCGCGGCGCTCCAACGCAACAGATGTTTAAGCATCTCAAAGGCCTGCCTGTTCTTTAACGTATCTAGCAATCTGCTCGTGCGTGGCGAACCACACGCCTTCCTTACTTTTCATGTAGGAGATGAGGCGGTCGAGCATCTGCATGCGATAGCGATGTCCGATGACTTGTGGATGCATTGTCAGAATATAGATGGTTCCCTCATCATAAGCGCCGTCGAATTCGTCGCGCCAAATGGAGTAAACATCCTCGGCATTACGGAGCGCTACGTGTTGACTCGGCCAACTGATTTGAAACAGCGGCCAGTCATCGAGGATCCATTCCACCGGCAGTTCAACCAGACCGGTGTCGACCCCTTCCGATACCAGGGTATAAGGACGATCGTCGGCCATCATGCTGCTTTCATAAAGGAAACCCATATCGCGCACAATTTGAATTGTGGAAGGGGTGAGATCCCAGGCAGCCGAGCGGAAACCCACTGGGCGTTTGCCGACGTGTTCGACAAAGATCTTCATTGCCTTCTCGTAGACTTCGCGCTCTTGTTGATCGTTGAGGGTAAGCGGGTTCTCGTGAACGTAGGAGTGAAATCCAATTTCATACTCAGGATGCTTCTTCAAACTCTCCATGACCTGCGGATGTAGAATCATTGTTGCCGCCGGAATGAAAAAACTCGCCGGAATTTCGTGTTTTTCCAACAGCGCCAGAACGCGTGGCATTCCTACGCGGGCACCGTACTCACCGCGCGACATGTAGGATGGGCTCGACTGTCGTTGGAACCCCATCCACACCGGTTCGGTATCGACATCGAATGAAAAGCTCACCGCCACGCGTGCTCCCCCTGGCCAGCTTGGTGGCGTTAAGTCCTGACCCGCGCGGACCCGTTCAACCCGCTCTTTGATTTGCTCCGCGGACCATTGCCACACCGCTTCTTCGCTTGGCGCCGGCGGATCGCCGTGCGCCCAAACATCGGCGGAGACTAAAAGTGCGAAAACCGTTAAGAACCGCGATATGAGTTGCATCAATCCCGCCCGCTAAGAACCTGGGAAAAGCATAGCACGAGGATCATCACTCCTCGCGCCAGTCGCGTAGTATTAACATGCTTGGCAATATCGGGAGGAGCGAGGCCGTGGCAATAACCCAACACACAATGAAGATCGGTGAGCACCGAATGTCCTACCTCACCGATGGTAATGAGCAACACCCACCCATTATTTTTGTGCATGGTTGGCCTGAGTTATCGATCAGTTGGCGCCATCAGCTCCCAGTTTTCGCCGCGCTCGGTTTCCATGCCATCGCGCCCGACATGCGGGGCTATGGGCAGTCGTCTATTTATTCCAACCACGAAGACTACGCGCAGGAGATCGTCGTTGCCG
>JBCCEV010000180.1:0-7773 GCA_039030125.1 Pseudomonadota bacterium | reverse complement strand
GGATGTGCGCGGCAGGCTTTGAAGCACAGGACTACGCGCTGTATGAAACCGTAAGAGCAGTGGGGATGGAGTTTTGCCCGGCACTCGGAATTAACATTCCGGTCGGCAAGGATTCGATGTCAATGCAAACCAATTGGCGGCAAGGAGATGACACCCAACAGTGCGTGTCACCTTTGTCTCTAATCGTGTCGGCTTTTGCACCGGTAATTGACGTCAATCAATCTTTAACACCGCAAATTGAACCAACACAGGATACTGTTCTGTTGCTCTTCGATTTGGGCAAAGGGCACCAACGCCTCGGCGGTTCGATTCTCGAGCAAACCCTGAACACACCGCTCGGTGAGGGGCCCGATTGCGATGACCCCTCACTTCTGAAAACTTTTTTCACCGTTGTTCAGATGCTCAATGATGCCGGCTATTTGCTTGCTTATCACGACCGTTCCGACGGTGGACTGATCGCCGCTCTGATAGAGATGGCGCTGGCTGGACGCGTTGGACTAGATATAGAAATACCAAGCGCATCGACCAATGAGCTTTTCGATTTTCTTTTCTGCGAAGAACTGGGCGCAATCGTGCAGATCCGCGCGCAGGACTTAGATGTGATCCGGGACTCACTCGATAATTACGAGGAATTGCGGCTCCATGTAACGCCAATCGCGACATGCAATGCTGAGAAATCTATTCGGTTGCTGCGCCAAAATGCAGTCGTGTCAGAACTCTTGCTTAGCGATCTTGCGCAATCGTTTCTTACCGTTACCCACCAAATGCAACGCCTGCGTGATAACCCAGAATGCGCGAGTGAAGAATTTCGCCATGCAAGCAATATGGAGACTCGGGGATTATTCCTCGAACACGCCACCCCTATCGCACCATATATTGGATCACAACGTCCCAGCGTTGCCGTACTGCGAGAACAAGGCGTCAACGGGCATGTCGAAATGGCGGCAGCATTTGATTACGCTGGATTTGAAGCTATCGATGTCCACATGACAGATATCTTGTCTGGTCACCAAGACCTGCAACAGTGTTCCGGCCTCGTCGCGTGCGGGGGCTTCTCCTATGGCGATGTCTTAGGCGCGGGCCGCGGGTGGGCAGCGAGCATAAAAAACAACTCCCGTGCGCAAACCGTTTTCAGAGATTTCTTTGCGCGCAACACAACCTTTACGCTCGGCGTGTGCAATGGTTGCCAGATGTTAGCTCAGCTCGCCGACATGATCCCAGGTGCTGACGACTGGCCGGTTTTTGAGCGCAACACTTCTGAACAATTTGAAGCTCGACTCGCGATGGTCGAAGTCCTTAGCTCGAACTCGATCTTCTTTACTGATATGCAGGGACAGCGCTCGCCGATCGTCGTTGCGCACGGCGAAGGCCGAGCGACGACGGCGGGCGGCAGGAGTTGCGCACTCCGCTATATCGACGATGAGTCATGCGCGACCGAGCGATTTCCATTCAATCCCAATGGATCTCCGCAAGGCGCAACTGGCTTTTCCAGTGCTGACGGTCGAGCCTTGATCATGATGCCGCACCCGGAGCGGGTATTCTTAACCCAGCAGTTCTCTTGGTTAGATCCCGCCTGGCGTACTCCCGAAAGCCCCTGGATGGGTATTTTTCGCAACGCCCGACACTTCGTTGACTAACAGCACCCGAGCTCGGACCTGCTAGCGGCATTGGCTTGAACAACGCCTTGGGCCAAGAGGTGACGCGCCGGCCCGATCGATTAGCGCCTGGCGTAACGCCTTTTTTCTAGATCCCAAACCCGAGCGGAGCACCCATTGTTTGGCGTTTCGCCGGTGCGCTCCTGCATTTCGGCGTCACAATACTGCACCCACTATGGCTCAACCTACTCCAACACAGACAATCGTATGGCCAACAGGATTTCGCGGACCACTTATCGCTAAGCCAACTGCCTGTTGACTTGGATCACGCCAGTTTAAACAATGGCATGCGAATAATTTCAGGACAGCGCAAATGGGTCAGGGCCTCCTCCTTATCGATATCCAAAACGATTATTTTCCTGGCGGCACGATGGAGCTGGTGGGGATAGATAACGCAAGCCGAAACGCGGGGAAAGTGTTGGGTAAATTTCGGGATCGGGGCGCCCCAATTTTCCATGTCCAACATTTATCGGTGCGCCCGGGCGCGACTTTCTTCGTCCCTGGCACGCAAGGATGCGAAATCAACGACATGGTAAAACCGCTAGACGGTGAAATTGTTATCCAGAAGAATTTCCCTAATGCGTTTCGCGACACTGATCTGGAAAACATGATTCGCGAAAAAGATGTTGAAGAGCTAGTGATATGTGGCGCTATGAGTCATATGTGCATCGACGCATCGACCCGCGCCGCGTTCGATTTGGGTTTTACCTGCAAAGTTGTAGAAGACGCGTGCGCCACACGGGATCTTGAGTTTGGCGGGAACGACGTTTCCGCCGAGCATGTGCATCGTGCGTTTATGGCAGCCTTGAACGGCATTTATGCAACCGTCTCAAACACTGCCGAGTCCGTCTGAGTGAATAGCAATGACGCAATCGAAAAGCGACGCCGACGCGGAATCCAGCGCCCTATTCCGCAAAGCGGTGACCAATACTAAGAAGCTTAATAGCGATACTGTTGAGCCTCATCGGCGCAAACCGCCCCCGCGAAAACTCCGGCGCGGCGATGATTTTGATGCGGTTGACGAAAATGTTATGGAGCGCCCGCACGCCAGTGGCCAAACCTCCTCAAGCGGCGACACTTATCGACGCAACGGCGTACAGGAGCGAATGCTGAAAAAACTTCGCCGGGGTCAATTCCCTGTTGTTGACGAAGTCGATCTGCATGGATTGCGAGTTGAGGAAGCGCGTCGTCATCTCGCGCGGTTCATTGCTGGGCACCGCCGCGCACAGATGAGCTGCGTGAGAGTTATTCATGGCAAAGGATTAAGCTCGCCGGGGCGCGAGCCGGTGCTAAAACCACTGACCCGACAGTGGCTGCAAAATCACCCGCGCGTACTTGCATTTGTTCCCGCGGCGCTCAACGATGGCGGCAGCGGCGCGTTATACGTTCTTTTGCGCGGCAGCGGCGAAGATCATTAACTTCAGCGAGACATTAAGAGACACACGGCAGCCGCGGCGAGGCCCTCCCCGCGGCCGGTGAAACCCATTTTTTCAGTGGTCGTCGCTTTAACGTTGACGGCGCCGGGTTCGATCCCCAAATCAGCGGCGATGTTCGCTTTTATCGTGTCCCGAAACGGACCGATCCGCGGGCGTTCGCCGATCAGAGTGACATCGATATTAGCGACTTGATGACCTTGGGCCGCAACTAAGCCATTGCAGTGGCGCAGAAATGCACGGCTATCAGCACCGGCAAATTGCGCGTCATTGTCTGGAAAATGCTGCCCTATATCGCCCAGGCCGGCGGCGCCAAGCAATGCGTCACAAATCGCGTGCAGGATCACGTCACCGTCAGAGTGGGCGGCCAACCCGAAGTCAAAAGGTATCTTCACACCGCCCAACATCACGTGATCGCCATCCGCAAACCGGTGCGCATCGAAACCTTGACCAACGCGCACTAACATTCACCCCGTTGGATTTTCAAAAAAATTTCCGCCAAGCGCAGATCTTCTGGGCGCGTAACTTTGATGTTATCGGCCGCGCCCGCCACCAGCTTTGGTTGTTGACCCAAGCGCTCAATCGCTTGGGCCTCGTCGGTAACGACGATGCCGGAATCAAGAGCAGCCTCGATTGCGTCGATTAGGCTAGCGAGTCGAAACACCTGAGGCGTAAGGGCGTACCATGCGTTGGAACGATCAATAGTCTCATCGATTCGATTATCGTGAGCAGCGCGTTTTAGTGTATCTCTGACCGGCGCCGCCAAGATGGCTCCAACCGGCTCCGTCTCTAAAGCGCCGATAAGCGCATCAATATCCTCATGTCGCAAACACGGCCGGGCCGCGTCATGCACGAAGACCCAATCCTCCGGTGCCGCCACCTCCGCGATCGACTTTAGACACGCCAGCACTGAATGACAGCGCTCGGCGCCCCCGATCACGGCTTTAACCTCGCCACCTAATGTTTGCGCCAACCGCGCCCAATGCTCATCGCTGCGAGAAACAGCGACGGTCACTCCACCGATTTGCGGATGCGATGCAAGCACGTCGATTGTGGTCGCGAGTATGCTGCGCCCATTGAGTGGCAGGTATTGCTTGGGGATCTCGGAACCCATCCGACGTCCTGAGCCAGCAGCGGGAACCACCGCCCAGTGCTTACTCAGGGGCGGCCTCCGCTTGCCGGTTGAGTTGTTCAATATCGCTAAGCTTCAGAAAAATCTCGTCCTCTTTGATCATCCCAAGTTCGCTGCGCGCGATTTCCTCGACCGCATCCAATCCTTCCTTGAGATCCTCAACTTCCGCTTCCAAGGCTTTATTGCGGTCACGCATTTGCTCAATCACGGCGTGTTGCTCGTCGACCGCAGCCTGCAACTTGCTGACTTCCGCGAAGCCACCCCGCCCGTACCAAAGCGAATATTGGAGAACAATCACCAGTGCGAAAATGATTAGAAGCGCTAATTTCATCGCTCGAGATTAGAAAATGCACTCATTCCGGGATAGTCGCTGTGCTCACCAAGTTCGGCGTCGATAACTAACAAGCGATTGTATTTGGCGATCCGATCCGAGCGCGACATCGATCCTGTTTTTATCTGGCCAGTGGCGTACGCAACCGCGATGTCCGCGATTGTCGTGTCCTCGGTCTCACCGGATCGATGCGAAACCACGGCGGTATAGTCCGCTTCGTGCGCCATCTCGATCGCTTGGAAGGTCTCCGTCAACGTGCCGATTTGATTAACCTTGATGAGAATCGAGTTGGCCACGGAGCGTTCAATGCCTTCACCCAAGATCTTGGTGTTAGTGACAAACAAATCGTCGCCGACGAGCTGCACGCGATCACCGATCGCGCCGGTGAGTGCCTGCCACCCTTCCCAGTCATTCTCGTCCATCCCATCTTCAATAGAAATAATGGGATAACTCTGTGTCCACGAGTCGAGCAGCTCCGTCATTTGGGCCGCGCTGAGTTGCCGATCTTCGGATGCCAGGTTGTATTTACCATTCTCATAGAACTCAGAGCTCGCAACATCCAAGCCTAATGCGATGTCGTCACCGAGTTTGTAGCCAGCTTGTTCGATAGCGCGCGCAATCAGCTCCAGTGCGGCTTCATTGGAGGGCAAATCAGGAGCAAATCCGCCTTCGTCACCGACCGTTGTACTCGCGCCTTGCGCATCGAGCAGAGCTTTGAGCGAGTGAAAAACCTCCGCACCATACCGAATAGCCTCTGCGAAGCTCGGCGCACCCACCGGCAAAATCATGAACTCCTGAAAATCGACGCTGTTGTTGGCATGCGCGCCGCCGTTAATAACATTCATCATTGGCACTGGCATTCGAAATGGTCCATTAGGCCTCAGGTACCTAAACAATGATTGTCCGCTGTCGTTCGCAGCCGCATGGGCAAGCGCCATTGAAACCCCAAGCGTCGCGTTCGCGCCAAGCTTGGATTTATTTTCCGTACCGTCTAATTCCAACATTGTTCGGTCGAGCGCCTCTTGCTCACTCACATTCATGCCTACTAAGCTTGGCGCTATCGAGGTATTGATGTTCTCAATCGCGGTGCGCACCCCTTTTCCAAGAAAGCGTGACTTGTCGCCATCGCGAAGCTCGAGCGCTTCCCGCTCGCCAGTTGATGCCCCGGAAGGTACAGCCGCCGCGCCGCGTATGCCGTTATCTAACAATACTTCGGCGCGGATTGTTGGGTTACCACGAGAGTCAATGATTTCGATAGCGTTAATTGCTTTAACTGTTGCCATGTCATTAATTTTTTTGTTTCTGCTTAATCGTACTGTCAATCGTTTTAAGTTGTTCCAACATTTCTGGCATTTGTGCCAACGGCACCGAGTTGGGGCCGTCGCTTAGCGCCTCATCCGGATTGGGGTGAGTTTCCATGAATAAACCTGCAATGCCGACGGCGGTGGCGGCCCGAGCAAGCGCGGGAACGAACTCGCGTTGTCCACCGGACGCGCCGCCAAGCCCTCCGGGCATCTGCACCGAGTGGGTGGCATCGAACACGACCGGACAACCGGTGTCCCTCATGACCACCAAGGCCCGCATGTCAGATACGAGGTAGTTGTACCCAAACGAAGCCCCTCTCTCGCAGACCATGATGGCGTCGTTGCCAACCGCACGAGCTTTCTCAACAACATTTTGCATATCCCACGGCGCGAGGAATTGACCTTTTTTTATGTTCACCGGCTTACCAGTCTTGGCGACCTTTTGGATAAAATTAGTTTGCCGACACAAAAATGCCGGCGTTTGCAGGACGTCGGCCACCTCGGCCACTTCATCTAATGGGGTGTCTTCATGAACATCGGTAAGCACAGGGACAGCGAGGTCGGATTTTACGCGCGCCAGCGCAGCTAAGCCCTGCTCGATTCCCGGACCGCGATAACTGGTATGTGAGGTTCGGTTGGCTTTGTCGTAAGAGGCTTTGAATATAAAAGGGATCTTCAGCCTTTCGGTGATTTGTTTGAGTTCGTCAGCGACCTCAAGGATCAACGACTCGCTTTCTACGACGCAGGGTCCGGCGATCAAGAAAAACGGATTTTTATCACCGACCTCATAGTCAACCAACCGCATTAGCGACCTCACTTATCGCCGATTTGGAACGGGCGTCAAAAGCCGCGTCCAAAAATGCGTTGAATAACGGATGTCCATCTCGGGGCGTTGAAGTGAACTCCGGATGAAACTGACAGCCAACGAACCAAGGGTGATCGGGGATCTCAACAATTTCCACCAGGTTGCCGTCGATAGACCGGCCAGCGATGCGCAAACCGGACGCCTCTAGCTCCATCATATAGCGGTTATTAAACTCATAACGGTGGCGGTGACGTTCATTGACCAACTCGGTGCCATAAGCGCGGCCGACAAAACTTTCCGGAGCGATCTTGCAACGCTGCCCGCCTAGCCGCATGGTCCCCCCCAAGTCGCTGGATTCACTGCGCTGCTCTAGCTGGCCATCGCTGGTCATCCACTCGGTGATGAGCGCAATCACCGGATGCTCGCAATCACGCTCAAACTCCGTACTGTGCGCGCCGTGCAAATTAGCGCAGTGGCGCGCGAATTCGATCACCGCGACCTGCATTCCCAAGCAGATCCCCAGATAGGGGGTGCGATTCTCGCGTGCATGTTGAACGGCGAGGATCTTCCCTTCGATCCCGCGCTCGCCAAAACCGCCCGGCACCAAAATCGCATCCATTTGGGCCAGCTCGCTGGTGCCATCAGTTTCCAAGGTTTCAGAATCGACATAATGAATTTTTACACGGGTGCGGGTCTTGGCGCCGGCGTGAACTAATGCCTCGCTTAACGATTTATAAGACTCGGTGAGATCAACGTACTTGCCAACCATGGCAATGTTCACCTCGCGCTCGGGATTCTCCAGCGCGTCAACCACCTCGCGCCACTCGGAAAGATCCGCTTGCGGCACATTGAGGCCGAGCTTTTCAACAACGATATCGTCTAGTCCCTCGTCGTTTAAAAGCATTGGGATCTTGTAGATCGTCTCAGCATCCCGCGCGGTAATCACCGCCCGCTCCTCAACATTGGTGAATAACGCAATCTTCGAGCGCTCTGAGGGTGGCAGCGCGCGGTCCGCCCGGCAAAGCAGGATATCCGGCTGAATACCGATCGAGCGCAATTCCTTGACCGAGTGCTCGGCGGGCGAAATGAAGACGAAACCGACCCAGCACTCGG
>JBCCEV010000179.1:0-7806 GCA_039030125.1 Pseudomonadota bacterium | reverse complement strand
CTCACGCAATCCACCGATGACCTGGGTGTTATCGAAATCGGGCGGTAAATCGAACGCCCAAACGCCGATCGAGAGCGCGCTTAGCAGCAACGCGATGACCACGCGAGTGACAGATCGAACTAAGAGCATCCGGGGCCCCCATTGATGCTTCGAAAGCTAACAAAGTGTTAAATCTGATGTTGTGAGATAGCTCTCATGCCAGATGCTGATCTGGCAATACGCTTAACGCACCCGATTTAAAACCGATTTCGACCGCGCACGCGGTGCGCGGTATCAATCGAGGGATCAGGTAAATACGGGTTTGAATTTGCTGATGGGCGGGTTGTGATCAAGATCGTGATCGCAATGGGTGAGTTCATGGAGCAGCGCTTTCAATTCATTGAGATGATTTTCGACCAGCCCCCGCGGTGAGGTATCGTACTTGTTGCATAACGATGCAGCGGCAGCAACGGCAACACCATGCTGCGCCCCGTTACCCATGAATTTCGTTGAAGAGCTGGCCACCGATGACACACTGATGTGTTTTCCGGCGACCATCAGGTTCTGGATATTGGCCGAATACAAACAGCGAAAAGGAACGAAATACGGCGCTCGGTCGCGGCTGTCCCAGATCCAATCCTTCAGCCGGAAGTCATAGGGCGCGTCTTCATCCTTACCCCATGCACAATGGATGCAGAATGAACCATCGTTGGCGATCAATCCGTCATCGAAGGTGGTGTGGTTCGTGATGTCATTCTCCGTCAGTACGTAGTCACCCCGATAGCGATGAAATTCGCCCTGCGCGGGCACATAGGCCATCCATTCGAATGAGAGATTCGCGTATTGCTCTGGTTCAAGCCGCTTGACGTTGGAGAAGGTCCCAAACAATGCGCGCATCAAGTAGTCACGGATGTGTTCACTCTCAGTGTACGGATCCAGCCATTGGCCATATTCCCAGAAGTGGGTCGCGGGAAACGAGTCTCCAGAATTATCGGCCGTTTTCTTGAACTGGAATGTTGGGGTATTGGGGTTATCACCGGCAACCGGACCCGGCCCGTTCTCGAGCCCCGGTTCGATGAGCTGACCGCTTAGATTGGCGTAGTCCTTGGCAACCTCGGTGGCCCAGGGCACGTCGGGGAATGGCGCCGGTTCTTCGCGCATTCCGGTGCGGAAAAACAAAGTATTGCCATGGTGCATGTCGTCACTCTGCTCGGGCGCATAGGATTCGCCGTACTCCGATTGCGCTTCGCGGCCATACATGGTTTCCGCGCCGGCGATGAGGCCAAGCTTGGCAACCCCGCTGGTATCGATAAAAACCTTGGCGGTGAAACGGTGTTCGTGACCGCCGCGAGCCTCAATGGCATCAACAGACATGATTTTGTTATCGGCAATCTCGGTCGCGATCACGCGGTGCTCAAGGAACACGCTCGCGGTCGGCTCGGCTTCAAGCAACTGCAAGGCCATGAGGTCACCGTCCGGCGTCCGCTCTGAGAGCTCCTGCAGCAACGCGCCTTGGGAACCGCGAGGCATTAATCCAATTTCTTTACTCGCATTGCCGCCCAGCACGGGACGATCATGGATGAGCGCGACAGTCTGGCCCAGCCGGGCCGCAGCGAGTGCCGCGGCGCACCCGGAAATCCCACCGCCAACCACGACAACGTCGAAATCGCCAGCATCAAGCGGCTCGGCGGGGAGTCCACGCATGGCTTTGCGCCAGGCGCGGCTTTCCTCATTAATCGCGTTGGGTGGAACGGTGCCATCGGCGCTCAGAAAGATCGCGTCACAGCGCCCGCAAAAGCCGGTGAGATCGTGCAGCGCAAGGCTTAAATCACCAGCCTCGAGCGCGATCTTACCGGCCGCTTGCCACGACCAATCCTGGTCATTGGCGCCAAATTCAGTCTCCAGGGTTTGATCATTAATTGACAGTTTGAAGCGGCCCGGATGGTGCCCCGGCACCCAGTCCTTGGCGCGCACCCAAACTTCATACTCGCCACTTTTTTCAAGATTCACCGTGGTTGTTGCGTCGGCTACCGGCTGCCCCAGACCATGCGCCAAAAGATAAGGCGAACCCATAATGGTTTCGAACTGCGAATCGAGCACCCAGCCTCCGTATTCGTCAAAGTCCTCCGCTTCGACCAATAGGTTTTTCCCGTGGGCCGAGCTCGATTGGGGTTCGCTCATGACTTTTCTCCTTGCTTCTTAATCGCGGCACCCGCTGAGGGCGTTGGGCGAGTTACCGGTTGCTGCGTGGGTGCTCACATCGAATTTACTCGGCTCGGGACTCGATACTCAATTGGCGCGTGCGTCGAAGAGAACCTTGGCGCTACCCGGGGTGGTGATGTCGCCCGCTTCGTTTTTAACCCACAGCTCTAACGCAACGATACTCTCCTCAGCCTCGATGTCCCGCACAATGCCACCGGTCGTTAGTTTTTCGCCCAAGTAAGAGGCTTTGCGGTTGGCATATTCAAACTCGATCAGTGTCCCATCATCGCTCAACCAATTCACCACCGCCTGGGTTAACCAATCGCCCTGCAATGGCCCATCGATCACGACGCCTGGATGTTTTTCGACCCGTGTCGTGTAGGGTTCGTCGTAATGGATCCGGTGCGGATTCCAAATCGCCGCGTTGTACAAAAATAACGACACTTCCGTCGCCTCAAACGTTCGTGCGGGGATCTCGAGACCGACTTTGAGTTCATGCAATTTTGGCATCGGATATTCCTAACGATTGATCCGTCGCATCGTTTCTTCGAGCACCAGCTCGCCATCTTCCGTTGTAACCGTAATTAAATACTCAAGAAAAATCAGCGGTCCGCTCGAACCTTGCTTCTCGAACATGTCGGTTAACTTGCGTTTAAGAATTAACACATCCCCTGCTTTGATGGCGCGGTAATAGCGTTGTTTGGTACCCCCGGCCATCACCCGCTTCAACGGCAGCGGCGGTCCCATGCCATCGGTTGGCAAGCCGTCTGGGCCAAGTTCGTCTAACGCGCGAAGCGGCCTGTCGGCGGCGAAAAGAAACATGGGTGGCGCTTCATCGCCGCGCAGATATTTTTCCTGCTGTTGCTCGGTTGCGATCGCGTACTTAACGATGTCGCGGCGCGTGACTTCCATTCGCACCTCGGGATCTTCGCGCCCGATCCACTTGCGCATTTCATCGTCAATAAGATTGCTCATGAACGGCTCAGCACGATTTGAGGCAACGCGAGATCTGGATTAACGCGATTAAATTCAATCGCTACATCGGCGCCGATCTGCAAATCACCCGCGCCGACCAAAGGTGCGACAACCCGAAACCCATCGTCCATGTCGGCGGTAATTAACGTGTAAGGCGTTTTACCTTTGAAACCGGGATGAAACGGATGATAAGCAACCATCCAGCTATGAACTTTACCGGTGAGTGAGGCGTCGATCCAGTCCACCGCCATTGAATAGCAGCTCGGACAAACCGGACGCGGGTAATGACGAATACGCCGGCAATTCGCGCAAGATTGCACCACCAAGCGGCCTTCCCGCAGACCCTGCCAGTAAGGTTCATTAAGTGCCGACTTACGTGGCGCGGGCGGGTCGGGCAAAGCACTCATCGATGCATCACGGCAATTGAGCCGTCCCCCAGATCACCATAGCCGGTCACCAGACCAACCTCAGCATCTTTGACTTGTCGATTGCCGGCTTCACCGCGCAACTGGCGCGCTAACTCAACAATATGGTTCATGCCCGCGATATGCGCCTGCGACAGTAATCCCCCATGCGTGTTGATGGGCAGCTCGCCATCGATCGCAAGCCGGCCGCCTTGCACGTACTCACCACCCTCGCCTTTTTCGCAAAAGCCCATGTCTTCAAGCTGACACAGGACGATATAGGTAAAACAGTCATAGATCTCGGCGACATCAATATCTTTGTGGGTGACGCCCGCCATCTCGAAAGCCCGTGGCGCGGCCTCTGCGATCCCAAGCCGCGTCATTTCCTGACGCTGTGTGATCGCGCTCGGCGATTCGGGGTGGCCCTCGGCGACACCGCTGATGTAAACCGGCGGCTTGGCCAGGTCACGCGCCCGCTCAGCGGCGCTGATCACGACGGCCGCGGCACCGCAGCTTTCTAAGCAGCAGTCGAATAAACGCAGGGGATCAGCAATCATCCGTGAGGCCTGGTGATCCTCAAGCGTCATTGGTTTTTGCATCATGGCGTTGTCGTGGCGGATCGCGTTCGCACGACAGGCCATCGCGACCTCGGCAAACTGCTCGCTTTGGGTTCCGTAAAGCTCCATATGCCGGCGGGCCATCGGCGCGTAAAACTGCGCCGGCCCGTTCGCGCCCAATGCCATCTCGAATTCTGCAACAAGACCAAACTGCGGCATTTCGCTGATCCGATCGGGCGCCCGCCCACCATCAGAAATGCTCCCGCGTCCCAGACAAATCAACACATGGTTCGCAACGCCCGTGGCCACCGCCATCGCGGCGCTTTGCACGGCCGCGACCGCGCTTGCACCACCCATTGGGGTGACAGCCGAATAGCGCAGGTTCGGCAAATCGAAATTGGTGACGAAATCTTCGGCAACCACACCGCCCATGGCGTAGGGGATCACCCCATCGATGTCCTTGGGGTCAAGTCCAGCGTCGGCAATCGCGGCTAAGGAGGCTTGGAAAGTGAGTTCAGCTTGGTTCTTATCCGAATCGCGGCCATAGGGCGTTTCGCCAACCCCGGTAACGGCGGCGCGATCGGAAAGCGAAATTTCGTCCATAGTTTGGCGCTCGATGATCCCCTGACCTGGCAATGATAAGGCGCACGCAAGGTTTCTCATACCGCCCAACCGCCGACTGCCATCTTGTAGACTAGCGCGATGCCACTTGCATCCCGTATCGCGGTCACCTTGCCGCTAGGCCCGCGTATTGAGGACACCATTGAGCTCATTAAATGGACTGAGGAACAAGGCTTCACCGATGCGTGGTTCGCCGATCCCGGCTCACCAGACAGCCTCACCTTAGCCGCGATCATTGCGCCATACGCGCCGACGCTGCGGATTGGGACCGCGATCGTACCGGTCTACACCCGCACACCACCGGTCATCGCCGCAATGGCCGATTTAGTCGGGCAACTGCTGCCGGGCCGCTTCGTACTCGGTTTGGGGGCGTCGAGCCACACCATCGTCGAGCGTTTCAACGGCGTGCCAATGGTCAAACCACTTACCCGGGTCAGGGAAACCGCCGCGCTGGTGCGAGCGATCCTTGCCGGCGAGAAAACGAGTTTCACCAAACAGCAGACCGTATTCAGCGCCGGTTATCAGCAAGCACCGAGCAAAACGCAAATTCCGATCTACATGGCCGCACTGCGGCCGAAAATGATCGAAATGGCCGCGCAGCATGGCGACGGTATTATTTTCAACCTATGGCCATCCTCAGCGCTGCCGAAAATGTTGGACCACGTCAAATCCGGTGCCGCGAAATCCGGCAAAACGCCAGACGACATTGAAATCGTGAACCGCGCGATGGTACTGGTCACCGACGACAAAGCCCTGGGGCGGAACTTATTCCGGGAGCGGTTCGCACCTTATTACGCAACACCGGTCTACAATGCGTTTTTAAGCTGGGCCGGGTATGGCGACGTCGCCGCCGATATCAGCGCCGGTTGGCAGGCCAAGGATCGCGAACGCACCACTAAAGCGTTGAGCGATGAGCTCATCGACGAGATTGCCGTGATTGGCAGCGCCGCAGAAGTGCGCGAACGCGTCAAAGCCCAGGCCAGCGCGGGTATCAACACCACGATTATCGCCCCGCTCGCTCGTGACAAAGGCGGTATTTATGAAACGCTTGCCGTTTTCTCTCAGCAATCGTTTAAATTTTGAATAATGCGACTCGGACTCACACCCTGGAATTTTGACGACCTCAGTGCACGCGGTCTTACGGCGCAAGCCGCATTCGCCGAATCGCTCGGCTACGAATCATTTTGGTTGCCCGAAAACCATTTCAATGCGCAAGCGCTACCCGATCCCTTAATGTTGCTGGCCGGTATCGCGGCGGGTACCCAAACCATGCGTCTGGCGACGACATCGTACTTATTACCTTTGCGCAACCCCCTGCTCGCCGCCGAGCAAGTGGCGGTGCTCGATCAACTCTCCAATGGCAGGGTGTTGTTAGGGATAGGACGAGGCTATTCCAAGGAAACCCTGCATGCATTTGATATCGAACCTGGAGAAAAGCGTGAGTTGTTCGAATGGTGTTTGAACCTGATTTTGAAGGCCTGGACTCAAGAGGAGGTTTCGTTACACGACGACGGCTCGTCGCCCGTGGTGGTAATGCCAAAACCCGCGCAGCAACCGCATCCACCGTTGTGGATCGCCGCGTTTGGCCCCAAGGCATTGAAGCAAGCAGGACGACTAGGTATGCCTTACTTGGCCTCGCCCATCGAAACTTTCGAACAATTGAAGACCAACTATGAGCGCTACGATGAAGCCATCGCTGAGCACGGTCACGAGCCAATGACGACGCGACCCATCATGCGCACCATGTTTGTTAGCGATAAGTCATCGCTGATCAATGATATTCGAGACCGTCTAGCCAACATGGAGTTACCGCGCGGTTTAAAAACCTCTCCACAGGTCGATGACTGGGCAATGTTGGGCGATCGGTATTTCGTGGCCGACAAAATGGCTGAGCACCGAGAAGCCCTTGACGCCACCCACATCGTAGTCACCCGCATGCGTATCGCCGGGGTGCCGGAAAGCGAAACCCGGGAATCGATTAGCACGATTGCGGAGCTCGCCGAAACTGACGCCTAGTGTTGCTGATCAAGCGGGCATCGCATGGAACCAATCGAGAGCCTGGCATCTAACAACCTCTGCAATTTGGGATCTTCGTCAGTGCTGCGAAAAATTTGCCTTATCATCGCCGGCCTATTGCTAAGCCTCGTCGCTGGGTTGGGATGGGCTGTTCACAACTTTGATTATGAACGCTTGAAGGCGCCACTTGCCGACGCCCTCACCAACGCGACCGGCTTTAAATTTGAAATCGATGACATCGGCTATGGACTCGCTCCGTTACCAACGCTAGTGATTAATAAAGTTCGCGCCGCGAATCAACCCTGGGCCACACATCCCCACATTGTTGATATCGAGCGCATCGTGGTGCGCCCGGATCTTAGGGCGGCCTCAAGGGGTCAACTTAAACCGCATCACGTGTTGATTGAAACGCTCACGTTGAATTTGGAGACCGACTACCACGGCAACCCGAATTGGCAGCGCGAGAATGCTAATGCAGCTGAGATGACCAATCTCGCAGCGTTGCCGCTCCCTGCCGAAATCACATTGACCAACGCAAATTTGCGATTCAACAGCGGCTGGGCACTCACCGAGCAAACCCACCCGTTACATCGGCTCTCGATTGTCGCCGACGAAACCACCCAGAACCTGCAGATCGCCGGTGAAACGATTTCAGGCAAGCATGCCATCAGCTTCGAAGGAACCGTTGGCCAGCTTGAGAGTTTCGTTCAAAACACTCCAGCGGAAATCGATCTGAAAGGCGCGTATGGCGCGGCCCAGATGACGCTAGAAGGCACCATAGACCGGCCGGGAACGATTGGCGGCGTCGATCTGGATTTCGTGCTCACCGCCGAATCTCTCAACGACTTTGGACCAATCGATGCCGGAAATTTAGGGGTCTACGACTTACCCAAGGATCAGAAAGTAAAATTAACCGCGCATGCGACCAGTAACGAACAAGGGCCCTACATTGACGACTTCCTACTCAAAGTCGGTGGTTTTATTTTTCGCTAACGATGCGGAGCAGTTTCGAATTTAGACCGACGGAAAGTCTGACCTGACCACGACCAGCT
>JBCCEV010000178.1:0-7817 GCA_039030125.1 Pseudomonadota bacterium | reverse complement strand
GGTGTTGAGACGTTTCACCCAGACACAATCAAGTTTCAGACCGATATTAATGTCAGTGAGGGTAATCCCTGGTCGGGACTGTTCTATTTGAAAAGCGATGCGCCAGCCTACAAAACAGTCCCCAACGCCTTAAGTGTCTATCAAGGTGGCGAAGAAGGGCAGCAGCTATTTGAGATCTTTGTACCGGGTTTTGTGTTCTCTAGCGGGGTCGATGTGGATGGTGATGGCTTCGATGCCGGCGTTGACTGTAACGACAACGATCCATTGGTCAATCCCGGCGCGACCGAATTGTGCGATGGCGTCGATAACAACTGTAATGGCGAAATTGACGAGGGCGACGTGTGTCCGGTTAAACAAGTGCCGTTGTTGACTCTGCCGATGCTACTGACCGCGTCTGCGATGTTGGCGGCGTTTGGCGCCACGCTCATCAATCGCCAACGCTAAGTTGCGTTGCGCGGCTAACCGGTGGCAGCTTCCTCCGCCACCGGTTAGCACCCTTTTCTTTACCCGCTACTCAACAATGGTGACGCCCCAAGGAAAATTGCCGGTGGGGATAGTCGCGACCACCGTATCGGTAGCCGTGTCGATCACCGAGACTTGATTGGAGACACCATCAGTCGTGTAGAGGCGGTCACCGGCTTCGGTCATCGCCAAACCCCAGACCCGTTTTCCGACTGGTATCGCCTTTAGCATTTCGAGCGACGCGGGGTCGAGCACATAGATTGTGTTGGCACGCCCGCCGGCGACATAAAGCTTGCTTTCATCCGGGGTGAGCAAAAGATCTTTTGGTTTCGCTTTGTCGTTGCCGAGCGACCCCGTGCCGATGATGGTGCCGCTGATGACGTCAACCTTCTTCACTTCGCCACTGATCTCGGAGGTCGCGTAAGCAGTTTTGTTATCTTTGCTGAACGTCGCGGAGCGCGGACGGTGGCCAACCAGAATATTCTGTGAGATCGCATGCTCAGGCACGGTAATGATGTGAAGCATGTTGGTCGACTCACTCGTCACGATGACGTGCTTGCCATCGGGTGAAATGGCGACACCTTCAGGTTCGATACCAACTTCGATCTCGGCAACCAACTCACCGGTTTTGGGGTTGAAAACCGACGCTTTGGCATCCTCTTCGTTAGAGATGTAAATATTGCCGTTGGGATGGATGTCGAATGCCTCGGGGTCGTCGCCGCTTTCAAAATGTCGGACGACTTCGGCTTTCGCTGGATCGATGACGTCGATACGGTTGTCGAGACTCACCGCGACATAAATTTCGCTGCCATCCGGCGAGACTCCGATCCCGCGAGGGCGTTTGCCAACGCTAATCGTGTTGATGACTGTGTTAGTGGCACCGTCGATCACACTCACCGTGTTGTCTTTTTCGTTGGTGACATAAATAGTCGCGGCATTAGCCGTACTCACCGCTAGTATTAGCGTGATCAAGCCACTGTGAATTAAGGCACCCATCGTTTTTCTCCACTGGATATTCGTCATTTCGGACACTCCGCCATGCCAAGACTGTCTAAATTGGTAATCGCCACCACGCCTCGCACGGGCGCTTCTCCCACTAATTTACCGTCATTTACCAGCAACATTGGCTGTCGTAATTGGCCGGTCGGCCTGAAACTCATGGCGGCCCCTTTTTGTCCATCGAATTCCAGATTTTCCTTTAGACTATCGAGCATAGCGCTAGGTTCCGAGGCGTCACCGCGCACGGCGAGATCGGAAACCATTTTTACCGCCGCCCAAGCGGCCCAGGCGACATCGTTCATCGGTTCGCTAAAGGATTCGGTGTAGCGTTTGTTGAGTTGGGCCGCGGCGTATTTTTTGAAGTCTTTATGCCAGGCTTGCGCGCTCGCGGGCGAGCCCGGGACTTTGCGCAACCATTGCTGAATGGCGTCGTCACGCATGGCGCGGCTGGGAATGGTGTGCAGTAAGTTTTCGCGGCATTCCTCGCGTAGTTCGTCGTCTTCGGCACTCACATTAAGTACTGCGGTTCCAGCGGCGCGCTCGGTGATTTGCAGCAAGCGCAGTGGCGTCTGGTCGGCGACAATCGCAACGACGTCTTGCTCGGGCAGGTCGCGGGGAGCGACAGCATGGATCAAATCGAACGTGTGTCCCAGAAAACGCCCCTGGGCGTTCGCTTCTTTGAACCCTTGTTTTGCACCGCGATAACCGGCGCTGTCAGTGTCTCCCACAAAAACAATGACGAAGGTTTCGGCGATAGCGTTGGTTGCGCTCGTAAACAGGGCCGTAAAGAGCGCGTATTTGATCAATGTCAGCAAGTCGGTGAACACAGCATTCGGCGTCATTTTTTTGAGGTGATTTCCGGAGTTATTTGTGCAATTGCAATTAGTTCTCATTCGCTTGGTGAAGCGAGCGACTGTGATAGTCTGCTGGCCATTGGTCGCGAGAGAGGCGCGACGAATTTTAATTCAAAGACCCCTAAATTACTGCTCGTTTAGGGGGGAATTATTCCTGCGGTTGTCGCCGCGGGTTCTGCTCTGCGCCTTCGCCCGCACCGCATCCTATTTCGATACTCGATTCGAACTTAAGGAGTACCTACCCAATGCTTAAGGCCCTGCAACTCGAACCTGAAAAATGTACCGGATGTCTCCAATGCGAGATGGCTTGCAGCTATGAAAACGAAGGCGTTTTCAATCCTTCCAAATCACGGATCAAAGTTTTTACTTTCCATGAGCAGGGGCGCTTCGCGCCATACACCTGCTCACAATGCGCGGAAGCATGGTGTCTGCACGCGTGTCCCGTGGAAGCGATCGTGATTAACGAAAATACCGGCGCTAAAGAAGTGATTGAGGATATCTGTGTTGGATGTAAGGTCTGCACAATCGCTTGTCCGTTCGGCACGGTGAACTATAACGCGAGCTCGGGAAAGGTGATCAAATGCGATCTTTGTGGGGGCGAGCCGGCTTGTGCCGACGCGTGTCCGACCGAGGCAATCACCTACGTAGACGCCGAGCACGCGGGTCTCCAACGGATGCGCGCGCACGCCGCGCAAACCATCCCTTCTCAATAAGCACGCTTAAAGGAGACCTTCATGTCCTGGGCAAGAAAGTTGTTACGCGTAAATTTGACGACAAGAAGCATCACTGACGAACCGCTGAATATGGAGTGGGCGGAGAAATATCTCGGCCAACGCGGGCTGGCATCCAAATACCTGGCCGAGGAAATCGATCCCAAGGTCGATGCCTTGGCGCCGGACAATAAGCTCATCATGGCGACCGGTCCGCTCACCGGCACCATGGCATCGACGGGTGGTCGCTATTCGGTGATCACCAAGAGTCCTTTGACGGGCGCGATCGCCTGTTCAAATTCCGGTGGCTTCATCGGCGCCGAACTTAAGCATGCCGGATGGGACATGATCATTTTTGAAGGGAAGGCCTCCACGCCGGTGTATCTCTACGTCGAAAACGACCAGGTTGAACTCTGCGACGCCGCACAGTTGTGGGGTAAATCGGTGTGGGAGACCGATGAGATCCTGCACACCAAGTATCAAGATCCGAAAATTCGAATTGCCTGCGTGGGTCGCTCCGCCGAAGCGGGCTGTCTTTATGCCGCGGTCGTCAATGATCTTCATCGTGCCGCGGGACGTTCCGGCGTTGGTACGGTGATGGCCTCTAAAAACCTCAAGGCCGTCGTTTGCCGGGGCACGTTGGGCGTTGGCAACGTCAGAGACCCCAAAGCCTTTTTCAAGGCCACCGCCGAAGGCAAAGCAACGCTCGCGGAAAATGCGGTTACCGGTGAAGGCTTGCCGGCGATGGGCACTCAGGTATTGATGAATGTCATCAACGAGGTTGGCGCAATGCCGACCCGCAACATGCGTGAAGTGCAGTTTGAAGGTGCCAGCAATATCTCGGCGGAAGCGATGCATGAACCGCGCGAGAGCGATGGCAAGCCGAATCTGGTCACCAACGCAGCTTGTTTTGGCTGCACCATCGCGTGCGGACGTATTTCCACCATTGACCCAGAGCACTACACCATTGAGAACCGCCCCGATTTCACGGGTGCGTCGGGTGGGTTGGAGTATGAAGCGGCATGGGCGCTGGGATCCGACACCGGGATCGACGATCTTGATGCCCTCACTTACGCGAATTTTCTTTGCAACGAAGACGGCTACGACCCCATCTCTTTCGGGGCGACCGTGGCTGCGGCAATGGAGTTATTCGAGATCGGCGCGATAACCACCGAGGATACCGACGGTTTGGAACTCAAATTCGGCTCGGCTGAAGCGCTCACGAAGTCGGCGGAACTCGTTTCCACCGGCGAGGGATTCGGCAAGGATCTGGGTCTGGGCTCCAAACGTTTGTGCGAAAAATACGGGCATCCCGATCTCTCCATGACCGTTAAGGGACAAGAATTCCCAGCTTATGACCCACGCGGCATCCAGGGTATGGGGCTTGCGTACGCAACCTCCAACCGGGGTGCCTGTCATCTTCGCGGTTATACGGTTTCATCGGAAATTCTTGGGGTTCCCGAGAAGACCGATCCACTAGAGACCGACGGAAAGGCGGAGTTAGTTAAAGCCTTCCAAGACGCGACGGCCGCGGTTGACTCCTCCGGGCTGTGCGTTTTTACGACCTTTGCATGGACGCTAGAGGATATTGCCCCTCAGATTGCCGCGGCGTGCGAGGGGACCTGGACCGCTGAGTCGATGCTCGAAGCCGGCGAGCGCATTTGGAATCTCGAACGTAAGTTCAATATGGATGCGGGGTTAACGGCGGCGGACGACACGTTGCCGAAGCGCCTTTTGAAAGACGCCGCGAAAACAGGACCCGCCAAGGGCAAGGTCAATGAGCTCGATAAGATGCTTCCACAGTATTACTCAGCGCGCGGGTGGTCCGTTGACGGGATCCCGACCGACGAAACTCTCACCCGTTTGGCGGTTTAGCCCGCAAATCTCGTAAACCGAGGAGGCGTTAATCATGCAGCACGTTGTTGTCGGTGCCGGACCTGCCGGCGTGATCGCGGCGGAAGCGTTAAGGAAGCTCGATTCCGATGCGACGGTCACGCTAATTGGCGATGAGCCTGAGCCACCATATTCAAGGATGGCGATCCCCTATTTCTTGATTAACCAAATTGAAGAACAGGGTACCCACCTGAGGAAAAGCGATAATCATTTCCTAAAACAGCGAATTGATATCGTCGAAGGAAAAGTTGCATCCATTGAGCGCGCCACTCAGCAACTCTCGCTCGAAGGTGGCGCGAGAGTTCACTACGACAAGCTGCTGCTGGCGACTGGTTCGCGCCCGACGGCACCGCCGATCGCCGGAATTGATCTGCCCGGTGTTACCTCATGCTGGACCTTGGCAGACGCGCGGCGGATTGTGCGGACCGCCAAACCAGGGGCGCGCGTGGTTTTGATGGGTGCCGGTTTTATCGGCTGCATTATTCTGGAGGCGCTTGCCAAAAGCGGCGCCGATTTGACGGTCATCGAAATGGAAGACCGGATGGTGCCCCGCATGATGAACGACACCGCCGGAAACATGATTAAGGCTTGGTGCGAGGCGAAAGGTGTGAAGGTACACACCTCAACCCAGGTCACTGGGATTGAACAGGTCAACGGTGACTATGACGTTACACTTAGCTCTGGCGAGACCATAAACGCCGATCTCATTGTCGCGGCAACAGGTGTAAGACCCAATATCTCTTTTTTGACAGGCTCTGGGGTCGAAACCAACCACGGGATCTTAGTTAACCGGCGCATGCAGACTAATGATTTGAATATCTTCGCCGCTGGCGATGTCGCGGAAGGAATTGATTTCTCTACCGGCGAATATTCGGTTCAAGCAATTCAACCCACGGCGGCGGAGCATGGTCAGTTGGCGGCTAGAAACATGGTTGGCTTTGCCGGTGCGCAACATCAGGGAAGCGTTAATATGAATGTGCTCGATACCCTCGGCCTGATTTCCAGTTCGTTTGGCTTGTGGATGGGGAAGGACAACGGGGAAAGCGCCGAACTCCACAATCCAGAACGGTATCGGTATTTGAATCTTCAATTCGAGGACGACGTCTTGGTTGGCGCCACCAGTTTAGGTCTGACTGAGCACGTCGGTGTGTTGCGCGGTTTAATTCAATCCAAAACACGCCTAGGAGACTGGAAGGACAAGCTCATCGCCGATCCCACACGGGTTATGGAAGCGTACCTCGCCAATACTCACGCCCTCGGGTTCAACGCGTCAGTTCTGTAGCACCCAATTGATGCATGGCGCGGTATTTTCTTGCGCGCCACGGCCGGCCTAATGCTGTGATGAAGATCACCTTCAAGCTTTATGCGTCTCTCGCCAAGTATCTGCCGCGCGAGGCGCACCGAAACCAAATCGCCGTGGATGTTGAACAAGGCGCCACGGTCGCCGACATCATCGCAAGATTTAATGTCCCCGAAAAATCAGCGCACCTGGTGTTGGTTAATGGTGTCTTCGTACCTCCCGACGCACGACTTTCTCAAACCCTTACCGCAGGTGATACCTTAGCGATCTGGCCGCCAGTTGCCGGCGGTTGAGAAAGCACTTATGACCCAAACAAATTCGGGGCTCGCTCCCGAGCAACTGTTCGCCAACGCCTTAACCGCGCATCAGCAAGGCGACATTCAACAAGCGGAGTACCTCTACCGAGAGGTCCTACGTGGGCAGCCTGCTCATGCTGGGGCGTTGAACATGTTGGGGCTCATTGGCATTCAGAGCGGCAATCTGGGTGCTGGTGCGATGCTGATCGAGCGCGCGCTTGCGATTGAACCTGAGAACGCAGATTTCCTGAATAACTTCGCAATGGCCTGTTTGCAGCAACAGCGCGTTGAGCTTGCTCTTGAGCATTTCGTGAAGGCCGTAAAACAGCGGCCACGATTCGCGGAGGCGCATTTTAATCTTGCCAATTGTTATCTTGGCCTCGCGCGCCATAGCGATGCCGAAAAGCATTACCGTAAAGCCCTCAAAATACGTCCCGACTACGTGGACGCACTGAACAATTTAGGCAATTTGCTCAGGCAGATGGGGAAACCGCATGACGCCTCAAAGCTGTTGTTCCGGTTGTCACGATTAGCCCCCGATTTCGCTCAAGGATCACTTAACTATGCGCTGGCATTGCAAGCTTGTGGCCGCATTAATGAGGCATTGACGGTTTTTGAGCGCGCTCGGACGCTGGCAGCAGATGATTCTGATGTCCTGCTTGCCTATGGCCGTTGTTTGAGGTTATCCGGTGACTTGCCGGCGGCAATCGCCCAATTCGAGGCCCTAGGTGATACCGATCCAAATCACGTTGCGGCTTGGGATGAACTTGGTATCACCCACTACGCGCTCAACCATGTGGAGGCAGCGCGGGGGTGTTTCGAGCGCGGCGTGGCGCTCGCACCAAAGTCGTCCCGCTTGCTCGACAACCTCGGAATGTGCCTACAGGCTCAGGGCGAGGACCGACAAGCCAATCAACTTTTTCTCGATGCAATTAGTCTGGATGCGGGATTCGGACCGAGCTATAAAAGTTTGGCTTACGCAAATGCCCAAGGCGAAGGCGCGCAGGAGTGGATCGAGAAGATCAATGCGGCGCTGAGTTCGCCCCGAATGGCGCCCCAATATGAGGCGGACATGTACTTCGCGCTTGGTAAATTCAACGATGAACTTAGCCGCTTTGACGAAGCCTTCGCCGCATACCGGAAAGCGAATGACCTACGCCGCAATGGGGCGGCCTTCGACGGCGACGCGCAATCTCGATTTATCGACGCGGTGATCGCCAATGGGTCTAGAGAGCGGCTCGTTGAATTAGGCCACGATGATTTGGCGCAAAAATCGCGCAGTTTATTCATTATCGGAATGCCC
>JBCCEV010000177.1:0-7942 GCA_039030125.1 Pseudomonadota bacterium | reverse complement strand
TGCGATCCGGGGCCTGTTGCGCGACGGATATTTGTCCGAGGCCGCGTTTATGCTCGGTCGCCCCTATTCGATTTCTGGACATATCGTTCACGGGCACCAACAGGGGCGCGAATGGGGTTTCCCAACCGTTAACTTGAATTTGAATCGTTTGAAATCGCCCCTTAATGGCATTTTTGCCGTAAGGGTCCACGGGCTTGCCGATGAGCCGCTTGAAGGAGTCGGCTACGTTGGGTCTCGTCCGATCATCGACGACCCAAAATTTGTGCTTGAAGTGCACATTTTTGATTTTGACAGTGAGGTTTACGGGCGCACCGTGCGGGTCGAGTTCTTGGAGCGTGTTAGGGACGACATGAATTTTGAGTCCTTTGATGCCATGGCCGAGCAGATTGCGCGAGATTGCGATGCCGCTCGTGCTTTCCTCGCGGCTGTCTGAAATGTGGAACCGCGCGCGGTGGTACCTGCTCGCGGGTTTCGTGATCGCAGCCGATCAGATCACCAAGCAAGCCGCTCTCGCGCAATTGGCGTACGCCTCACCGGTTGCGGTGGTTCCCGGCTTTTTCAACCTCACATTGCTGTTCAATACCGGCGCGGCGTTTAGTCTGTTGGACAGCGCTTCGGGTTGGCAGCGCTGGTTCTTCATCGGCCTCGCGGGCGTGGTCAGTATCGGGATCGCGGTGTGGCTCGCCCGCATTGAGCGCGCCCGTGTCTGGATGCCAACGGCGTTGGCGTTGATCCTCGGCGGCG
The DNA here is from genome assembly GCA_039030125.1 of Pseudomonadota bacterium. Lineage (GTDB taxonomy): Bacteria > Pseudomonadota > Gammaproteobacteria > JBCCEV01. Next base: position 7,198 of record JBCCEV010000177.1, on the reverse strand, counting down.
CCTTGGGGAATCTCGCCGATCGTGTGACTTTGGGGTATGTCGTGGATTTTATTCAACTCTATTACCAAGATTGGTACTGGCCGGCGTTTAATTTGGCCGACTCGGCGATCTGCCTGGGCGCTGGAATGCTGATCGTTTACGGTGGTGATACGAGTGCCGAGAAAAATCTAACGCAATCACAGAGTTAAGCACGTATAATCCACTCACCCTGATATTTCGGATCACTGCATGGAAATTCATCTCGCAAATCCGCGCGGTTTTTGCGCTGGGGTGGACCGCGCAATTGGAATTGTCGAAAACGCGCTCGCCATCTTTGGCGCACCTGTTTACGTGCGCCATGAGGTTGTGCACAACAAATATGTTGTCGATCGGTTGCGACAGAAGGGCGCAATTTTCGTCGATGAACTGCATGAGGTGCCCGACGACGCGACAGTGATCTTCAGCGCGCATGGGGTTGCCAAGGCCGTTCGAGAAGAGGCGGCACGGCGGGATTTACGGGTTTTCGACGCGATTTGCCCGCTGGTCACCAAAGTTCATATGGAAGTCGGTCAGTATCAAAAAGAAGGCCGCGAGTGCATTTTGATCGGTCACGAAGGGCATCCCGAGGTCGAAGGAACGCTTGGCCAGTATCGGTCGACCGAAAAAGGCGGGATGTATCTCGTTGAATCAGTGGACGACGTTTGGAAGTTGGAGGTCAAAGACCCTGCTTTTCTGGCGTTCGTGACCCAAACAACCTTATCAATGGACGACACGGCGGAAGTTATTGATGCACTCCGTGAGCGTTTCCCGGAAATCGTCGGCCCCAAAAAAGAAGACATTTGTTACGCCACCCAGAATCGTCAGGACGCGGTCAAGAAGTTAGTGCAGTACTGCGATTTGATTTTGGTGGTGGGGTCGCAAACGAGCAGTAACTCAACCCGGCTCAAAGAGATCGCGGAGAAACAAGGGATCCCGGCATTCTTAATTGACAGCGCCGACGAGATCCGCCCCGAGTGGGCCGAAGGCAAAACCAGCGTCGGCGTTACCGCCGGCGCCTCAGCGCCCGAGGTGCTGGTCGAACAAGTGGTTGAAAGACTCCGCTCTTGGGGTGGCCGCGCGGTCAACGAGGTACCCGGGATCAAAGAAGAAGTGACCTTCAGTTTGCCTAAGGCGTTGATGAAGGCCAAGGCGGCCGGCGCGGAAGCATAGAATCGCGCCCATTAGCGAGGCGCGCTACTTACAGTGCTGATCGATTTGGCCCTGCGCGTGGTTAACCCACGCTTCGCGTTGCTCTGGAGTCATATACTCGCGCTCTCCCTGCGCGTTCACCGTTTGGCGGCGCGGGGTGAGCTGTACTGAGGCGACCGTTTCCTGTGCTTTCTGACAGTGGGCGGCAAGCTTATCCTCAGCGGCCCGCGCTTCGTTATCGGCCTTGCGTTTTTGTTCGCGTTTTTTGGTCAGCAAATATGATTGGCGCCGCAATTCCTCAAGTTTCTCTTCGTGATCCTCGTCGTGGCCAGCAAAGACTGGAACTGGCTCCACCTGCTCGGCGACCGGGGCCTTGTCGGTGTAGTGCACCACATGTTCGTCGTCGGTCCAACGATAGAAGTCTTTAGCAATAACCTCCACACCGGTGAGGGTGAGGATGAGGAAGGCCGGCGTGATCGTTCGCATAGGGGGGCGCTAACGTGCCCAGCAATCGGCCACGGCCTCGCTGCTGCTGGCGAGGCCTTCGGTACCGCGGCTATCCAATGTGTAGTTGCCGCATTCATCGCCGACCATCACGCCGGCACGGGTCGCGGTCATGGTGTAGCTCGTGGTGATATCGCTGGTGGCGCCTGCGGCAATGCCGAGCGTGTACCAATTGTTCTCCGAGTTGGCGCTGGCATAGCCGAGCAAGGCGGTGGTGTTCGCATAGCTATTGTTATCGAAGTAGTAACGTTCTTGCCGGGCGGCCGCGTCGATCAAGAAATTCCGTGCCTCGCCGCGGCGCGCGCGCTTGGTGTAGTTGTTGTATTGCGGATAGGCCACGGCCGCCAGAATGCCAATGATCACCACAGTGATCATCAACTCCATGAGGGTAAACCCGTGTTGCTTCTTGGTGTAAATCATGATGCTTGTTTCCTATCGGAGGTGCCTATTGGCCAATGAATTCGCGCCAGGAGACCTCACCACTATTGATACCGCCCAGGGTTTGCGCCTCCGTGCCGGTAATAGCGCCGGTTGATTGTTGCACAATTACCGTGACCTTGCCGGGCACATCTTGGTCGCCAATATGGATACTTGGTGACGATGCGAGACCCGCGCCTAAATCAAACTCACCGATCGCGGTATCAACGCCACCTGGGCACGAGCCGCCACAGGGCGTGCTACCGAAAACGCCTTCCTTGGGCACCAAGCCGGTGTTGAAGCCCCGCGCGATGATGCGGCTGGTGCCCTCGGCGCCGCATAGATCGGTGGTGGGCGAGAAAGCGGTGTTGAACAGGATCCCACCCAGCAAGGTTGAATTGGAAATCGAACGCTCCGAGGGCGAACCGGTCGGGGTATCGTATTTGAAAATCCAGCCGTTATTCGCCTCCACGCGGGCGGCGACCACTTCGAAGGTTTCATCGCCGGCGCTGCTGCCCGCGACACCGTCGGTTTCAATTTTGCCATCGGCGTAAGTGATGTAGGAGGTCACGTCTTCCAAATTATTCTTGTTGACCTTGGTCGAACTCGAGGTGTTGGTGAGCGGGTTTGGATCGAGGATCCCGTAGAGTGCCTGCTGGGAGGTGGTCGATTTATCGGCGTCCACAAACAGCCGCCCGGAGCCTGCCAGCACCCAGGTGTTGCCCTTGGAGTCGATGGTGACCGACGGCGTTGCCGTCATCGGCCGATCGGCGTCCAGTAATTCGAACTCGTTGGACGCCCACGAACTGACCGCCGCGTTCTCCGCAATGGTCACGCGATACAATCCGCCAATGTCGCCTAATTGCCGCCCGATGGTGCCAAAGTAAAAGGCTTCTGCTTGCATATCCAGGTCTTGGTCGGTCACGGTGATCCCGCCAACGAAGCCGCGGCCAGTGTTGCCGCCCCCAACTTCGATAAAGCCGCCACTGCCATCAACGAATGGCCCGGTGGTGAGTTGCGCGGCATTGCCGGCAATCAATTCGCCCAAGTCATAGCCAAAAATGCTCGCTCGATCGGGCGTGAATTCAACGGTGCCGAGATTGTTCGGACCATTGCCAAACAGTAGGTACCACTTGTTGTCGTCCGTGCCCAGGGTGCCGCTGGGGGTCGCGATTGCGGCTACCGCGGGTGTGGATGTGGTGTAGCCCAAGTTATCGGGCGACAGCTCCGCGATAACGCTCGGCGGTTTTTCGGGGTTGGTGACATCGAGTACCACGAACGCCGATTTGGTGGTGACGTCATCGTTGGGTGAGGTCACGTTAGTATCGGAACCACCAACCCCATCGTTTGCCGTATCCAAGACAATGGCGGTTGCGGCGGTGCTGCCCCCAAGGCGCATTCCCGCCACGAGTAGGGTACCCCAGCCCCCGGGGTGATCGGCATCAGGTGTGAACACCCGCGCATCAAAAACTAGCGGCTTCGCGTCCATGTAGTACACATGGGGATAATCGTCTTCTGCTAGCCACTGGAGATGCCCCAGCAGATTTTTAGGCACATAGGCCCAGATCTCGGCACCCAGGGGATGCTCGACCTCACTGGTCAGTTTGGTCACGAACTTGTTGTTCACCGCATCGAAGAAGCCGCCATTAAAGGCATGCAGCATGCCATCGTTGGCGCCAGCGTAAACGACGTTGCGCCGCTGGGCGTACTGTTGACGAAATGCCGAGTAACTTTGATCGAGAGAAATCAAATCAAACGCTTCAGCCGGTGCTCCGGAAACCGTTGGCGTGGAGTTCACAACATCGCCGAGGCGCAAAATTTCCGTGGTGCCATCGCCATCGTAATCCAGCACTCTATTGCGGAAGCCGGTCTGCTCGGCGCCGCGAATATAGTTCACAAGTTTGTCGGCGTTCGCTTCGTTGGTCTGGTCGAGCCAACCGTGGTTCGCGCTGGTGAAGGTCACGGTGTCGAAATCGACCACCTCGCCGGTGTCCACCGTATCGTCGTAGTCGGCGTCCAGCCAGGTAAAAATGTGCCGTCCATTGGCAGCACTCGTTAAGGCCGTTGGCGAGCCGGTTAAGGCATCGCGCTGGGTCGTGACGTTAGTTACCGCTGAGAGTTGTTCTCGCGAGTTCCACAGTGTCTTAAGCTCTTCAAGCTCGACAATGGTTTGAGTGGCGGTTGCTTTGTCAAACGGATCGGCGAGCGTCTGCGTGAAGCGGCGAACGCGTGCGCGCCGCTCGGTGGCATCAAAGAAAATTTCAACCACCGGATCGACGTTGTAACCATCCAGTGCATCGTCGCCATCGGCGTCCTCGCGCACAAAGCCTTTGGGGTCGACAAACAGCGATTGCAGCGTACCAATCCACTCAACTTCGCGCCCACCGGTATCACTTTTGATGGGATCGTAGAGCGCCTGGAACACGGCGCCGGTTCCTTCCTGCTCGGAGGCCACCACCGCGGCAGCGGTACCCGAGGAAACGCGTTCCACAATTTGGTTGAACACCGCGCGCAAGGCTTCTTCAAGTGCCGCGGGGTTGGTCACAAGAAAATAGGTATCTGGTGTGCCATCACCACCCACGACTTTGTTGCCGTTGGAGTCACGAATGTCGAACTCACCGGTCACATCGGGGATCTTGTTGCCATTGCTGTCCTCGAAGCCGCCGTACTTGGCGGCGAGAAGCAAGGGGTCCGGTAATAGATCAGCGGTGGCCGATCCCACGGTAAAGGTCTCGGTCCGTTCGAGGTCATCGCGATCACAATTGCCGTCGCCGGGTTCATCATTGCAGTCAATCAGGGTGATATCAGGATCATCAAACTGCGCGTTATCAAGTCCTGAATAAGCGTGAAACCCATCTTTGGTGGTGCCGGTCAAAACGAAGCCAAAGAGCTGCTCTCTAAAAGTCGAAGTACTGATTACGTCGCTGGTGATACTCACGGTGGCGGGGCTAACGTTGGTGTTGACCACGTAATCCATGATCCCCCACATGTCCTGGTCAAAGTCGCCGCCTTGCTCGGAGTCTTCCCAGTTGAGGTAGAACTTGCCGTGGTAGACCCCCGTCCCCGTCATAGCGGTTGGTAACGCTGGGGTGGGGTTACCGTAATTTTGATTGCCAGAGGGGATCCCTGACAAATCAACTTGGGTATTGTCGATTTCGGTGTGGCCGCGCACGATTTTGAAGTCGACCAACGTACCCCCGCCGTTACGGGAATTTAACCGATAAGCGGGAAGCATTCGCACCGTCTGTGCGGTCCCGGCGGGGCCAATCGGGATATCGATCTTTGGCACCGAGGTCGCCAGTTGCACGGCGAAGGTAGTCACCGTCTGAGTCCCGGTTAATAGCGGGCGGATATCCTCGGTGTTGGCGTAGTGCGCCATGCCGGCCACATGAAAGCCACCGCGAAGGGTCGGCCCTTCGGGACATTGCCCGGCCACGGCACCGAGATCGTTAACGGTTTTGGGCGTGCAGAATTCATCCGTGTCGGTCGCTGTTTTTCCAACCAAATAGCTATTGCCGGTAATGCTTTCAAGATCGCCAACGGTCTTGGTGAGCGCGGTTGGTGAGGGTGAACCCGTGCCAACGGCGCTGAAGATACTGGTTTGATCCGTGTCATAGGAGCTGTTGCTCGAGTTCATCATCACCACGCTCAAGCCAGCGCAGAAATTGTTGGTATCGAGGGGATCGGTCCAGGTGGTGACTTCATCAAGGCCGGGGATAAAACTGTTATCGGTGGCCGCGAACGCGCTAGTGGGTGTGAGCCCCGTGAAGTAGCGAATGGCCTCGGCATAGATCTCAGAAAGCGGGTTTCCCCAACTGTTACAGTCGCCTTCGGTGATCTCTGCGAGTTGGAAGGGGCAGTCGTCGTCACTCGGCGAGCCGAAATAGACGCCAGCGCCATCGTCACCGTAGCGGTAACCGAACAGACGGAACTTATCGAGCGTTCTGATCAGCCCGGTAGCGGGCGTGTTGGAGTCTGGATCATGCGTGAAGGTCCCGTTTGTGGTTGTGTTGATTTCGCTTGCGATATTGCCAACGTCCTTGCGCAACACACCCCCTGAGATGTTCTTCTCATAGGTACCCGTCATCAAGCCAAAATGGATTTGCTCGTTCTCGCCATACTCCTGCACCAACCCGCCGGGTTTCTCATCAGAAGAACCGCTGAAACTCGGGTATGAGCGACAGTTCTCATTGTCATCGGTCGATGATATCAAGCCGTTCTTGCAGGCACGGATATAGACATGAAATTCGGGTCCGAACGAGCCCAGCGTGACACCGTCGCCGGTTTCGCTGGGCGAGTCACCATCGGCGTTGATCCCCGAGGTCGCCGCTTGGTTGCTGTTGGTGCCGCGGTTACCGCCATGGCTGTTATTCCACTCACATTGGTAGCGCTCGTTGGCGGCCCAGAGCTGAAAATTGCCTTTAGCCACCCTAAACAACGGCTCGGTGTCGATATCCTGCGACGCGGTGCTTTGAATGGTGCCGCCACTGAGCGGCCAATTCGACGTATTACAAAACGTAATCCCTTCGTCGATATCATCGATGCCATCGTTGTCACCCGAGTTGGTCGTATCGGTTTTCAATGAACTGAAAGGAGTTAGCTTGGCCAGATCACCGCCGTTGTAGTACTTCGCGTAAGAATGGGCGTCGGTCGGCAGGTAGGCGCGTTCCAACACCGTGGCGCTCGCGGTATCAACGATCCGAGTGCCGCCGTAGATGATTTTGCGCACGATATCCATGCGGGTCATGGCGACCCAATTGAGGAAGTTACCCGACCAGTCGCCGGAAACCGTGTCGCAATAACGGTCGGAGGTGAACGCCTGCGGTTCAAAGTGCTCAAGCGTGGTGGAGCCGAAGGTCCCGGATTTGTAGGTGTAACATTTATCAGGGTCGAAGTAGCCGTAATACTCAAACGCGTGTTTGTAGGTGGTCTCGATGGTGCCGTCTTCATCAAGATCGGTGTAATCGTTATAAGCCTTGAAGAAATATTGATGATCGTTGGAGATCGCCAACATTACTTTCGGCGTGACGCTCGCAATGGTGGTCACCGGCTGGGCCGAATAGTTATTGGCGGTGGCACCCGAGATATTCGCGGCGCTCGCGGCCATTGA
>JBCCEV010000176.1:0-8013 GCA_039030125.1 Pseudomonadota bacterium | reverse complement strand
GGATTGCGTAAGAAACCTTTCAAATAGGAAGTCATAGCCCCGTGGCGCACCGAGTCGTGAAGTGGTGCGCTGCCATTTGGGTGCCGCGCGATCGTAGCGCTCGGCAAGTTCAAAGGCAGGGAGTGGCCGGCGTCGCAAAGAAAACTCCCACGAGCCGAACCCGCCGGCGATCACTGGAATGGTCTGCCGATGCGTTGATTTGTGGCTTAGCTCGTCCATTGCGGCGCGCAGATTACCTATACATATTGATAATATAAACACTCGAATTTGAATATTAGCTATACATAAATAGATGAACTGGCAGGCCATTTCGTTTGACTGGAATCAGGTGCGCGCATTTCTGGCTACCGCCGAGGAAGGCTCCTTATCTGCCGCCGCACGCGCATTGGGATCTACCCAGCCCACCCTGAGCCGTCAGGTGAGCGGGCTTGAGCAGGAACTCGGCGTGACCCTATTCGAGCGCGGCCATCGGGCAATGGTGCTGACTGGCGCGGGGCTCGAACTTTTGGAACACGTCCGCGTTATGGGTGAGGCTGCCACGCGTATTTCATTGGCGGCCTCCGGTCAGGCGCAGGCCATCGAGGGTAAGGTCACGCTGACGGCCACGGAATTTTTCGCCAATTATCATTTACCGTCTATCGTTGCTCGCACCCGCGCCCGGTATCGAGATTGAGATCGTGGCTTCAAGCGCGATGCAAGATTTGCGCTTGCGCGAGGCCGACATCGCGATCCGGCACGCGCGTCCAGAGCACAGTGATTTGATTGGCAAGAAGATCGGTGAAACGACCGCCCACCTTTATGCCGCGAAGCATTATCTCGATCGCGTTGGGCGACCCGAGCAACCGATTGATCTTGTTGATTACGATTTTATTGGATTTGAAACCGCCGAGCGTTTGCTCGATCTCTATAACGGTTTTGGGATCCCTTTAACGCGAGAAAATTTCAAGGTTTATTCAGCGAGTGGCCCCGTTATTGTGTCCCTCCTAAAAAGCGGGTTGGGGATAGGCATTGCCACCAAGGACATTGAGCACCAAGAGAGTGAACTCGAAATGGTGCTGCCGGAACTTCCCGCCATTGAGGTTCCCGTTTGGCTGGTGACTCATCGAGAGCTTCGCACCAGCCCCAGGATTCAACTGGTATTCGAAGTGATCGCCACGTACCTCACCGAGCGGCCGTAGGCAATGGGTTATTGTTCCGCGGGTGTTCATGCAAACCCTGGTTCATTGAAGGCTCAGTCATCGGGAGGCCAAAATTGATCTTTCATCAGACATCGAAGCAACCGTGACTAAAGTCCTCGTTGCAGGGGCCACCGGCTACTTGGGAAATTTTATTGTTGAGGAACTCGCTCGGCGTTCCATCGCGACCAAAGCCATCGCTAGAACTCCTGAACGCCTCCGCACCGCCGGCGCAGATCAACTTGAAGTCGTCAAAGCCGAGGTTACTCAACGTGAAACGCTGCGCGGATTGCTCGAAGATGTTGACACGGTGATTTCAAGCGTTGGCATTACCCGCCAGCGTGATGGTCTAAGCTACGATCAAGTCGATTATCAGGCAAACCTCAATCTTTTGCGGGAAGCACTCGCTGGCAACGTTCAAAAGTTTATCTACGTCTCGGTTTTCAATGGCAAGGCAATGCGGGACCTTGAAATCTGCAAAGCCAAGGAACGGTTCGTCGATGAACTGAAAAGCTCTGGCCTAGCGTTCGTTGTTATTCGTCCAAACGGTTTTTTCAGCGACATGGCCAGCTTTGTGGAAATGGCGCGAAAGGGGCGCGTCTATATTTTTGGTGACGGACATTTCAGATCTAACCCAATTCATGGCGCTGATCTGGCAAAGGTCTGTGTGGACGCAATCGAGTTAGGGGCAGAAGAAATTGAAGTTGGTGGTCCAGACACACTGAGCCAGAAACAAATCGCGGCATTGGCGTTCGAGGCTGTAGGTAACAACGATGTTTCGATTACAAAGATCCCCGATATTCTTCGTCGCGCCGCACTCGTGGTTGCGAAATGGCTTACCCCTCGCACCGTCTATGGTCCGCTACAGTTTTTTCTAACCGTACTTGCTAGGGATATGCTTGCGCCCGAAACCGGCGAGCGTCGTCTTGCGGACTTCTTTGAGCAGGAAGCTAAGCGAGGCCGTGATGAGGCGGCGGGATCGCTCCGATCGTAAAAGGGCTCTGACCCCTTAATTGGACTGCGCATCATCGGTTTCCAAAGGTTCCGAGAATGCTTCGATCCAATGGGCACCGGTTTCCCATAAGTTGGTTTGCAAACCTTTTTCAGTGAGTTCAATCACGCGGCGTCGGCCATCTTCCGGGTCGCGTCGATCGTGTATCCAGCCCTTGGCAATTAAGTTGGTGACCGCGCGATGTGCCGTGGACATGGGTATTTGGAGCGAGTTTGCCAAGGTTGAAACCGAGATAATGTGACCGTACGCGTGCGCCCGGTAGCATTCGGCGACAACTCGAAGTTCATTAAGCGTTGTTTCACCGCCATATTTGTCGGCTTGCACGGCGTACAGGGTGGTAATGAAATCCGAAATTGTTTTACGCGTAATTTTGCCCATCTTTGTTAGACCCTGATCCGCTCGGATCGGTAAGAAACTCCCGCAGACGGTAAGGACGTAGCCGCTTGCTCATCGAACTGCATAACATGCCGGTGACGGGCGCTATGCAAACGGAGCATACACGCGCGGCGAACTGAACAAAACAGGATAGCCGAACAGGGGGAGATTCGGGTGTTCCCAGCAGAGATAGAGCATTATTTTCGGCCGCAATCGGTCGGCGAAATCCACAAGCTTCTTGCTAATTACCCAGAGGGTGATGCCACTTTGATCGCCGGCGGTCAAAGTTTGATGCAGGCCATCAAGTCACGCATGTTAAGGCCGGTGTGCCTTATCGATTTGCAAGATGTTGCAGACTTGCAGGGTATCGATAACGCGAATGGATTAACCATTGGCGCGATGACGCGTTATGCAGTGATCGCTGGATACGATGAGATACCCGTGGCTTACGCCGCGATCCGCGACGCGGCCAGCCATGTGGGCGATCGGCAAGTTCGCAATCGCGGCACCATCGGCGGCAGCGTGTGCTGGAACTACGTTGCCTCATGCATGCCGACCGTGGTGCTTGGCACCAACGGTTGTTTGCGGATCAGTGGTGCGGATGGCGAAGTCAGAGAAGTCGCTGCCGACGATTTTTTCTTTGGCCCTTTTGAGACGGCCTGCGGTGAGGACGAAATACTTCTTTCCGTAAGCTGGCCCACGCCGAGCGGTAAAAGCGGTAGCGCCTACAAAAAATGGGGGCTCGCCACCGATGCCCTCCCAGTCGTCGGGATGTGCGTAAGTTTAAGCCTTGATGGTGGCAACATCTGCAACGACGCCCGCGTTGCGATCGCTGGACTGGCTGACGGCGGGCAACTTGTTACCGCTGGCGGCGCGGCGTTGCTGGGATTTGACGGCAACCCCGAAGCTATCGGTCCGGTTACGGCGGCTGTGATCGACAGCGTTGAATGTCAAAGCGATCACTGGGCAAGCGCCGTTTATCGAGAGCAGCTTATCCGTAATCTTGGTGCCGAGGTGATCGAGCGCGCCTACCAACGCGCCACGGCTGCTCAGCCATGAGTAGAACCAACGAGGTAAGTATCACCGTCAACGGCGAGCGCTACGACGAAACAATCCCCAACCGAATGCTGCTGGTGGATTTCATTCGCGAGCACATCGGGCTCACCGGTACTCATGTTGGCTGCACCTATGAAGGCGCTTGCGGTGCTTGCACCGTGCATTTGGATGGCGCGGCGGTAAAGAGCTGTTTGATGTTGGCCGTGCAGGCCGATGGGCACGACGTTACCACGGTTGAAGGCTTGGCCAATGACGACGGCTTGAGTCCACTGCAGCAGGCTTTCAATGACCAGCATGGTCTGCAATGCGGTTATTGCACGGCTGGGATATTAATGAACATGACCGATTTTTTACGTGAGCATCCCGATCCCTCGGAAGACGAAATCAGGCGTGCCTTGATTGGCAATCTCTGTCGTTGCACCGGTTACGTGCACATCGTTAGGGCGGTTAAGGCAGCGGCCGCCGTGGGGACGAAGTAATGGCGAGTAGTGAGCAAGTAGCCGAGAAACCTTGGCTCGGTGCGCGCATGGCGCGCAAGGAAGATCTGCGTTTGGTGACCGGCAAGGGCCAGTACATCGGTGACATCGTCTTGCCGCGCATGGCGCACGCGGTGTTTGTGCGCAGCGATTACGCACACGCGAGAATTCGAAGTATTGATACCGCCGCCGCGCTTGCCGTGCCCGGCGTGATTGCGGTGATCACCGGTCAAGATCTGGTTGACGATGTGCGCACCATGCCGCAGCCGGTCTTGCTACCCAACCTGCCGGCGAAGTATCCGACGTTTTCGGCTTTGGCCATCGACAAAGTGAAATTTCATGGCACGCCGGTGGCGTTAGTGATCGCGCGGCATAAATATATCGCCGAAGATGCCAGTGAACTCGTAGAAGTTGACTACGAAGAGTTGCCGGTGGTCACTGATCCTGAGGCGGCACTCGAGGCAGGCGCCCCGGTGATTAATGAAGATCACGACGATAACGAGATTTTCGCGATGACCTTCACCGGCGGGGAAACCGAACAAGAGCAGATCGCCAATGCGAAGGCGGTGGATGAAGTTTTCGCAAACGCCGACGTCACCATCAAGAAACGCTTTCGCGTGCACCGCACAGGCTTAACGCCCATGGAGCCTCGCGGCGTGCTGTGCGATTGGTCTGAGGCGGATGGTCTGACGGCTTGGATCACCACGCAACGTCCACATATTGATCGGCTCGCGTTGATCGATCTCCTCGATATCCCGGCCGATAAAGTGCGGGTGATAGCGCCGCGCGATCAAGGTGGCGGCTTCGGCGTTAAAGCCCCTTTTTTCCGCGAAAACGTAGTGATTGCACATGTTGCGCGAAAACTGCGGCGTCCGGTGCGGTGGGTGGAATCCCGCCACGAGAGTTTGATGAACGTTGGTCAAGAGCGCGATCAGATCAACGATTTGGAAATCGCCGCTTCGAACGATGGCACGCTGCTCGCGTTCAGAAATCACGGTGTGGCCGACAACGGCACCGGCGAAACGGGCGTCTATTGGGGTTTTGTCATGCCATTTCTGGGCGCCGTTGAACTCCCTAATACCTACACGTGGCAAAAGGCGGATGTGCATCTGCGAGTGGCGGTGACGAATAAAGCCTGTATTACTCCCTCGCGGGCGTTTGGGCACTTCCCAACTCGATTCGCCATCGAGCGTGCTATCGATATGGTTGCCCACAAACTCGGCATGGAACCGGCCGAGGTCCGCCGCAAGAACCTTATCACTGAGCTGCCTTATACCTCGGTGACGGGTGAGTTCTATGACAGCGGCGATTTGATCAAGCTGTGGGATAACCTCATGGCGCAGGTCGATCTCAAAGAGTTTCGCACTGAACAAGCGGCCGCTCGAGAAGAGGGTCGATACATCGGTATTGGCTATGCCACGGGTGTGGAGTTATCCGGCATGGCATCGGAAGTGTTGGTGCCGATGGAAAACCAACCCGGCTACGGCGCAGCCACGGTGCGAATCGACCCGCGCGGTGCGGTGTTGGTCTTTGGTGGTGATGCGCCCCAAGGGCAGGGGCACGAGACGTCGGTTTCTCAAGTTGTCGCGAATGCTTTTGGAACCAATCCCAAGGATACCGTTACCGTCGAGGGTGACACCGGCACGACGCCGTTTGGCTCCGGCACGATCGGCGCGCGCGGCGCCTCTTATTTCATGAGTGCTGTGCATAACGCATGCGTTGAAATCAAACAGAAGATCTGCCGGATCCTCGCGCACGATTTCGGCGTGGAAGGTTCTTATGAAGATTTCGAATTCGCTAACAGCGAGGTCGTCTACCTTGCTGATCCAAGCTTGCGAAAAACGTTTAGGCAAGCCGTTGAGCGCATCATCATGCATCCCATCAATATGCCGGTAGGCGAAGTCGGCGGTCTTGAGGCGACCGTGTACTTCGAGGCCCCCGAACAAATGGTCTGCTTCAACGCCGATCTATGCATTGTTGAAGTGGATATTAACAGCGGCGAGTTCGACATTTTGAAATGGGTGAGTTCGGAAGATGTTGGCAATGTCATCAATCCGCTGATCGTCGATGGCCAGATGCAAGGGGCGATTGTGCAGGGCCTCTCCAATACCATCTTCGAAGAATTTATTTACGACGAACAGGGCCAGCAGCTAACGGCCGATTTCGAGAATTACAAGATAGCCAACGCCGCCGATACGCCGAATATAGACATTACTTATGCATCAACCCCCTGTCCGCACACACCATTGGGCACGCGGGGGATCGGCGAAGGGCGCCCGGCATCGGTCCCTGGTGCGCTGACCAACGCCATCTGCGACGCGCTCATCCCCTTCGGTATTGAGATCACGGAGTTGCCCCTGCGCCCCGATACTCTGTGGGAAAAACTGCAAGCGGCGCGCGGTGATCGGTAAACGAATTCCTTATTGAGCGCAGGGGAAACATCGACCCATGGAAATGAACGAAGAGATCCGGATTAACGCGCCGCGCGAACGTGTGTTTGCCGCACTCAACGATATTGAAGTGTTGCGGCAATCAATTCCCGGCTGCGAAAAACTAGACGCACTCTCGGCCACCGAGTACGAAGGCACCATCGTTTCCAAAGTCGGCCCACTGAAAGCGCGGTTCACCGGTGGGGTCACACTCAGTGACATTATCGCGCCCCAAAGCTACACGCTGACTGGGGAGGGTAAGGGCGGCCCGGCCGGTCATGCGCGTATGCGCACGGAAATCATTCTCGAAGAGCACGAAGGCGCAACCCTCATGAAATACGCGGTGAAAGCGGAGATTGGGGGCAAGCTCGCCCAACTCGGTGGTGCGCTTATCGATCGCACAGCGAAGAAGCTGGCGGGCGTTTTTTTCAAAAACTTTGAAGCGCTCCTCAGCGACGCGGATCAGACGGTCGAATGATTATTGTGACCACCGGTCACAGCTTTCGCTCCGGCGACACAGGCGGGTAGTCGCCATGGTTGCAAAAGGTGAAACCTACAACTACGAACGATTCAAGATGAGCAATTACGAGCTTGGGTACTTTCCCGGACCCAAGGCCGGTGAGCGCGTTGATTATGAACACACCCTCACCAGCTTAGACGGTGAACCGTTATCGCTGGCGAGCTACGCCGGTCGATGGGTGGTGATTGAGTCGGGCAGTCTCACCTGCCCGATGTTTGTCAAAAACGTAAAACCCTACGCCAAACTGCAAGAAAAATATCCGGACGTCGAATGGTTGGTGGTGTATGTGCGCGAGGCGCACCCCGGTGAGCGGCTCGCCCCAGCGGCAACCCTTGAGGAAAAGATTGGTTACGCGAAGCGGACCAAGACTGAGTATCACGAACAGCGCAAGATTGCCGTCGACGATGTTGCTGGTAGTTGGCACCACGCGTGGGGCCTGCTACCCAATATGGTCTACGTGATCAACCCAGATGGGGTTGTGGTGTATCGGGCCGACTGGTCGTTCGCAGAGCGGGTCGATGCGGTCTTGGCGGAGCGCGAAAAAATCAACACCAATGAACACATCGCGATTTTGGGCGCGGCGCCCTGGATCACCGTGCCGGTGGCGCTCAAAGGCGGATGGCTCGCGCTGTGGGATTTGGTAATCGTCTTCCCAAAAATCTTCGTCTACAACGACCACTGCACGGCCTTCGACGCCAGCGTCATTCCAACCTTCGCGCTCGGCTGCGCTGGCGAGTACCCGCCAGCGGATGAAGGCTGGGGGCCGCGACCCGTGCCCACAGTCAAAGGCCACCGCCAACTCTCCGCGCACATCGCGCAGTCACTTGTGCTCGATTCATTTGACATCACGATCATGAACGAGATGGAGGTGGACCACGGCCTCACTGTCCCGCTGACGATGATGTTTGGTCAGCCAGACGAGTGGCCGTGTCCAGTGGTACCCCTGGCGGTCAACGTGGTGCAGTACCCG
>JBCCEV010000175.1:0-8085 GCA_039030125.1 Pseudomonadota bacterium | reverse complement strand
TCTGTGAATTTCAACAGACTGTACTTCAAGGGACGGGGTGCTTATTTCTGGTAATTGGGATTCGACCTTTTTTATCTGACTAAGCAGTTGATCGGTAACTCTATGACCGTGTGTTTCCGCTTCGACTCGCTTTACATCGAGAGCAAGGAGCGGTTGTCGGCCGTTAGATGTGACATAGGTCGTGTCCATCCGAATCTCGATGTCCTTGATTTTGGTAAAGTCGAGCTGTGTGTTCGCGTAGTCGGTACTCCACACATAGAGATCGTCAATGGGGGTCTCGGATTGATAACGTTTCTCAAGCGCAGCTATTAAAGCTTGCTCGACGGGTGAAGCGTTCTCAGCGGCCGCCGCCGCGGCCGCATGTGCTTCGCGAGTGGCGCTCAAGGTATTTGCCATGTCTCTGGGATCAAAAAGTTCCCAAGGCTTGTTGTAATTCGGGCCAAGCACATAGGCGATACCCCAATGCGCCATCGCGCAGTGTGGATCCGATTCCAGCGCGTGTTTAAAGCACACCAGTGCTTCTTCGTGGTGGTAACCAAATGTCCAGTTGAGTCCGCGATCAAACCAGGTTTGCGCATCTTTCGATGTCGTGGTGATTGCGCGGCTGTACGGGCCGAGGTCATAGGGATAATCATTCATGGGACACACCTTCTTGGCAGCGGGGGGATGGTACCGCGACAGGCATAATATTTCGGGGTTGCCGCAGGGAAAAGGTGCGGGGATTATTTTCTTTGCGCTTCCATGTCTGAACGCCACCCCAGAGGGTTGCAGGGGTCGGCACACGCAGCGGCGAAATCTAGCGGTTTCGCGCCGGTGATCTTTGCCCAAATATCCAAGGATTGGCCGCCGGCCGCCTGACGGCTCAGGTCATTGGCCTGCCCTTTGAAAAGACACCGTTGATGCGCCCGCCAGATGTTGCTTCGCGGTCGCCGGACGCTGTGCTATAAAGATCAGAAGGCACCGAAAGGAACAAGCGATGAAAATTGGATTCTCGGTTCACATGCGCTACCCAGAGCAGTTTCGAACCAAATCTTGGTCAGATCTCTATCGCGAAGAGATCGACGTCGCGGTGCATGCGGAGTCCTTAGGATTCGATAGCTGCTGGGTTTATGAACACCACTTCACCGAGCCCGAGGGCCATTGCCCCTCGCCGATGACGGTCTGCTCGGCCATCGCCGCGCGCACCAAGCGCATGGAGATCGGACCGAACCTGATCTTGCCGCTGCACGACCCGGTGATGATCGCTGAGGAATCCGCCGTCATTGATTTGATATCAGGCGGGCGTTTTTGCCTCGGTTTGGTGGAGGGCTACCGTGAGGTCGAGTATAACGGCGGGGGGATCCCCACCGGCGAACGCGGCCCGCGGCTTTCCGAAGGTGTCGACATCATCCGCAAGTGCTGGGCGGGCGAGACTTTCGATTACGATGGCAAGTATTGGCAGTACAAAGGAATAACGCAGGATCCGCCGCCGGCACACGACATACCGATCCTCTATGGTGGGCGGGCACCGGCGGGGTTGCGGCGTGCTGCGCGCGATCGCGCTGGCATTCTGTCTCAAGGCCCCGGGATGGAGGCGCCGCTCTATTACGCTGAGCAATGCAAGAAAGAGGGGTGGGGTCCTGGCGATGTGCGCCACCTGCGTTATTTCGTTGTTTCCGAAGATCCGGAAAAAGCGTGGAACGATATGCGTCCCTACGCTGAGAATATGATGAAGACCTACGACCGCTGGTTTCAGAATTCCAAGGATCTGGGTGTCACTCAGGTCACTGGTAATGAATTGAACGCCGATGACCTATTGAAAGACGATCTCTACATTGTGGGTACGCCCGAGCAGGCGATCGAGCGGATCAACAAACTCAAGGCAGACTATTCCGATATTCATGAGCTGTGGGGCTTGTGGAGTTTTCCTGGTGTCCCGTTCGACAAGGTCGCCGAATCGATGGAATTGTTTGCCAACAAAGTCATGCCGCACGTTCGCTAGGTGCGGTAACCGGGAGCTTTAATTATGTCCAACTCAACACCTTTCACCCCCCCAGATTGGTCGCTGGTGCCGAACCACACCGCGATCATTCTTATTGACCTGCAAAATGATGTGCTGGCTAATGACGGCTGGTATGCCAAGAGCGGTGTCGACATTACGCACATGCAGCGCGTGATTGAGCCGACTAAGAAGTTGCTTGCCGGGGCGCGCGAGAAATCGGTGCCGGTGATCTGGACGACGCATGGTCTGCACAACGAAATTGACGCTGGTGTGTTCTGGGATACGCGGCCGTTTCTCCACGGCGGTGGTTTCAGGGTGGGGTCATGGGGCCACGGCGTTTATGACGAATATGAAGTTTTGCCTGATGAATGGCTGGTTGATAAGCGCCGTTTAAGTGCGTTCTTTAATACCGAGCTTGAAACCATCATGCGCGCGCTCGCGATCGAAACGGTGATGGTGTCTGGTGTGTTGACCAATCAATGCGTTGCCGGGACCATTAAAGACGCCATGTACCGTGACTACAAAACCATCATGATCGAGGATTGCTGCGGTACGACCGTGCCTGATCTGCACGAACCGGCGGTGAAGATGTGCGAGATGGGTTGGGGTGCGGTGTGGAGTTTGGAAACCGCACTCGACGGCCTTAAACAATTGCCAATACCATCGACCCAGGTCGCCTAACAGGCTCTGCCAGTGAGCTCAGTTACTAAAGAGGTTGCCGCCAAGCCGGCGGTAGAAGCAAACAGCGCGCACGGTCGCGCCGGCATGCTCGACCCCACAACATTCGCGGTGGTCTACAACGCGTTGAATGCCATCGTTAAAGAGATGTCTTTGACGTTTGAGTACTCCGCGTGGTCGTCCATCATTGCCGAAGCGCGCGATTTTTCCTGTGCTGTCTACGATGCTGGTATCCCACCGAACGCGCTGTGTGTGCTTGATGGGTTACCTATTCACGTGAATGCGCAGCCCGTGGCGATTGGCGAGATCGCGAAGTTCTTTGGACCTGAGGAGCTCAATGATGGCGATGTGATCTTGCTTAACAGTGCTTATTACGGGAATACGCACGTTGGCGATTTCGTGATCGCGATGCCAATCTTTTACGAAGGTGAGCACCTGTTCTGGTCGGCGGCGACTGGCCACCACATGGACATCGGTTCGTCCTATCGCACCAGCGTCCCAACCTATGCAACGGACATCTGGAGCGAGGGCTTACAGATCTCGCCGCTCAAGATCGCCGACCGCGGCGTGATCCGAAAAGACGTGGTCAACTTTCTCCTGGAGAACGTTCGTTACAGGGATTTTGTCTATGGCGATCTCATGTCTCAGATCGGCTCGGCTAAAACCGGGTGCAAGCGCTTGCTTGAGTTGCTTGACACTTGGGGTCCTGAAACCCTGCGGCTATTCTCAAATGAGATCATTGACTATGCCGACCGCCGTACTCGCGATGAGATTGCGAGCTGGCCCGACGGTGTTTACGAGTCCGAGGCGTGGGTCGATTCGGACGGCTATGGACGCACGGATATTGCGATCCGTTGCAAGCTAACCATCGACGGTCATCGGGTGAGCGCGGATTTTGCGGGCTCCGATCCTCAAGGGCGTGGCGGTGTTAATGCCGGTTGGGCAACATGTCGCAACTCGGTGTCGACCGCAATCTTGATGTGCATCGACCCGACCATCCCGCACAACGAAGGGTGCTTGCAGCACATTGACGTTAAGGCGCCGAAGGGCACCATTGTGAATGCCGAGTGGCCGGCGCCGACGGCGGCCGCAACGATTGTTCCGGCCGATGCCATTACCGATGCGGTCTGGAAGTGTTTGGCGCAAGCGATCCCCGATAAGGCGGTTGCCGGTTGTGGTCATGTAACACCCAACTGCGTGACCACCGGCATTGATCGGCGCGCGGAGGTTGAGAAACCTTTCGGTGTGATCCTGTTTAATGGCAGCTCGGGTGGCGGTGCATCGTCGGTTGCTGATGGCTGGCCGTTTATGGTGACGCCAGGTACAGTCGGCGGCTTAAGGTTCGCGCCGATCGAGATCATCGAGCTGCACTTTCCACTGATGGTACGCGAGTATCAGGTGCGCACCGATTCGATGGGGGCGGGAGAATTTTGTGGCGGTCCGGGATTGAATTTTCGGCTAACGCCCAGAGGCACCGGCCAAATCGATAACTATGGCTATGGTGATGGCATGTCGAACCCGCCGTTCGGTTTGTTCGGCGGCAAGCCGGGTGACGGTGGCGCGCTGTATCGCGAAGATGGCGATGGCTCCAAATATGTCGTCAGCGCGTTTTCGTATTTTCGCGTGCATGAAGGCCAGACCTGGTGTGCGGTATCAACCGGCGGTGGCGGCTACGGCAACCCGCTGGAGCGGCCCACAGCCAAGGTTGCCGCTGACACGCGTGATGATTTCGTCAGTGTTGATGCGGCTCGCAGTGAGTATGGCGTGGTGTTTCACGCCGATACCTTTGATGTCGATGAAACCGCGACCGTGAACCTTCGAGGCGAAATGCGCGCCGAGCAATCCATCGTGCCTATCGACCCGCCGGGGCCCAACGCAGCGACTTATTTTCGCTCGCTGCTTGGACCCAACGATGAGTACGTACTGAACCCGCGCCCGCCCGAAGACGCCGACTCCACCCTTTAGCGCCATCCGCGCGCGCGTGAAAGTCTGACTATGGGCATGCGTTTGGGTATCGATATCGGGGGTACGTTCACCGATTTTATTTTGGTGAGCACCACCGGCGAGGTCCAGGTGTGGAAAACACCAAGTACGCCTGCCGCGCCCGAGGAAGCGGTGTTCGAAGGCGTTCGCCAGCTCGCCGCGCGCAGTGATATGCCGATCGATGAATTCATCGGTGGGTGCGATCACATTATTCATGGCACCACGATCGCAACCAACACGGTGATCAATCGCAGCGGTCCCAAGCTTGGGATCCTGCACACCGAAGGGTTTCGCGACATTCTCTATTTGCGCGATGGTCATAAACCCGACCGCTACGACGTCAAGCTCGCGCCGCCGGAGCCCCTGATCCCCCGTCATTTGCGCCTCGGGGTTGACGAGCGGATCTTGTATACCGGCGAGGTCGAAAGCGCGTTGAGTGAGGATGACGTGCGCGGCGCGCTCGCGCATTTCAAGGCCAACGATGTCCACTCAGTAGCCGTCTCGCTGATGTGGTCGATGGTCAATCCCGAGCACGAGACGCGCATTAGGGAAATTATCGCCACGGAGATGCCAGAGGCTTACGTCGCGCTGAGCAGCGATATCCTGCCTCGGATCCGGGAATACCCGCGGGCCTGCGCCACCGTGCTGAGCGCCTATGTCGGTCCCGCCATAGGCGATTACCTCACTCACATTGCGCGCTTTTTTCGTGAGCATGGCTTTAGCAAGGATCTTTTGATCATGCAGGTCACCGGTGGCGCGGCGCGGGTTGAAGAAATCGAACGCCGGCCGGTGCTAGCCGTGCACTCCGGGCCCGCCGCCGGACCGCCGGCCAGCCGTTTCATCGCCGCCCGATCAGGGCAAAAAGACGCAATGCTCGTTGAGATGGGCGGCACGAGCTTCGAAGTGAGTATGTTGGTCGATGGCAACATCCCGATGAGCACGGACATGGAGCTCGATGGCTATCCGATCGGATTGGCCAGTGTCGACGTGCATTCGATTGGGGCTGGCGGCGGCAGCATTGCCTGGATCGATTCCGGCGGCATGTTGCGGGTGGGGCCACACAGTGCCGGCGCCTCTCCGGGGCCTGCTTGTTATGGGCAGGGTGGTACTGAGCCCACCGTGACCGATGCGAATTTGGTGCTGGGCTACATCAATGCCGAGAACTTCCTTGGCGGGCGCATGGCGCTCGACGTTGATGCCGCGCATGAGGCGTTAGCCAGTGTTGGTACGCCGCTAGGTATGGACGTTGTGGAAACCGCGGCCGCCATTTACCGGATCGTGAACACGGAAATGGTTGGCGCGATGCGCGCCGTTTCGGTAATGCGTGGGGTGGACCCACGAGGCTACACCGTGATCGTCGGCGGCGGCGCCGGTGGCATGCATGCCGCGAAAATTGCGCAAGAACTTGGCGTGAGCAATGCCATTTGCCCGACTGTCGCTGGCGGTCTATGCGCCTTCGGCATGCTGGCGGCGGACGTGAGTCAAACGTATCTCACGACTCGGCCCATGGATACCGCAAACCTCGATATCGATGCGTTGAACGAGATCTATGACGACATGGAGGGGCGCGCTCGCGATGCGCTCATGGAGCAAGGGTTTAACGAGGACGAGATCGAGCTCACGCGTTTTGCCGATGCGAAGTATCCCTACCAGACCCACGAAATCATCGTGCCTATCCCGGGCGGTAAGTTGGCGCCTGCGGATGTCGAGCGCATGGCCGGGGGTTTCCACGATACCCACGAACGCCTCTATACCTATTGCCTGCGCGAGATGCCGGTCGACATGAATGGTTGGCGCCTCACGGCAACCGGTAAGTTGCCGCCGCTGGATCTTGAAGCGCAGGCGCTGGGCGATCCTGACCCGGGTTCTGCCCAGATCGGCGCGAGACCACTCTACTTTCCGGAGGAGAACGGATTTCGCGACACACCTATCTTCAATGGTGAAGCGCTGCATCCAGGCATGGTGCTCGATGGCCCCGCAGTGGTTGAACTCGCGACCACCACGGTGGTGGTTTTTCCAGGGCACGTGTTGAGCGTCAACGCGTACGGCGATTTTCAGATCCGGATTCCCAACTAGCCTAAAAGGGGTCAGACCCCTTTTTACGATAGCATCGGTGTCAGTGGGTTAACCAAACCCGGCGCATGAGGAAATTCCTCTAAATCTTCCCACTCACCGAAATTTACGGACGTTGTGATCACATGATCAACGACGAGCTGGATTGTTCGCACTGCCAGTTCGTCCGTTTTCGGCGCCTCGTGAACCGATGCAGCGCCCGTGATAAGGATCGTCTCCCCGGTTCTAAAGCTGATGTTCATCAACGCTAGTCTGTTGTCCAGCCTGAGGTTTCCCAGCGTATTAAACATGCCGTTACCCAGATAGTCGGGGATGTTAAGTGTTTTGTGATCTGTAGTGCTGATGAATCCCCTTGGCCCGCCTCGCAACGTGGCGTCGGGGCCGTGCTGCGAGTAGCTGCCTAAAAACACGGTATCCGCTTCGGCGAGTTGCGTCCTATTCTCCTCCGACAGTCTATTGTCTTCAAAACTCCGTTGTGCGGAAGTCTCGTTGGGCGTTTGGCCCAAGGAGTGTCTTCTCCTAAATATATATTTAGGACAAAGTCCAAAGTAGCGCTCGATGTGGTATTCGATTGATCCGGAGCCATTGGCTTGCGCACTACCCATGGACTTTGCTCGACGACGGTTTGCGAGATCGAGAAACAACACGCCCAATTTCGATGAGCCTCGAATATTGTTGACCAAGGGATCGCCAGCGATGTCAGCCGCGGAAACGTCAATCACCTTCGCTCCGCGTATCTCGAACAAGGGTTTGGATTGCGCGACGAGGGGCGAGACCCAGGGGCGCCCTTGCTCATCAATCGTCGCTGCAACTGAAAATGTATTTTGCGCGATCATGGCTACATCGCTATGACGCACAGCATGCGTGAAGTGCCTCGAGACGAGACGCTCGTAGGCTTGCGTATCTACACCCGCTTCAGATTGGCAGGCGATTTCGCCTTCGTGGAAAAAGGGATCGGTGGTTTGTGTATTATCGTCGTCGGTCATGAGTGATCCTGTGGGCACCCGGTCGCGATGGGATACACCGGGCAAAAAATAAATCTGACACTTTTCCCATTACTTTTTAATTCTGCTCCGCCGCAGTGGATCTCGTTGCTAAGGCGCACGTAAATAGCTTCGAGCATTAGCTGTCTCGTTTATGGAACAACGAGCCGAGCGCGGATTTTGCGGATGGTATCAAAAAAGGGACAGCGCCCTTTTCCCCGAGCCTAACTCCCCTCACACGTAACCCGGGCCAGGGATCACCGTAAAGCGGGATAAGGCAGATTCTCGTCCGGCTGCCAGATCGTAATCGCGCCATCGTCGCGCACGCGTTCGAAATCAAAGCGCGCGTAATGGTTTTCACCGGCAGCGAGCGGCACTGATAGTTGT
>JBCCEV010000174.1:0-8226 GCA_039030125.1 Pseudomonadota bacterium | reverse complement strand
GATCAGGCCCTGCCCCTCACTGGGGTGGTGCTCACCAAGGTTGATGGTGATGCCCGGGGTGGGGCGGCGCTATCGGTGCGACACGTGACCGGCAAGCCGATCAAGTTCCTGGGCCTTGGGGAAAAGACGGATGCGCTGGAGCCTTTTCATCCCGATCGGGTTGCATCTCGCATTCTGGGTATGGGTGATGTTCTCTCGCTCATTGAAGAAGTCGAGGAAAAGGTCGATAAAGAGAAAGCTCAAAAGGTCGCCGAGAAGCTCAAAAAGGGTAAGGGCTTCGACCTCCAAGATTTTCGCGAACAACTCGATCAGATGCGCAACATGGGCGGCTTATCGGCGGTAATGGGGAAACTTCCCGGGATGAACGAAATCCCCGAAGCCGCCAAAAATCAATTGAACGACAAGGAGCTGACGAAACTTGCGGCGATCATAGATTCCATGACGCAGCAAGAACGGCAGTTCCCCGCGGTGATCAAAGCGTCGAGGAAAAAGCGGATCGCCGGCGGCTCAGGCACCCAGGTGCAAGATGTCAATCGATTGTTAAAACAGTTCACGCAGATGCAGAAGATGATGAAAAAAATGTCGAAAAAAGGCGGCATGAAAAATTTGATGCGTGGATTAGGCGGCCAATTACCGCCGGGTATGCCACCGCGCTAGAGACGAATTCGTTACAGAGCCCAATGGAAAGCACATGAGCAACGATGATCTGCGCGAGCGCGCGCTCGAATACCACGAAACACCCAGACCCGGAAAAATTGAAATCGCGCCGATCAAGCCGCTCGCCAATCAGGACGACTTGGCACTCGCGTATTCGCCGGGCGTTGCCGTACCGTGCGAGGAGATCGCAGCCGATCCGAGCACCGCTTCGCGTTATACCGATCGCGGTAACTTGGTGGCCGTGATCACGAACGGCTCGGCGGTGCTGGGATTGGGGGATATTGGTCCGCTGGCGGCCAAGCCGGTTATGGAAGGCAAGGCGGTACTGTTTAAGAAATTCTCGGGCATCGACGTTTTTGACATCGAGATCAATGAGTCCGATCCCGACAAACTGGTCGATATTATTGCAAGTCTGGAGCCCACTTTCGGTGGCGTCAATCTCGAGGACATCAAAGCTCCAGAGTGCTTTTTCGTGGAACAGAAGCTCAAGGACCGAGTCGATATTCCCGTTTTCCATGACGATCAGCACGGCACCGCGATTATCGCAGCCGCCGCAATCATCAATGCACTAAAGCTTGTTAACAAAAAGATCGAAGATATCCGCTTGGTGGCCTCTGGCGCGGGTGCCGCGTCACTGGCCTGTCTGCGCTTGCTGCAATCGCTTGGTCTACCCGTGGAACATATCGTCGTCACCGACCGCGCTGGGGTGATCTATGTGGGGCGCGCCGAGCAGATGGATGAGCACAAGGAGCAGTTCGCACGCGAGACCCCGCATCGCACGCTCGATGACGCAATAGCCGACGCTGACGTGTTTCTTGGTCTTTCCGGTCCGCGAGTATTGACCCAGGAGATGGTCAAGAAGATGGCCAAGGACCCGATCATTCTAGCGCTCGCGAACCCGACCCCCGAGATCTTGCCGGAGGATGCGCGTGAGGCGCGCAGTGACGCAATTATTGCCACGGGACGATCGGATTATCCGAATCAAGTGAATAATGTTCTGTGCTTCCCCTACTTATTCCGCGGAGCGCTGGATGTGGGCGCCACCACCATTAACGAGGCAATGAAGCTTGCCTGTGTTAAGGCGCTGGCCAGTCTCACCATGCAAGAGGCTTCGGAGCTGGTGCTGGCGGCCTACGGGCGCGATGCCTTGAAGTTTGATCGGGATTACTTAATCCCAAAGCCCTTCGACCCCCGCCTAATTAGTGAACTGGCGCCGGCCGTGGCACAAGCGGCGATGGACAGTGGTGTCGCGACGCGACCCATTGAGGACATCAACGCCTATCGCGCTGAGTTATCCCGATTCGTTTTCCAATCGGTGCTGTTGATGCGCCCGGTGTTCGAAAGCGCGCGCACGGCACCCAAACGATTGGCTTACGCGGACGGCGAAAATACGACTGTACTGCGCGCGGTGCAGACCGTTATTGATGACCAAATCGCGCGCCCAGTGTTGGTTGGCAGGCCGTTTGTCATCGAGCAGCGGCTACAAGACCTTGGTTTGCGCATGCGCCCGGATCGAGATTTTGAGGTGGTCAACCCGGAAAGCGATCACCGGTTCAAAGAATACAGCGATCACTACCACGACCTGATGAAACGCGGCGGTATCACGCCGCGGGATGCTCGCAATGTTCTGCGTTCGAACACTACCGTGATCGCAAGTCTGTTGGTGCGCAGGGGTGACGCCGATGCGATGCTGTGCGGGATGTCAGGACGCTATCGAGATCACCTCGATGATCTAATGGACGTCCTCGGCAGGAAAGAGGGTGCCGATAGTGTCGCGGCTATGAACATCATGGTGCTGCGCAAGGGCACGTTTTTCTTGTGCGATACCTACGTCAACGAACAGCCTTCAGCACAGGAGCTTGCCAGCATGACGCTGTTGGCTGCTGAGGAAGTTAGGCGCTTCGGGATGACACCTAAATGCGCTTTGCTTTCGCACTCCAATTTTGGTTCGAGTAAGTCACCCCATGCGGGGCGCATGCAGGAGGCATTGGCGCTGATCAAGGCGGCGGCGCCGGACTTGGAGATTGATGGCGAAATGCAAGCCGATGCGGCCTTAATCGAAGCAATCCGCGAGAAGGCGCTACCGGATGCCGCCTTGAAGGGTGAGGCGAACCTGCTCGTCATGCCGAGCCTCGACGCCGCCAATGTTGCGTTGAATTTATTAACGGTGCTGGGTGAGGGCGTCGCCGTTGGCCCGGTGTTGCTCGGCTGCCGCTATCCAGCCCACATTCTCACGCCCTCGGCAACGGTACGCCGCGTCCTGAATATGTCGGCACTAGCGGTAGTGGACGCCCAAGCTTAGGGCATTTGATTCACGGTTGTAGAGCGCCAACCACCACCGGACGATTGGCGCGCTGGTGCGCTTCAATGAGTTTTTCGGTCAGCGATTCGGCCAGCTTCAACACCCGTTTCAGTTCAAAAGGTTTGGCCACGCCGATCTCGGTGTCCGACCACACCGTTTGGTTTAAGCCACCATCACCAATCGGGATCTCGCGCTCCGCACGAAGTGCCAGACCGTAAAAATAGAAGGTCATTGTTTCGCGGTTGGTCCTCAATGACAGCAGGAGCCGACCGCCTTGTGCGTCATCGGCGATCTCCTCACGCGTTAGTGTTGAAACTCCGGATCGGATTAGGGTCTGGGTAACCCGCTCACGCAGGTCTTGCGTGGTCAGGCCGTAGCGCGCGAAGTCGGGATGAACGCCTTCAACTTCAACAAAATAACCCGCCACGCCGCGCAACGCCTTGCCATGTGCGTCTTCAGCGGCGTCAAGGGCAGGCGCAAAAAGTCCCCATAAAACGAGGCTTGAAAACAACGTTCTCATCTTCATCTTCATGCGGGGGCACCTCCATAAGCCCTGCTCGGGCGTGAATACCAAAGCCAGGCAGCCAGCATAATCACGATTGAGATAAACCACAAAAGCGACCATTCAGCGATGGAAAGGGTAAGAAAAGTCCAGTCGACTTTGGCGCATTCCCCCGTGCCTTTAAGAGCCCAGCCCAGCGCCTCATGCCAGCCCACCATTTCCTGCATGAAATACAGATCTGGCCCGCACTCTGGAACTTTATCGGGCGGCAAATGCTGGAGCCAAACCTGGCGCGCCGCGATTGCCGCACCGGTCGCTGCGAATACAATAGCCGGCAGACCATAAAACCAACGCCAAATCCTGCGGGGGCCGTGGATCATCGCCGGTAGGGCGACCAGTGCGATCAAACCGTAGCATGCGCGTTGTAACAGACACAGAGGACAAGGGACTAATCCGCGTCCGAACTCCAAATACAAGCCATAACCGAGCAAGGCCGCGCAGGCCAAGAATAGCGCCGCGAAGAGCAGGCGCGCAGAACCCCAAAGGCTTTGCATCAACGGGGTGTTCTCATCGTTTTAAACTGGAAGGAAATTGGAGTTAATTTCAAAATTCTCTCGCCCGTAGCGCGGTCAGTGCCCACGGGAGAAAGCGTAAAACGAACAGTTTACAAGATGTCCATGCACCAAGATCAACGTGGAAATGGGTGACAACAAACGCAACGCCCTCGGCGCAAGCCCAGAAACCAGAGCAATGCTAACCATTGGGCGAGCGACGCGCGCCTCGATCAGTCCTTGTCGATGCGCTGTTAACGGTAGTGTGAAGTTTGGTATTACTGATCGTTCGCGCTTACTTTTAGTTTTGACTCAAGCGTTTGCGAAAGATGAGTGACAATCCGCCGCTCCAGACTGGAAGCATCGAATCCAGGCCAGCCGCCATCAATGAATCCGACATGACCGCCGCTCTTGCTCAATTCGAGACGCACGGTGTTTGAAAGTTCCTCAGAACTCGGGACTGCGTCCGGCGGCACGAACGGGTCGTCCAGCGCATGAACGATGAGCGTGGGGGTGGTGATTTTATTTAAATACTGTCGCGAGCTCGATCGCGCGTAATAATCCTTGGCACCGGCAAAACCATGAATTGGAGCCGTTACCCATTCATCAAAGTCCCAAAAAGTGTCGAAAACCGAAGGATCACGGATTGTTTCGGGCAGCATACCCCGTTGATATTTAACACAAGCTTTTGTCCGCAGTGAGGCAACCAGTCGCCGTTCGTAGATCCTTGAGAACCCAGAGTTTAAAAAACTGGCGGAGCGATCGAGCAGGAACGGTACTGAAATGGCGGCGGCGGCTTGAAGGGATGTCTCGGACGCACACTCTCCCAGATACTTTAGCAGCACGTTGCCGCCCAAGGAGTAGCCGACGGCAGCGATGATGTTCTCGCCACGTTCGCTGAGGCGGCTTATTACCTCGCCGAGATCGCCCGTTTCACCGGAATGGTAACTCCGTGCAAGCCGATTAATTTCGCCGCTGCAACTTCGAAAGTGCATGACCACGCTGCTTAAATCGCGGTTGGCTAACTCGCCAATCAGGGCGCGGACATAACGCGAGGATTGATCACCTTCTAAGCCATGGAGAATAAGGACCGCCGGGTGTCCAAAGCGATGTTCGCCATACCAGGCCAAATCGACGAAGTCGCCGTCGTCGAGCTCAAGGCGTTCGACTCTTAGATCAATGTTGGCGTGGCGGCGAAATAGGGCGGCGTAAATCGTTTGCGCGTGGGGTCCCGGTAACCAAGGAACAGCGCGGAAGGGATATTCGACAACGCCGCTCGTCTGTTCACTCATGCGGTGCGTATTTCGGCAGTGCAAAACCCGACGCGTCGAGGTCATCAAGCTTCACCACCGCCATCGCGGCGGCCTCGCTGCCGTCGCCACGGGCGCTTAGCAGCGTACCAACGCGAGCGCCGTCGATATCAATCTTCCCATCGGGCGCAACAGTGCCGATGTTGTTGCCCGTACTGATGGCGACCCGCGATTTTACCCGTCCGCGGAATTTGACCCGCGCGACGATTTCTTGGCCGGGGTAACACCCTTTTTCAAAACTCAAGCCACCCAGCCATTCGAGATTCAGCTCTTGAGGTAGAAACTGGCCGAGCGTTTCACCGCGCAGTGACGGCAGCCCGTAATAGATCTCTAGATCGGTCCCGCTCTCGGCGCCGCGCGGCTCAGCGTCTAAGGTTTGCCACACGGCGCCTAGCGCGCCCGCTGAACCGGTTACCAGCCATAGCCGATTGGCATCTTTTGTAATATCGGGCATCGCATGCACCGCAACCTTGTCTAGCGTTGGTCGCTGCGCGGTTGTGGTTCGCAGCCACAGGCAACCCCAGTCGTTACTGATGTCGTCAATCGCGACCTTCGCCATTAAGACAAACATCGAAATTTGTTTGATAAAAGTCTCTATCTGTTCGAGCGGTAAAAAAACAAACCATCGGTCGTTTTCGCGGACCAGCCATAGGAGATAGCGCACGCGGCCTTTTGGATCGCACCAACCGGTGAGCATGGTCTCGCCCAGCTCAAGCTTCTGGCATTCGCCGCACATTAGGGAATGGAGGAACTGCCCGGCATCCTCGCCGCTGAAGGCGACACAGCCTAGGTCGTGGCGCAAGATTTTAAGTGGCCCACTTGCGCGGGCGATTGGCACCGTCGCTTCACCAAAGGATCGAACGATGTCACCGTCCATGCTGGGACGGTCATTCAGAAACTCCTTGGTCAAGTTCAAGCTCGGCATGGCTTTAGTTTTAACTTAAGGAGCGAATTTTTTCTATCAGTGAGGCAGTCTCCGGATCGGGAGGCGGGCTACGCCCCAGTATCCAGGCATTGAGCTCAAGGTCGTTGGCGTCCAGAAGTTTCTCAAAAGCTTGGGTATCGGCTTCTCCAATGGTCGGCACGATTTGGTCGCAAAATCGCTCAAGCAGGACATCGAGTTCTTTCATGCCGCGCCGACATCGCCATCGAAGACGTTTTATGTGGGCGGCTTCGGCCATTTATAAGGTGCGCGACACCATCATCTTTTTAATCTCGGCGATGGCTTTGGCCGGATTTAAGCTCTTTGGACAGGTTCTCGCGCAATTCATAATGGTATGGCAGCGGTAGAGTTTGAATGGGTCTTCCAGTGCATCTAACCGTTCGCTGGTGGATTCATCACGAGAGTCTGCCAGCCATCGGTACGCTTGGAGCAGGGCGGCAGGCCCCAGATAGCGGTCGCTGTTCCACCAATAACTTGGGCAGCTTGTTGAGCAACAGGCGCAGAGGATGCACTCATAGAGACCATCGAGTTTCGCGCGATCCTCCTTGGACTGCAGGCGTTCCTTATCGGGTGGCGGCGCGGTATCGGACTGTAGCCACGGCTCTATAGAGGCGTATTGTTCGTAGAACTTTGTCAGGTCTGGAACCAGGTCTTTTTTTACCGCCATGTGTGGTAGCGGGTAGATTTTCACATCGCGCCGCCCGGCGCCGATAGCACGTGTGCAGGCCAGCGTGTTCGTGCCGTCAATGTTCATCGCGCAAGAGCCACAGATCCCTTCCCGGCATGAGCGACGGAAAGTCAGCGTCGGATCGAGCTCATTTTTTATATAGACGATGGCATCCAGCACCATCGGACCGCATTTATCGAGGTCGATTTTGAAGGTATCAATCTCAGGTTTTTTGCCGCTGTCGGGTTCCCAGCGATAGATGCGAAACGCCTTTTTGCGTTTGGCTCCATTGGCTGCGTCGATGGTTTTCCCGACGCCAATTTTCGAATTTTTGGGTAGCGTGAACTGTGCCATGCCATTACCTATGAATGTTTATCAGTAGACCCGCGCTTTAGGTGGCACCACATCGACGTCATCGCTCAGCGTGTACATGTGCACCGGTCGATAGTCGAAAATGACTTGGCCGTCGTCGTTTATCCAGGTCAAAGTGTGCTTCATCCACTTGTCATCGTCACGATCTGGAAAATCTTCACGCGCGTGTGCCCCCCGGCTCTCTTCCCGGTTGGCAGCCGCTTCCATGCTCACGACTGAGCTTCCGAGCAGGTTATCGAGTTCCAGAGTTTCAACGAGATCGGTGTTCCAGATCATTGACCGGTCGGAAACTTTGACATGCTGGAAGGCCGCGTAAATTTCTTTGAGTTTGGCTTTGCCTTCTTCAAGCGTTTCGCCCGTGCGAAACACTGCCGCGTAGTTTTGCATTGTACGCTGCATTTCTAAGCGCAATTTAGCCGTCGGCTCGCTACCGTCAGCGTGTCGCAGACTGTCGAAGCGGGACAGTACTCGATCCACCGCGTTCCTAGGCACGTCGGCATGCGGGGTGCCAGGTTTGATATCCGCTGCCGCGCGTTTTGCCGCGGCCCGACCGAAAACGATGAGGTCGAGCAATGAGTTAGAACCCAGCCTATTGGCCCCGTGGACTGACACACATGCCGCCTCGCCGATAGACATCAGGCCCGGTACTTCGGTATCCGGATCATCACCGGCCTTCGTGACCACTTGCCCGTGATAATTGGTTGGAATGCCGCCCATGTTGTAGTGCACTGTGGGCAACACCGGGATGGGCTCCTTAGTGACGTCGACGCCTGCGAAAATGGCCGCTGACTCGGCGATCCCTGGCAAACGCTCGTTGATGACTTCGGCGCCTAAGTGTTCCAAGTGCAAATGGATGTGATCGGCGTCGCCCCCAACTCCGCGACCTTCACGGATTTCGATGGTCATTGAGCGTGATACCACG
>JBCCEV010000173.1:0-8240 GCA_039030125.1 Pseudomonadota bacterium | reverse complement strand
TGGGCGGTGTCCGGGCCGCGTCTATTGCGGGTTTGATGCTTGCGATCCAAGTGACTAAAAATCCGGCAACCGTGGCGGCGAGCAAATCAAGCGCTGCAAAATTGAGGTCAACCACGCCAGCGTATCCATAGTGATCAGAGAGCGTTTGGCTCACCATCGACATCAATTGATTGGCGAGCAGCCAACCAAGCGCGAGACCGATTAAAGTGCCAGCGCCGCCAAGTAACGAAGCCTCATAGAACACCAGTAGCGCTAATCGGAGCGGCGCTGCCCCGATCGCGCGTAATCGCCCAAAAAGCGCCTGTCTCTGGATCACCAAGAAAGAGGCGGTGTTGTAGACCAGAAAGACGCTGATTAACAGCGCCAACATACTCAGGGCATCTAGATTCGCGAAAAAAGCGTGCGTGATGGCATCGCGCTCGCTGAGCACCGATGCGTTGGATACCAAGCGCGCGGTGCCCGCGAAAACGTCGTCAACAACTTGCGCATCGATCGCATGATCAGTGGTGGCGTACAGGTCGATGCGGCTTATGAGCCCGGCTTTGTCGAGCAGCGTTTGGGCGGTGGCGAGGTCCGCAAGCAGCGTATTTTCGGGGATCCACTGATAGTTGGGACCGGTAACGACCTGAACGCCATCGAGCGGGAAATTATTAATTGCCTGCGCAAGGCCAGCTTGAGCTTGAAGTGTTCGCGCCGTCAGGGGGTGCGCCATGACCATGTCGCGGGTTACGAACTCGGCAACGTCAATGGGCCCGCGTGAACGGACGGTTGGTCGAGCGAAAATGTCGAAGCCAATGACGTGCAACCGTTGATCGTTTCGGTGCGTTAGGTGGCCTTCGAGAACTGGCGCCGGTGAGTGATCCGCCAGTGCGCGCCTGGCGGTGCCCACCCAACGCTCATCGAAGACACCCTCCGCGGCGACTAAGCGATGCGTTGCGTCTCCGAACAACTGCTTAAGGGCACTATCAAAGTCGCGTTTAGCGCTCTGTTCAATGAGCTGTATTGCTGTGAATAGCGCAACGCCGAGCGCGATCCCTAAGATCCCCAAGGTACTTTGTAAGGGATTTTGGCTGAGGTGGCGAAAACTCGCTTCGGCCAATAGACGCAACTTAAGACTCCAAGGTCCCGTCTTTCAAGGCGTGGACTTGATCGGCCTGCCCAACAACGTCGAGGCTATGAGTGGCCATGATCAAACTCGTATTGGTTTCAGCGATTACGTTTTCCAACAACCCGACGACTTGACGCCCCGTTTCCAAATCAAGATTCCCGGTTGGTTCATCGGCGATAACGACAGCGGGTTGGTGCACCAGCGCGCGCGCGATCGCCGCGCGTTGCTGCTCACCGCCAGATAGCTCCCCGGGAAACCGCCTTGCTTTATCTGTCAGACCCAGACGTTCAAGTAGCGCGGGCACCCGTGACCGGTCCCGCTGATTTATCAGTTCCAAGGGCAGCTCGACGTTCTCAGCAATCGTTAACGTGGGAAGTAAGTTATACGCTTGGAACACAAAGCCGATGTGGTGGCGGCGCACTTTGCAGCGCTGTTGCTCTGAGAGGGCGGTTAGATCCATGCCGGCAACCCGGATGCGACCGCCGTCGGCATTATCCATAGCACCAACTAAATTCAGCAGCGTCGACTTGCCCGAGCCGCTGCGGCCAATGATGGCGCAAAACTCGCCACCATCGACGTCGAGGTCAATTCCCTTGAGAACGTTTTGTTCGCTGACGCCTGAATAGGATTTCCGGACGTCCCGCAACTCGATGATGGGCATGTTTGCGGAGATTAGAGACGGCATCATCAGTGTGCAAATTTAACGCCGAAGCGGCTTTTGGTAACTCGCACCAAAATCAGGCATTGAGCGCACCGTGGCTGTTCTGTACGCCCCAAAAAAGCGCGAACAGTACCTATCTGATGGTCTCAATACCCCCTTCCCAAGACCTTAACTATCTGTATCTAAAAGGAAATATGAGCTTGGCACAAATGGTGCTCCCGCCATTGGCACTGGGATCGATAGCGCTTGGGCGTACTCATAGCGAACCCACGACAACTTTTGACCAAAGCTTGAGGTGTGACTTATGGAAGCTATTAAAGAACTGAGCTACGCCCTAGATACGTTTTATTTCCTTGTATCGGGTGCGTTAGTGATGTGGATGGCTGCCGGTTTTGCCATGCTCGAATCCGGGCTGGTGAGAGCCAAACATACGGCAGAAATCCTAACGAAGAACGTACTGCTCTACAGCATTGCGTGCATCATGTATTTAGTATGTGGTTATCAAATCATGTACGGCGGCTGGGAAGGGTTATTCCCAGGATTTGCGATGGGGATCGGTGAGGACAACGCTTTAGAAGCGGTCCTGGCGGAGGAAGACGCGCCTTACTACTCGGTTCTCTCGGACTTCTTCTTCCAGGTTGTCTTCGTTGCTACCGCAATGTCCATTGTGTCGGGCGCGGTCGCGGAGCGGATGAAACTCTGGGCGTTTTTGCTCTTCGCTATCGTGATGACCGGTTTCATCTATCCGGTACAAGGTTTCTGGAAATGGGGCGGTGGCTTCCTCGATGCGAATGGATTCTTGGACTTCGCGGGTTCAGGTGTGGTGCACCTGACAGGTGCATCCGCTGCCTTAGCGGGTGTGTTGCTGCTCGGTCCTAGGCTTGGCAAGTACACCGCGGACGGCCAACTGAACGCGTTGCCGGGTGCCAACATGCCGCTCGCATGCTTGGGCACCTTCATTCTGTGGCTTGGATGGTTCGGATTTAACGGCGGTTCGGAACTTATGGTTTCAAACGTCGCTGAGGCGAACGCGGTCGCATTAGTGTTCGTCAACACGAACGCGGCGGCCGCCGGTGGCGCCGTTGCAGCCGCCATCGTGTCGCGCCTTATGTTCGGTAAAGCCGACTTGACGATGGTTCTAAACGGGGCAATTGCGGGGCTCGTTGCGATCACCGCTGAACCGTTAACACCGACTCCGTTCGCGGCGACGTTGATTGGCGCGGTCGGCGGCGTGATTGTTGTGTTCTCTGTCGTGACCCTCGACAAGCTCAAAATCGACGACCCGGTTGGCGCTATCTCAGCGCACGGCTCAGTAGGTATCTGGGGATTGATCGCGGTCTGCTTTACCAACGGCGATGCAAGTTTTGGTGCTCAGCTCATGGGGATCGGCGTGATTTTCGCTTGGGTATTCGGTACCTCGATTGTGGTGTGGATGATCCTCAAGTTCACCATGGGCATCCGAGTGTCGGAGGTTGAGGAGACCGAAGGTCTGGACATCGCGGAGTGCGGACTGCAAGCCTACCCCGAGTTCGTTGCCGGTGCCGAAGCATCGGGCACGCCCCCGCCAGGAGGCGCGGCCGCGGCGGCTATGGCTTCAACGCCGGCGCCAAGCTCAGCCTAATCAGAGCTTTCTAAGGAACTTAAAGGGCAGCTTAGGCTGCCCTTTTTTTTTGCGCTGCTCGAACACAAATTTTGATTTTCTTGGCCTAAGGCACTTAAATCTGACGTGTTCTTGATTGTGTCCGATTGCCAACCAGTTCCGTTGGTGATTCAAAAGTAGTGCTTAGATTAGGTACTCGGGTGGACCACAGCGGTGCCAAGGGCGGCTAAATAAGAAGAGAAACAATGAAACTGACTGTATTAATTCCCGCGTACAACGAAATTCACACGATTGGACCGTGCCTGGTTAACGTTGTTAACGCGCTCCCCGACGTCGTCAAAGAGATCATCGTGGTCGACGATGGTTCAAGTGATGGAACTCGCGAATGGCTCACCGACAACGTTAAAGACCTCGCTAAGACAGACGCCGCGATCTCGCTCGACGGCGATGGCAAGATTGTTGTCGGTGGCGGCGATTGCGAGTTTTCTTTCGCGGTGATTTTTCACGAACGCAACCGCGGGAAAGGCGGTGCGCTGCAAACCGGTTTGCGAGAAGCCAGCGGTGATGTCATCGTGATCCAGGACGCGGATCTTGAGTACGATCCGCAAGACTGGCGGGAAATGTACGATTTGATTGCGCATCGAAAGGTCGCGGATGTTGTCTACGGATCGCGATTTTATGGACGCCCCCACCGCGCTTTGTATTTCCATCACTTTATGGCCAATCGTTTGATCTCGTTTCTATTCAACTCCCTCTACGATCAGACGCTCAGTGATATCGAAGTTTGCTACAAGATGTTTACGCGGGAAGTTAAAGATTCTCTGCGTATCAGCGCTAACGATTTTGGTTTTGAAGTTCAGTTCAGCGCGCAGGTCGCGCTGGCCCGACACTGGCGCATCTATGAGGTTGGCATCGCTTACTACGGGCGGACCTATCACGAGGGTAAAAAGATCAACTGGAAAGATGGTGTGAAAGCGCTCTGGTATCTCTTCAAATACCGGATAGCCACCTAAGCTTGAGGCGGACCGACTTGAAGAAGCTTTTTCTTGGCTTTTTTGGGATCGCAATCGGTGGCCTTTTCCTTTGGGTTTCTTTGCGTGGCGTCACCATAGCCGAGCTTGCGGCCTTGATCGCGTCGATGAATTTTTCCGCCATCAGCGTGGCCATCGCGGTTTACTGGCTGGCGATGTTGGTTCGCGCGTCACGTTGGTTCTTATTGCTTCGCGAGATCCATCCTGTCCAATTCAGCGGTGTCGCCGAGACCTTGGTGGTTGGCTACGCGGTCAATAATCTGTTGCCCGCGCGTCTGGGCGAAGTGTTTCGCGCGGTCTACGCGAAACGGATATTGAAGCTTGGCCGGGCGCGGGTATTTGGCTCGATTTTGATTGAGCGCATCCTCGATTTTTGCGCCATTCTGGTGTTGCTGGTAAGCGGGCTATGGCTCACACACATAACCCAAGGCGCCAATCAAGTTCCCACCTTTGAAGTCATCGCAATGAATGCGATGGCGTTGGTTGGGGCGGTGATTTTCGGCGTTGTCGCGTTGCGCTCCGGCGGTCTTAACCGGATCCCGATGCCCGATAAAGCGCGGTTGATTCTCGATGACTTTCGCATTGGTCTGGGCACGCTTAATCGCTCCTCGGCGCTTGCGGCCAGTGGGCTGACTATCGTCATCTGGGCGCTTGAGACCTACGCGCTCATTTGGATTTTCCTCGCGTTATCGGTATCGCTAAGTCTGTGGCAGGCGATACTGCTGATGGGGGCGGTATCGCTTAGCACCTTGGTGCCGACGGCGCCCGGGTACTTGGGAACCTATCAATTGGTGTTCGCCATAGCCATGACAGCGTTCGGACTTTCCGAATCGGTTGGCATCGTGGCGTCTACCGCATCGCAGTTATTTCTGTTTGGCTCGGTGGTGATCGTTGGTCTGGCTTTCCTGTGCCGCCACGCATTGCAAAATCTTGGGCCCCTTGAGGTTAGTAACCCGGTAGCGGATTGAGGGTGTCCGTGCTTGTCCTTAGTGATCGCTGAGCGAGAAGGGTGTGAAGTTAGTGTCGCGATCGTAGTGGTCGGCAGACTCAACGCGTTTTAGAAAGCCCACCGCGACGTAGGTCGCCGGGGTCATTACGGCTTCTACGGCTGTTTTGAAGCCGAAATTAAATAACAGCACGGTGAGCAGAATCTCATTGCTCCAAATCCCGTAAAACGCGATGGGATAAAACAGCAGGCTGTCGATCCCTTGGCCGGCAATGGTTGAACCGATCGTTCGCATCCATAGATGCCGACCATTGGACCAGACTTTCATCTTAGCCAGTACAAAAGCGTTGACAAAATCGCCGACCCAGAAGGCGATGATCGAAGCGATAACAATCCTCCAGGTACCGCCAAATACGGTCTCGATGGCGGGTTGCAGGACCTCGTTGTAAGGCTCGTTTGGACTGGCCGGCATGTGGATCACAACCTGGGCCATAACGCTGGCGAAGATCATCGCACCGAACCCCGCCCAAATAACCCGGCGCGCCCGCGCGTAACCATAAACCTCGGTAAGAATATCGCCGAAGATATAGCTGATGGGAAAGAACAAATTACCGGCGCCGAAGGTCAGCATTACGCCAATTAGAGGTAATTCGAGCTCGCAGACCTTGGCAGGCCCAATGAGATTTGAACACAAGAGCACGGCCACGAATCCGGCCATGATGAGATCGACGTAGCGATATTGAGGAGCGGCGCTCATGGCAGCGACAACGTGCGCAATGCAGACCGGATCAAAGGAAAAGTGTTGGTTGCACTTTTTATTTCATCCAAAAAGTGAACCACCAAATACCATCCGCCGCTCACGCCGCAGCTCAAGACACCGGTTTTTTCAATACCGCCACTTTCACCGCTCCAGCGAAACTGTACAAACTTGGCATCACCAACGGGAAGCGGGCGCCGTTGCAGGTTGGAGAAAAACCCTTTGTGGCTTGAGGCGACTTCGTTCAAGAACAGCGAAACACAATCTAGTTCTGAGATACGGCCGAACTCTCGTTCAACATCGACGATAGGGATCACTGATAAAAACAATCGGGTTTCCCGGGCCGAGGTGTAAGCATAAGTCGTTCCCAGAAAGCTTCTTGCAGCAACTGGCACGGAGAAAAACTGGGGCGCGCTGAATTTAAAGTCGGGTAGATCATCAGGCGCGGCCGATGCACTCTCCGCCAGCACTAGAAGCAGCAGTAATATTCGCGGTTTGCAAAGCGGGATATCGAGCACCGGCTAGGGGTTTCTAAAATGCTGGGACCATAAAGACCCCTCAAGCGCAGCAGGGTTCAAATGTGCCAGTTGGCGCAGCGCAATCCGCGTAGCGAGACGCTGCAATGGTGTGCGTGCAGGAGGCATCGCCGTTGGCGCATCGCCCTGAAGAACCGCGTGATTAATTTGCTCTTTCCTGAACACGTAATCGCTGTGTCCATGTTCCTTCAACATTGTCTGAAACTTGTTGTGAGAACTCACGTTGAATGTCCGGCGCTCACCAGCGTTATCGAATAGAGGATGCGCTGGGTGCACGGTTAACACCGGTTGGTGCTCGGGTGGGATTGGTACGTTACTGAAATGGGTTCGCTTTTGCTTGGCGAGCTTGGGCAGTAGATGCGTATGAGCGCCACTGGGTGTTCGATGGATTGGTATTTTCTGATAAACCTCGATGCGGCCAAGCTGCGAGAAGACAACGCGATGTGGACTCGCGGCAACAATCACTTTGGTTAGCGGGTGTTCCACATCAACGATTCTCGTACCTAGCGAAGCTCTTAGTGCCTTAATTAAATCGGGGTCGCCGGTACGAACACAAAACCGCGCGTTTCCCACGCCCACGCCGAGATCAAACAAACGCTCGTGGCGATGGATTTCTTGGATTGCCTGGGTGTCTTCGCCCAACTCAGTGAGCACATCGGGAGGCTCATCAGCCGCGCTTTTTGAAATGAAGATAGCGATCCCGTGTTGCCACGCATCAGGCTTCGCGCTCAAGGTCTCGAATGCGATGGCTTGAGCATCATCAAGCCGCTCGAGACGAATGGCGCCTTTAGTGGACGAAATTCCGAGGCCTTTGGAAAGTTGTTGCCGGTCTTCGTCGCTATGAAACTCGGCGAGCGCGCCGACGGCGCCGATACTGAATCCAGCGTCAGGGTCTTGAAGATATTTTTTAAGCAGAGTTTTAATGGCGTCGGGCGCTAATTCGTTGGTGGAACCTAAAATTCGATCCAAATTGACCCCCAAATACTATCGCTAGGTACCGCTGCGGCAAGCGTGACAAATTGTCGGTCGCCGCGAGTTTATTAGCAAATCAGTCGCTTTATCGCCCGCGCAGAATCGCCTATGATCGCGCCCACAAAGACAGGGGAGGGGCGCCAAAGATTCGCGGCGCCGGAAACGGCTGCTTCGGCAGCCGTTTTTATTTCTTTTCGCCCTCAAGCGGGGCGTCGATTGCGGAAGATCCCCACGTTCGAGCAAAGGCTCGATGGCACAACTAGGCCAATCGCTCTCAACGATCGATTGCGGCCCTAGCAGAGGATAGTTTCTAGCGTGGTGCAGCACTCTTTACCAAGATGCGTGAAGCGGCCGGGGTGTGGGCAGTGGCGATGATGCTCGGGCGTTACGTGTTGGCGTTGAGCGGCGATGATGTGCCGGATCGCGCGCTTATTGGCGGCAAAGCCTGGTCGGTGGCGAGCATGAGCGCGCAACAGATGCCGGTGCCACCTGCGGTGGTGGTGACCACAGAAGCGTGCAACGCAATTCTTGCCGGTAGTGATATCCATGACGATTTGAATGAGTCGGTGCGCAACGGGCTTCGCTGGCTCGAAGGAGAAACCCAGCGGAGTTTTGGCGCCGGACCATCG
>JBCCEV010000172.1:0-8411 GCA_039030125.1 Pseudomonadota bacterium | reverse complement strand
GCGATGTCCCGATCGATTTCGTAACCGCCGCCCTCGGCGGTGAACTTGAAATCCCCACCTTGGATGGGCGCGTTGCATTGAAAATTCCCGCTGAAACTCAGAGCGGAAAGATGTTTCGTTTGCGCGGCAAGGGCGTTCGCCAAGTGCGATCTAGCGGACTCGGCGACCTCATCTGCCGCGTCTCCGTCGAGACACCGGTCAACCTCAATAAATCGCAAAAAGAGCAACTGCGCGCGTTTGGCGATGCGCTATCGTCGCAGGCGCGTAAGCACACCCCCAGAGCGAGTTCGTGGATCGACGGCATGAAGAAGTTCTTTGAAGACTTGAAGACGCCCTAGCCACCCCACGATCGAACCTTACTGCAAGGTGTCCGGGACCGACGCGCGCATAAGTGTCACCCATAAAATGCTAGTCTTCGTGCGGAGATTTACCGGACGACACCGATGACAAACCCAACCCGCGTAGCAATCTCCGGGGCCGATGGCCGTATGGGGCGCACGCTCCTCGAACTGAGTGCCGCCACCGCAGGAATCGAAGTGGGCGCGGCGCTTGAGCAACCAGGCTCGAGCGCGCTCGGCCGTGATGTTGGCCAACTGATAGGTGCCGCGGAGAGTGGCGTA
The DNA here is from genome assembly GCA_039030125.1 of Pseudomonadota bacterium. Classification (GTDB taxonomy): domain Bacteria; phylum Pseudomonadota; class Gammaproteobacteria; genus JBCCEV01. Next base: position 7,791 of record JBCCEV010000172.1, on the reverse strand, counting down.
GCGGTAACCGCCGATCTCAAGCGCGTCGCGAATGACTTTGATGTCTTGATTGATTTCACAGTGCCCGAAGCAACGCTTGTTAATCTTGAGCGTTGTCGGGCGCTCGGTAAGGCGATGGTCATAGGAACCACCGGTCTCGGCGACGCAGTTGGCCAAATAGACAAGGCCGCACGAGACATCCCCATCGTTTTCGCACCTAACATGAGCGTCGGCGTTAATCTCCTGTTTTGTTTAGTGGCGCTCGCCGCACGGACCTTGGGCGACGACTTCGATGTTGAGATCATTGAGGCGCACCATCGACACAAAATTGATGCCCCCTCTGGCACGGCGGTACGAATTGGCGAAATTGTGGCTGAGGAATTGGATCGAGACCTAAAGCGTGATGCCGTTTATGGCCGGCAAGGGCGCACCGGAGCACGTGAGCGCAAGACGATTGGGTTCGAAACGATCCGAGCCGGCGAGATCGTCGGCGATCACACCGCGATGTTCGCCGGTGCTGGCGAAAGGTTGGAACTTACTCACAGGGCGGGCAGTCGAGCGACGTTTGCGAGCGGCGCCTTGCGCGCCGCGCGATGGGTGGTGGCCCAGCCCCACGGTCGTTTTGACATGCTGGATGTTCTGGATCTGACTTTGGGTCGGGATTAAGGGCGCCCGTAGGTATAATGAGGGGCGCGAGCGGCGAAGTGGCAGGGGATTCTAATCAGTGAGTGGACGCGCGGATGAGTAGATTACGCGCCGCAGTCATTGGCGTTGGCTACCTAGGAAACTTCCACGCCCAAAAGTATTACCAGCACCCAGGCGTCGAACTTGTTGCCGTCGTCGATACCGATCGCGAGCGCGCCATAGAGGTTGCAAAGCGTTACGACGCACAGCCACTAACTGATTTTGCCGACGTTCTTGAGCGCGTCGACTTGGTGTCGATTGTCGTTCCGCCTGCGTACCATTTCGATATTGCGCAGATCGTGGTTGAGCGCGGCATCCACGCCTTGGTGGAAAAACCCGTGACCGAAACAACCGCCCAGGCCCAATCTTTAATCACCAGCGCACGTGACGCCAACGCCGTGCTGCAGGTTGGCCACCTCGAGCGCTTCAACCCATTGGTGCGCAAGTTGAAAGATGCGATTGTCTCGCCAACCTTGATCGAAACACAGAGATTCTCCGCTTACCAGAAACGCGGCACCGAGGTTGATGTGGTAATCGATTTGATGATTCATGATATCGACATCGTCTTGAACCTCATCGCGAGCCCCCTGAAGTCTGTGCAGAGTTCAGGTACTGCGGTGATGACCAATAGTATTGATATCGCACATGCTCGTATGGAATTCGAAAACGGGACGGTTGCGGAATTAGCCGCGAGCCGAGTGAGTCAGGAGCCCGCCCGTTCGATGAAGGTCTACGACGCGGGCAAAATCATCTCTATCGACTACATGAACCACGAGTTTCACGTTGCCAATATCGGTGAGGATCAACATTCCCGTTCGCCGGACGCCTTGGTTTTTGAAACCCAAAGCATTCCGGGAACCGATGTTCTCAATGAAGAGATCGAATCTTTCATCAATGCTATAAAAAGTGGGACAACGCCGGCGGTAACCGGTGAGGATGGTAAACGAGCGCTAGAAGTCGCTATCGAAGTCAGCGAGCGTATTCCTCGCCCGAACGCCGCGCTTGCGACTTGACCGCGTTAGCCGTGGGCCGGTGAAGCGCGAGTAAGCTGTGCCACCAAGCCCGTGATCGTCGCCAGATTTCCAGGGGGTCGCCAATACTGACCTCAGTGCCATGCGGGTCGGGCCACTGATTACTTTATGACCTGTTAAAACGGGCGCCAACACCACGCTGGATCACCATTACCTCGCGTGCCGCTGGCAAGGTCGGCGTTTAAACTGAGGCACTGTGAGCTTTTGGAGCGCGGCAATCAGCCAGAGGTAAATCCGGGCAGAGAAATCGGTTACCTGGCAGCATGGTTTTCCGATGGCAACTCATCGACTACCCAATTTCTTGGGCGTGAACGGCGGGCAAATCCTTTTTTGCCCATAACGGGTGAAGTACAATCAGAAGTCACCAGCGGGGGCAGCCGAAAGGCTGCTCCCGCTTTGTATGTGAGCAATGTGATATGACCCAAGCAGCAATTCTGGTACTCGAAGATGGCACTGTATTTCGCGGGACAGCGCTAGGCGCGGCTGGCACGACGGTCGGCGAGGTTGTCTTCAATACTGCGATAACCGGCTACCAGGAAATCCTGAGCGATCCGTCTTACGCTCGCCAGATTGTCACGTTAACCTATCCTCATATCGGTAATACTGGCGTCACCACGGTGGACGCTGAATCGCGCGCCACGTTCGCTGCTGGACTCGTGATCCGGGACCTGCCGCTGCTGGTCAGCAACTGGCGTTCCCAGATGGATCTCGATACCTACCTCCGCAATCAAGAGATGGTTGCTATTGCCGACATCGACACCCGCGCGCTGACTCGGCTGATCCGGGAAAAAGGCGCGCAATCGGGATGTATCTCGACCGGTTCCGGGCTTGATGTCGAGGATGCACTCGCGCAAGCCCGCGCCTTTGGCGGCTTGCAAGGTCTGGACTTGGCCAAAGAGGTTTCCACAGCCGAGCCCTATGAATGGCGTGAGGGTGTCTGGGAACTCGAATCGAATTCGCATCCGAGCCCACCGGCGAACGAGTTCAAGGTTGTGGCTTACGATTTTGGCCTCAAGCACAACATCTCTCGATTGTTGGTCGAGAGAGGTTGCAAGCTGGAGATCGTTCCGGCGCAAACGCCCGCGGACGTCGTCTTGGCGCGGGAACCCGATGGTGTTTTTCTATCCAACGGACCTGGCGATCCAGAGCCTTGCTCGTACGCAATCGAGTCGATTGCCCAGATCCTAGAAAACCGCACGCCGATGTTTGGGATTTGTTTGGGGCACCAGCTTTTGGCACTGGCTTGCGGGGCGAAAACGACGAAGATGAAATTTGGGCATCACGGCGCCAATCATCCAGTAAAAGACCTGGCTAGCGGGGCGGTATTGATCACTAGCCAAAACCATGGCTTCGCGGTTGACGAGGAAAGTTTGCCGGCCAACGTCGAGGCAACCCATCGGTCCTTGTTTGATGGCACTTTGCAGGGCATTCGACTGCGCGACCGTGCGGCTTTCGGCTTTCAAGGCCATCCGGAAGCGAGCCCCGGCCCCCACGACATACAAAATCTCTTCGATGAGTTCATTGCGGCTATGCGCGCCGAACAGGAAACCGCCTAGATGCCTCGCCGTACGGATATCGAATCGATACTGATCATCGGCGCTGGCCCCATTGTGATTGGTCAGGCGTGCGAATTTGATTATTCCGGAACCCAAGCCTGTGTCGCCCTCAAGAGCGAAGGCTATCGGGTGATTTTGGTTAACTCCAACCCGGCGACCATCATGACCGATCCGGGCGTTGCCGATGCAACCTATATCGAGCCCATCACTTGGGAGGTCGTCGCAGAAATAATTGAACGTGAAAAACCAGACGCGCTGCTCCCAACCATGGGGGGGCAAACGGCGCTCAACTGTGCGTTGGATCTGGACCGTCATGGGGTGCTCGAAAAATTTGGCGTGGAGTTAATCGGTGCCTCGCAAGCCGCGATCGACAAAGCAGAGGATCGTCAGAAATTTCGCGAAGCGATGGATGCCATCGGTTTGAAATCGCCGAAGTCGATACTGGTGAACAATTTCGCGGCGGCGCTGGAAGCTCAAACCCAATTGGGCTTCCCAACGATTATCCGCCCGTCATTCACGCTTGGGGGAACCGGCGGCGGAATCGCTTTCAACAAGCAGGAGTTCGAGGAAATATGCAAGCGGGGCCTCGACGCTTCGCCGACTTCGGAAATTTTGGTCGAGCAATCGGTGTTGGGTTGGAAAGAGTACGAGATGGAGGTCGTGCGCGATCGCAAGGATAACTGCATCATCATATGTGCGATAGAGAACCTCGATCCGATGGGTGTGCACACCGGTGATTCAATCACCGTGGCGCCGGCGCAAACGCTCACCGACAAGGAATATCAAATCCTGCGCAATGCTTCGATCGCCGTGCTTCGCGAGATTGGTGTGGACACGGGCGGTTCGAACGTCCAATTCGCAATCAACCCCGACAACGGCGAACTGGTGGTCATTGAAATGAACCCGCGGGTTTCCCGCTCGTCAGCCTTAGCGTCGAAGGCAACTGGTTTCCCTATTGCGAAAGTTGCGGCACGTCTGGCGGTTGGATACACCCTCGATGAGCTCGATAACGACATCACCGGCGGCGCGACGCCGGCATCTTTTGAGCCGAGCATCGACTATGTAGTGACCAAGGTGCCGCGGTTTACGTTTGAGAAATTTCCGCAGGCAGACGATCGCTTAACCACGCAGATGAAGTCGGTCGGCGAAGTGATGGCGATCGGGCGAACATTTCAAGAATCCATGCTCAAAGCCCTACGCGGAACGGAAACCGGGATCTGTGGCTTTGACGAGATCCTTGAAGATAGAAACGATCGGGATACGCTTAATCGTGAGCTGAGCTCGGCGGGGGCACACCGGATCCGCTATGTTGCCGACGCTTTCCGGTTAGGTTACTCACGCGATGAAGTTTTTGAACGGACTCACATTGACCCTTGGTTTCTCGTCGCGATCGAGGACATCGTTAGCGAGGAACAGCGCGTACGCGAACAAGGCTTTGAGAGTCTTGATGCCGAGCGCCTGCGGAGTCTAAAACGCAAGGGTTTTTCCGATGCCCGTCTAGCGTCGCTTTGCGCGGTGAGTGAAGAGCAGCTTCGCGAGCATCGGTGGGCGCTCGGCATCACGCCAGTTTACAAGCGGGTGGACTCTTGTGCCGCCGAATTCGACGTTACCACCGCGTATATGTATTCGACCTATGAAAGTGAATGCGAGTCGCTTCCCACCGACGCCGCGAAAGTTATTGTTTTGGGTGGCGGCCCCAATCGGATTGGTCAAGGGATCGAGTTCGATTATTGCTGTGTGCAGGCGTCGATGGCGGCGAGGGATGCGGGCTTTGAATCGATCATGATTAACTGCAATCCCGAGACAGTATCCACCGACTATGACATCTCCGATCGGTTGTATTTTGAACCGCTCTCGCTTGAAGATGTCCTTGAGGTTGTTCGAATTGAGCAGCCCAAAGGCGTGATCCTGCAGTTTGGTGGTCAAACGCCGCTAAAGCTTGCACGCGCGCTTGAAAAAGCGGGCGTCAATATCCTCGGTACTTCTCCCGACAGCATCGATCTCGCCGAAGACCGCGAGCGGTTTAAGCAATTCCTAATCGATAATGAACTCAAGCAACCCGCCAACGAAACCGTAAGGAGCAGTGAGGCGGCCAAGGAGAACGCGGAGAAAATCGGCTATCCATTGGTGGTCAGGCCATCCTATGTTTTGGGCGGGCGGGCGATGGAAATCGTTTACAACTCGCGGCAACTCGCGAGATACATGGACGAGGCCGTAGCAGTGTCGGAAGAATCGCCCGTGCTGCTGGATAAGTTTTTAAACCACGCGATAGAAGTTGATGTCGATGCAGTCAGTGACGGCGAACAGGTCTTGATCGGTGGCATCATGGAGCACATCGAGGAAGCAGGCGTCCATTCTGGAGACTCTGCTTGCGCGTTGCCACCGCATAATTTGAGCGCCGCGATTCAGGACGAGATCCGGCGCCAGATCACCTTAATGGCTAAAGGACTTGGCGTGGTGGGGTTGGTAAACGCGCAGTTTGCGATTCAGGGCAACGAGATTTTCGTGCTTGAGGTTAATCCTCGCGCCTCGCGAACGGCGCCGTTTGTATCAAAAGCCGTGGCCCTGTCGCTGCCGTTCGTCGCGGCGCAGTGTATGTTGGGCCGCACGCTTGCTGAGCAAGGGGTGAGGCACATTGCGACGCCTCAATATTGCTCGGTGAAAGAAGCGGTATTTCCATTCGCTAAATTTCCCGGCGTCGACCCGTTGCTGGGTCCAGAGATGAAGTCGACCGGTGAAGTGATGGGGATCGGCGCCACTTTCGGTGAAGCTTTTGGAAAATCGCAGCGCGCGGCCAATATGACCCTACCCACCGGCGGTTGTGCCTTCATCAGCGTGCGCGATGAGGACAAGCCGGAAGCCGTTAAGGTCGGTCGGCGCCTTAGCGAACTGGGATTTGATTTAACCGCGACTGGCGGCACCGCGCGAGCGCTAGCGGCAGAGGGTGTGGAATGCAGAACCGTGAAGAAGGTTCTTGAAGGACGCCCGCATATCGTCGATATGATCAAGAACGAAGAAATCGATTTGATCATCAATACCACTGAGGGGGAAACGGCAATTGCAGACTCCTATACTTTAAGGACGAGTGCGATCCAACGGCGAGTCGCCTATACGACGACGATGGCGGCTGCTAATGCAGTGGTGTCGGCGCTAGGCGAAAAAGGCGGCAAGGTTCGAAAGCTGCAACAACTACACGAGGAGATCCTTGCTCAATGAACAGGGCACCGATGACCGCCACCGGCGAAGCAATGCTGCGCGAGGAACTCAGCCGGTTGAAGACGGTGGAGCGCCAAAAGATATCTCAAGCAATTGCCGAAGCCCGCGCGCTGGGCGATTTGAAGGAGAACGCCGAATATCATGCCGCCCGCGAACAGCAAAGCTTCAATGAAGGGAGAATTGCCGACATTGAAGGCAAGCTTTCGAACGCGGAAGTGATCGACGTCACCAAGATCGACGCTGACGGCAAAGTCATTTTTGGTGCGACCGTCGAGTTATGCAATTTGGAAACAGACGATAGCGTGACCTACAAAATCGTTGGCGAAGATGAGGCGGATATAAAAAATAGCCTGGTCTCGATTAACTCCCCCGTCGCGCGGGCTTTGATAGGCCGCCGCGAGGGCGACGAAGTTACCGTAGACGCGCCGGGGGGAGCGGTCGACTACGAGATCCTGACGGTGAAATACATCACTTAGGCCGGTTAGCCTTATTTGGCGCGCAAGGGTTCAAGTCGTCGTTGGAAAGAGCGGCAGCGCAAAGACCGCTACGTGCGGCGCAGAGACTCCGCGGACTATCGGTCGCGAGCGGCGTTTAAATTAGCTGAGCTCGATAAGCAAAATCGTCTGTTCAAATCCGGTGCCAGGCTAATTGACTTGGGCGCGAGCCCCGGTGGCTGGTCGCAGTATGCGCAGGCCGCCGTCGGCCCCCGGGGAACGGTCGTCGCTGTGGATATTTTGGCCATGGAGCCTCTCGAAGGCGTCAGCTTCATTTGCGGGGATTGCCGCGAATCACAGGTGCAAGAGGCGATTATCGCTAAACTCGCTGGCGTTCCGGCCGATCTTGTAATTTCTGATATGGCCCCCAATATGACAGGTATATCTGTGACCGATGATGGCGCGATGATGCAGCTAGCGGAGACGGTGCAAGGCGCGGCCGAGCGCTTTTTGAAACCTGGCGGCACCTTGGTGGTCAAATTATTCGAATCGCAAGATGCGGCTCGGTGGGTCAAAAACCTCCGCGGTGCGTATACACAAGTGCAGCGCCGAAAACCGCCTGCCTCGCGCGCGGAGTCGCGGGAGTTTTATGTCGTGGCTAAGGGATTTGGTATATAGTCTCTCAAGCCCGTTTTTCAATGAGTTAGAAGAAATAAATGGCGCGAAATTTACTACTCTGGATCGTCATCGCCATGGTGCTGATGCTGGTGTTCCAGAACTTCACACCGCAGCACGCTGCGTCCAGTTCGGTCGAGTATTCGACGTTTATCTCCGAGGTCAAGAACGGCCGGGTCGCGAAAGTCACCCTCGATGGGCCAACCATTGAAATCG
>JBCCEV010000171.1:0-8430 GCA_039030125.1 Pseudomonadota bacterium | reverse complement strand
CGCTTCAAATGTGCCGTCATCACGGCGCCTAAGCGGGGAGGTCAGGCGCTCGGATTCGTTCTGGTAGTAAGCAATCCGCGAGGCTTTCTGGCACACATATCCTTGCGAGCGGGGATTCTCCTTGTCGCCCTTAACCTTGGTGACCTTGCGCCCTTCGGTTTGGACTTCGAGGCCGCAATTGGCGTAGCAAAGAATGCAGGCGGTTTTCTTCCACGTTGCGTTGCTCATTGAAACTTCCACGGTTGCGTTCTGAGTCCCGGGATCCTCTGGTAATGATGCGGATCGGTCAAACCCGGCGAGGGGTGGCGGTTTGAAACGCGAATTTCTACGTTTCGTTACACGTTTTGACCCAGGTAACCCGCGCGTTTTCGCCACTTATGCATAGGTTTCAACCAGTTAGCGAAAATCATGAAAAAACCTCGTGTCAGTATTTCTTACAAACGACGCTGCGCGAAAATATAAATTATTGAAATCGTTACACTTTTGGTTTTGGCGCGATAGTTGCAACCAGGTAAGCAAGATCTACATTCGCGATGTTATTTCGATGAAAAGCTTACGAAAGTCTCTTGCTGGCGCGCTGTTTCTCCTGGCGGTGGCCCCCGTTCAAGCCATCACCATTTACAACGTCAGCAGTACCGACAAAATCAACTGCGCGGGTGCGAAGCACGGCTTGTGGACCGCCACCGATATCGGTACCCCGACGTGCAATAGCAACTATTTCGACATTCAATCCGGTACAACGCTGACCATCTTCGATGATGATGCCGACTCCTCGAATTGGTACGCAAAGCTGTCGGGCAGTGCTAAGAATCCAACGGGCGCAAATCCGCTGGGGATCACGGCCACTATCGACCTCACGTTCACTGGATTTTCGTCCACCGGCGCGGGTATTGCCAAGAAGACTGCGGGTGGCCCAGTGCTGCCATCGTGGATTTATTTCACCGACATCAGCGGCAGCATCAGCTTCGATGGCGGTTTCGGCAGCTACGTCATTGATGACATCAAGAACAACTACGCCCTTCAAATAGGCCAAGGGGCTAACGACAAGACTGGCGTCTTTGGTGCCTCGGCCTGGATTCAAGGCCCGACAATGACCTCTGATCACTGGGACTTAAACCTTGATCTGACGTTAGTACCAGAGCCTCACACGGTGGCCTTGCTGGGTCTCGCTCTGTTTGGCGTGGCGTTCGCCCAACGGCGGAAGTTACTGCCCGAGGATTAGCCCCTCCAAATCTCATGAGAAAGCGGCCCTTCGGGGCCGTTTTTTTTTGCTATCGCTCAAGCACCGCAGTGGCGCGGCGCTATTGCTGCAATGGGTGTAGGGATTAAGATGCTTCCTCGTAGCTTGAGAGACGCACGTTTCAGATGAAACTTCATCCCACCGGCCGCTTTGACAATTCGGCCAGCGACTACCAGCACATCGAGGCGGTACCCCTTGCCGCGGCAATGGGTGCCGAGATCCGCGGGGTTAACCTGGCGGCCTTGAGCGCTCCGCAGTTCAGCGAAATCGAGCACGCACTGTTTCGCCACAAGATGATTTTTTTTCGCGCGCAGACGATTCATTACGCCGATCAGGAATCGTTCAGTTTGCGTTTCGGTCCGTTCGCCGAAGACGCGTATACCAAGGGCGTTGACGGTTATCCGGATGTGCAACCGGTGATCAAGGAAGCCGATGATGCGGTACCGATCATCTTCGGGTCCTGCTGGCATACTGATTCACCGTTCCTCGAAACACCGCCAGCCATCAGCATGCTTTATGGGGTCGATATCCCCCCTTATGGTGGCGATACGATTTGGGCCAATTCGGTACTGGCTTACGAGTTACTTAGCGACAAAATGAAAGAGGTGATTGCGCCTTTAAGAGTGCGGTTTTCGATGGGCGACGTTGTCGAGACGGCGCGAAAGATCATGCCTGTCAGCGACTCGCCGCTGGGCCGGTTGGCGGCGACCAGCGCCGACACGGTGGACAGCACGCTGCAACGTAAAATTGACGGGGCCGCGCATCCGTTAGTGCGCACCCATCCCGTCAGCGGCGAGAAATCGCTCTACATTGATGAAAACTACGCGGAATGCTTTGAGGGTATGACGATTGAGGAGTCGCGGCCGTTGCTCGACTACCTGGTTGGACATCTTGTGCAACCTGCGCTGCAGTGCCGCCTACGTTGGGAACCCAAAACGCTGGCACTGTGGGACAACCGAATTTGCGTCCATCAAGCGTTCAATGACTACGACGGTTTTCGCCGCGAGATGTATCGAACGACGATCGCGGGCGAGCAACCCAGCTAGCGACCAGTAACCTTTTTGGTCGCCGCCACAAAGCGCTCAACTTGCTCGGGGCTACCCCGAAGAATCTCGTTTGATGCAACTTCCTGTGCCGCCGCCTCGTCACTGAGCGAGGCCATATTAATAATGCGTTTGCACTCCCGGACAGCCGGCGCGCTGTTGGCGGCGATTTGCTGTGCCAATTCATATGTAGCGGACATTAGGTTTTCGGGTTTGTGCACGCTATTGAGCAAGCCGAATTCAAATGCTTCTTCGGCATCAAACTTACGCGCCGAATAGATCCATTCTTTGGCCTTAGCAGAGCCAACTAAGCGCGGCAAGGTCGCCGCCGCTACCACTAAGCCGTACTCGCATCCCGGCAGGCGAAATGTTGCGTTGGATCCCCCAAAGCGAATATCGCAGGCGATTGCGAGCCATGCACCACCGCCGTAACAGTAGCCATTAATGGCGGCGATGATCGGAACCGGGGAGTGCAGGAAACGTTCTTGTAACTTCGAAGCCGAAATCGAGGTGTTGGGGGCGTCCGGATTTTCGATACCGCTGGCTTCGAGCATGTCGGCGCCGGCGCAAAACGATTTTTCGCCGGCGCCGGTGAGGACTACTACTTTTATTTCATCGTCTCGCTCGGCACGGTCGATTGCGTTGCCCAAGGCACCGATAAGATCCGCATTGAGGGCGTGATGGCGCGCCATGCGATTCATCGTCAGCGTCAGAACGTTGTTTTCTAACGACTCTAAGAGACAGGTTTCATCGAGCATTTTAGGTCTCCGGGTGTCGCGGGCATTGTAAGCACAGGTGAGGCCGCGAGGCGATGGTAATACCAACGCAAAAGGCTCAGGGATCGTTAGAATAACGGCCGCTCGTTAGACTAAGGAGTGCGTTTTGGTCGACCGTGAAAAGCTCAAGCTTGGCATCTTCATGCCAACGGTGAGTAACAGCCTCAACATCTCGAAATACAAATCCGATCCAGACGATTGGACGTTCGATGTGAACCGCCGCATTGCGCAGACGGCGGAGTCGGGTGGTTTCGACTATTTATTCCCGGTGAGTCGCTGGAAAACCATTGGCGGCGAAATCGACTATCACGGCAAGTCACTCGAAACCATGACCTGGGCAGCGAGCTTGCTCGCCATCACCGAGCGGATCCAGATTTTCTCGACCGTGCACGTACCCGTATTCAACCCGGTTGTGGTCGCGAAGATGGGGGCGACCTTGGATCACATCAGTGGCGGGCGCTGGGGGATCAATATCGTCAGTGGTTGGAACCGCACCGAATTCGACATGATGGGCATCGAAATGCTGGATCACGGTAAACGCTATGAGCGCTCCGAGGATTTCATCAAGATCCTTAAAGGCTTGTGGATGGAGACGCCAGGGACATTCAACTTCGAGTCCGAGCATTACAAAATCACCGATGGCTATTTAAAGCCGCAGCCAGTGTGTAAGCCACATCCACCGATCGTGAATGCCGGAACCTCCAACGATGCCCGTGAAGTTGTGGCCCGCCAGTGTGATTGGTCTTTCATCGGTCCGATGAGCATTGACGATGCGGAAGAAATCGCGGCGGATATCAAGGGCCGCGCGGCGCGTGAAGGCCGAAGCGTTCGGATCGTGTCCACCTTGCAGCCCGTTTGGGCCGATACCCGCGAAGCCGCTTATGCCGAGAAAGACAAAGTCGTTGAGCAAATGGATGAGGTTGCTGTTCGCAATTGGGCGGATGGCGCGGGGCTCGAAAGCGAATCGTTCAATCAGCAAACCTTGGAAACGTTCTCCTTTGGTGCGGGTTCTTTGCCGATGCTCGGCACGGCCGATGATATCGCCGACGGGATCGCGCAGATGTACGAGCGCGGTATCGACGGCGTGCTCATGAGCTACATGGATTATCAGCTCGACACTAAACGCTTTATCGACGAGATCATTCCGCGCTTAGAGGCACGGGGAGCACGCTGAATGGCGGCTAACCGCTAAGCGACTTTTCCAGTTCTGCGCGCCAATGGTGATCGGTGAAATCCATTTTTATCGGTGTGATGGAGATTGCTTTCTCCGCGACCGCTTCTAAATCCGTGGCGGTCTCCTCGCCCCCTGGCGGGTAGGTGATGCTGATCCAATAGTAGGGGTATTTACGCGCGTCTTGGCGCGCGAGTACCGAGAAAGCACCCGGCGGGCGCTGACCCATTCTTGTAATGCGCGTTCCCGAGATTTCCGATGGCGCAACCGCAGGAAAATTAATGTTGATAAAAGAGTCTTTTGGCCAATGTTCCAGAGCGATTAATTCGCGCACCAGATCAGGCGCGAAGCGTTCGGCGACGGCGAAATCGGGAACGCCCTCACTGTTGCGCAACTGGCTGAGCGCCAGCGCTCGGATCCCCATCAGCGTGCCTTCCATTGCCGCTGCGGCGGTACCCGAGTAGCTCACGTCCTCGCTTAAATTGGCGCCGCCGTTAATACCGGACAACACCAGCGTGGGTTTGTGTTCGGGCATCAGTTCGCATGCCGCCAACAGCACGCAATCGGTTGGCGTTCCGGAAACTTGGTAGCGTTTGTCTCCCAGTTGCTGCATGCGGACGGGCTGGGTCAACGAAACGGAGTGTGAAAAACCGCTTCTCTCCGAATCCGGAGCAACGACCCAGACGTCTTCCGATATGGAGCGCGCAATGGCTTCGAGCAGCGCCAGACCTGGCGCCTGGATGCCATCGTCATTGGTAACCAAAATACGATGTGATTGTGACATAGGAGTTAACTTGAGCCCTTAGAGCGGTTGCGTGCGCAACGTTGCGGGTGAGTAGGCAATCAAGAGTACTGTCGAGGCAGCGAGTAAAAAGCACAGCCCGATCCCAGCAAAAACCATCGTCGAAAATCCCCAGTCCATAAGCGCGCCAAAGATCGGCGCGCCGATCGCTAACCCTAAATCGAGCGCCGAATAGACGACACCGTAACTCCTGCCCGTTGCGCCCGCCGGGGTCGCCGCACGGATCAGCATGTCGCGCGACGGCCCTGACAGGCCCGTGCCGACACCCATTAACGCAATAAGGCCGAAAATAATCGGCACCGAGGAGGACTGTAGGCCAACCATTATTGCGGCCAGCGCGGTTAAAAGAAGAGCAACGGTAATGTTCATCTCAAGCTTGTCGCTTTTCATTACCAACCAACCCCCGGCGAACATGCCAGCGGCGCTGCCAAACATGTAAACGGTGATGCAGTAGGCGGCGGTTTCCAATGGGAATGCATGGTTACCCATGAGCACCGATGGACCAAAATTCTGAAACGCGCCGAGCGCTGTAGCGACCAGCAAGAAAAAGAAAATGCAACCCCAGATTGCTTTTTCTCGGAGGAACGCGAGTGCTTGGTCAGGCTCCGGATCTTTGACGCCTCTAGGGACCGCTTGCGCGTTCCGCATCAATGGTAATGACCAGATCCAAAGCACGATAACGATCACCGGCAACACCCCCGCGGCAAGTAAGGCGTAACGCCAACCGAACGGCGCGGCCAGGCCGACCAGGAATATCGGTGCGAGTCCCCAACCCACGTTGCCGAGTAATCCGTGTACCGAGTACGCTGGGCCTAGCCGGTTAGCCGACACACATTTATTAAGAATGGTGTAGTCCACCGGATGAAAAACGGCGTTGCCCAGACCGAGGAGAACGCCGCCGAGCATCAGGGTCCAGTAGCCGCTAGCCACTGCGCAAATCGCCGCCCCAGCGGTAAAACAGGCGAGCCCACCAAACATTGAAATGTGTGGTCCAAAGCGGTCGACCAAAAATCCGGCAGCCGCTTGGCCGCCGGCCGAAATCACAAAGATGGTGGTCATCAGCAGCCCAAGCTCGGTGTAGCTCAGCGCGAATTCGGCTTTGATCCAAGGAAACAGCGGCGGCAACAACAGCTGAAAAAAGTGACTCAGGCCGTGGGCGAAACCAACGACGCCAATAAGTTGAACGTCGTGATTCGAAGCGGGGTTTTTCACTTTAGCTGTTGGCATGGTTAAAAAAATGGGTGTTCTCACTCCCCACCGGGCTCTGGGTCGATACCCTTACCACCGGTGGATCCTTATGAGCGCTAGCTAGGGATCGCTCGATGGTGCGTCGTGCCGAAAGTGCTCGCGCCGGTGAGCGCCACGATCCATGTCGTCTGATCGTTAGCGGATACTAAATCATCACCTTCGCCTGTCAAAGAAAAGGTTTCGCACAACAGGGTAGCGAAGGAAGCGGTTGAATTATTCGGCTCCAAGACGGCTTTCAAAGTTACACCGGCGAGTAAAAAATACCCCGTTATTATCGGAGCGAGCAAGCACGGTACTTGGTTTGTGCCCAAACGCGAATGCCGACCGGTAGTACTTGTGGTCGTCTTCGCCGATCCCACGTCGTCCGCAAATCGTACGGCGGCGCCCACCAACCACGAAACGCGTTGAATTATCGGCGCGCGTGTCCGGCGAAACCAGCTTAGAAGGGTTGCTCCACGGCCATGCAGAGGTAGCTCATGAGTGCCTCAGTTTGTTTGAACGAACGCCCGACTGTCTTGATAAAATTCTTCGAATTGATGATGTCTTCAGGATTTTCGCTAATGGCGATGAAATCCTTGCGCTTTAGGTCGGCGAGCAGCTCATGTTCAGGATCGAAGCCCTTGGGCGGGCGGATTAATGAATCGCCTCTAAGCTCCCATTTACGCTTAAATCCAGCACCACGGGTCGCCTTTTTCCAACTGCTCGGGTTATCGGCGATGAAATCCCGGATCTGGCGCAACACTTTCGATTCCGGGTGCCAAATTCCCGCGCCAATAAAACAGCCGCCCGGTTCAATGTGGACATAGAAGCCCGGCGCATGCACGTCCTTGCCGGCTTCATGGCGAAACTGAATGCCGATGTTGGTTTTGTAAGGCGTTTTATCTTTTGAAAAGCGCGTATCCCGATACACGCGCATCAGCGAACCACCGACCTTTTTGGGCACCGCTTTGAAATAGGGTGAGATCTTATGAATTTCGGGTCCCATCGCTTCGATAAAGGCCAGAGCCGGTTCCCGAACTTTGTTTTCGTAGTCATCCTTGTGATCGTTAAACCATTTGCGGTTGTTGTTCTTGGCGAGCTTCTTCAGATAAGGAATGCAATCTTTAGGAAACCCTTCGAAACTGGGCATGGTGCTCGATCCTCGTTGACTACTTGCTATAGACGCAGTATTGAAATCGGGGCGCGTTGCGTCAACCATTGTCGGATCATAAAACGACTCTGGAGCACGATATGGCGAAGCCCGTTTGTATTTTGGTTGGTGGTGGCGAAGGGCTGGGCCAAGCCCTGGCCGGTAAATTCGCCGCCGAAGGTTTCGATATGGCGCTCATGTCGCGATCTCAAGAAGGCAGTGGCGCCGCCATCAAGGCTGCCAGTGAGGCCGGTGCGAAAGCCGAGTTTTTCCCTGTCGACGCGCGCGATCCCCAAACTATAGAAGCCGCTTGTGCGGCAAGCGCCGAGAAACTCGGGCCGGCCTCTGTGGTGATCTACAACGTGCGTGGTTACTACGCGCGCAAAGCGCCGCTCGAGCTTGAATACGAAGAATTAATGATCAACTACCAGGAAGAAGTGGTTGGTGCCTTGGCCGTTGCCAAAGCAACGATGCCCGCCATGATTGAAGCGGGCGCAGGCACCGTGATTTACTCAAGCGCGACCGCGGCGCTCCGCGGTTCGCGATCAAACCCGCTGTATGCGTTGGGGAAATTTGGTCTGCGTGGTTTGTCGCAAAGCCTTGCTAAAAAGTACGCGGTGAACGGTGTGCATGTTGTGCATGTCAGGCTCGATTGCGCGCTCGACACCCCGGGCGTTAGGAAAGCCTATGGCGATAGTATTACGCCGGAGGAAATGTCAAAAACGGAAGACGTTGCTGAAACGTATTATTGGGTGCATCAGCAGCCGAAAAGTGCGTGGAGCAATGAGGTGGAGCTGCGTCCCTATACGGAGGATTGGACGTTCTGAACCAACGCTAAACGAGACTCATTTTCCGAATCGATATTCAAATGTACCGGCTAAGTATCCGACGTCGACATCCGATGGGCCAAGTTCGTAGCGGGTCCAGTCGACGCCGAACCAGAGGTCTTTGAGTATCCGTCCTTTAACGGACACGCCGTAGGCGACATCAACCCCAGATTCATCGCGGCGTGAGACCGCGG
>JBCCEV010000170.1:0-8517 GCA_039030125.1 Pseudomonadota bacterium | reverse complement strand
ATATCGGGTAAATAGTAGATGAGTTGAAGTCGAAGCATGGTTTGAAGAAGTCAGTGGAAGTGTTAGATAGGTTACGGAGTTCTTGTAGCCGGGAGAGATGTCTGTTGTTAACGGCCCGAGTGTGTAGAACTGCGATTCTCCACAACTGTCAAGCTGCTTGTCCATATTTTGCTTGATGAGATGCATTGGGACATGCCCAGGTCCTTCGATCATCACCTGCACATCATGTTCCCACGCTACTTTCGTCAATTCACCCAGTGTTTCCAGTTCGGCGAATTGCGCCTCGTCGTTGGCATCGGATATACACCCTGGCCGCAAACCATCTCCCAACGAGAAAGAAACGTCGTAGGCCTTCATAATTTCACAGATGTCTTCGAAATGGGTATAGAGAAAATTCTCTTTGTGATGGGCCAAACACCATTTCGCCAAGATCGATCCGCCTCGGGAAACAATACCGGTCAGGCGCTTCGCAGTGAGCGGTACGTAAGGCAAACGTACGCCTGCATGAATCGTGAAATAGTCGACGCCTTGTTGCGCTTGTTCGATGAGGCAGTCGCGATAGATTTCCCAGCTAAGCTCCTCGGCTTTGCCGCCTACTTTTTCCAGCGCCTGATAGATTGGAACGGTGCCGATCGGCACCGGCGAGTTTCGGACGATCCATTCGCGCGTCTCGTGAATGTCCTTGCCGGTAGAAAGATCCATCACCGTGTCGGCTCCCCAGCGGGTTGACCAGGTCATTTTTTGAACTTCTTCGGCGATGGACGACGACACGGCTGAGTTGCCAATATTGGCGTTGATTTTGACCAAAAAATTACGACCGATGATCATCGGCTCGGTCTCAGGGTGATTGATGTTGGCCGGGATGATGGCACGGCCCCGCGCAATCTCATCGCGCACGAATTCGGGCGTCACCTGCTCTGGGATCGCGGCGCCCATCGGGTCGCCAGCGTGATAGCGGCCGATAGTGCCAAAGGCCTCACGCATGGCTTCAAGCTTCATATTCTCCCGGATCGCGACAAATTCCATTTCGGGGGTGATTTCGCCCCGCCGCGCGTAAGCCATCTGGGTCACCGACACGCCGGGCTTGCCCACCTCGCAGCGAACTTGGGACCCATCGCTGAGGGCACGAATTGCGGCCGTGGTGTCACCACGCTCGGCTATCCAAGCCCCGCGCAACGGTGCGAGCCCGGTTGTTATATCGATGGTGGTCGCCGGATCCGTGTAGGGCCCCGAAGTGTCGTAAACAACAACGCTGCCGTTATGGGTTACTGAATCATTAAAGCCATGCGTATCGTTGAGCTCCACTTCCCGCATTGGCACCTGAATATCATCTCTGGAACCCTGGACGTAGATCTTTTTGGAGCGCGCGTGATTTTTCCGGACGTCCGGATCAAGCTCTACATTGGAATGGCTGCCGGGTACTGCACTCATGATAGGCTCCTGTTGCAAGTGGCCGATAACACCACAGCCAGGACCTTGAAGAGACACAAACCGCTTCCCTCCGCCAGAATTACCAGGCTCAGGTTCGAAGGGTATTTTCTCAGCGGCTAATTCCTAGGGATTAGCCGCACCCCTAGCTGCAAATTGGTTGGGTCACTATATAATACCGGGGACGCTTTTCAAACGCCGCTCGCCGGGCCGCGGATGCTAAAGCGTCTCTTTAAATTGGGCGATAAATCAGGGCTAGAGCCAAGAACAGCCCATTACATGCAACTACCTGGAGTCAGACGGGAATCGTTCCCCGCATTTCAAGCTATGGACTTTAGTACCGCGCGCTTCAAAATGGTGGAACAACAGGTGCGGCCATGGGAAGTGATCGACCCTGCCGTTCTGGAATGCCTGTCAAACATCCCACGACACAAATTCGTGCCCGAGGGGTATCAAAATCTCGCCTATAGCGACACCCAGATCCCGCTCGGCGACGGCCAGTTAATGATGGCGCCAAAAATCGAAGCCCGCCTCCTCCAGGCACTCGCCATATCAGCGAGCGATAAGGTGCTGGAGATTGGCACCGGTAGTGGCTTCCTCGCCGCGCTGCTGACCCAATTCGCGAGCGAGATCATCAGTATCGAAATCAATGAATCACTACACAAACGAGCGAGCGAGCGTCTAGCGGCAAACCAGGTTTCTGGCGTAAGCCTCGAATGCGGTGATGCGCTCGACGGTTGGGCCGCACAGGGCCCCTATGATGTCATCGCCGTCACCGGTTCGAGTGCAACCCGCAGGCCCGTAATGGAAGAACAACTTAAGCTTGGCGGCAGAATGTTCATCGTCGTTGGTAAATCACCGGTCATGGAAGCGCTCCTAATCCACCGCGTCAGTGAGCGGGAGTGGCGCGAAGAATCTTTGTTTGAAACCGAGCTCACACCTTTGCAAGGTGCGGAGCCGGTTGCTGAGTTTCGCTTCTAGTGCGCGACCCGCGGCGCTGCACGCGCGGACACCTCTGCTTCAGCCAATGGGTCGGAACGCTCGGTAGCCTGCGATCTGGTGGCGCGCTGGTGGTCCTTGGATGTTCACTATTGCTGCCGTCTGCGCACGCTACTGAGGATTTGGTAGCCTTGCTTACGCTGGCGGAACAAACCGATCCTCAATACCGGCAGGCTCAAGCCAACGCCTTGGCGGTTGCCGAGGAAATACCGCAGGCGCGCGCCCGGCTGCTGATGCCAAGTCTTTCACTTTCCGCTGGGACCCAGAAAGTTCTCCAAGACATCGAGCTTGCCCGCCAAGCCGCGGTTGGCGCGGGCGGTAACATCGATTTCACCACGCGGAACTTCCGCTTGACGATGAATCAACCGGTTTATAACCACGAATTAATCGTCGCGTATAAGCAAGCTGATAAGCGCCTTAAGCAGGCTCAGTTTGAACTCGCCGCAGCGCGCCAAGACCTTATCGTGCGGGTCGCGGAGCGCTACTTCGAGGTATTAGCCGCAAACGATAACTTGACTTTCGCGCGCGCGGAAAAACAGTCCTTGGCCCGCCAATTGGAACAGGCCAGCCAACGATTTGAGGTCGGTCTGATCGCGATCACCGACGTACAGGAAGCGCAGGCTGGTTTCGACCGCGCGGCGGCAGACGAAATTATTGCCGCCAACGACGTCGAAAATGCCTTAGAGGGTTTGCGCGAAGTCACCGCGCGCTACCACCCTGAACTCGCCATGCTTGATGCAGAAGTCACGCTGACACCTCCCGATCCCAACGATATTGAAGCGTGGACCCAACAAACCCTCGCGCAAAATCTTCAGCTCAGTGCCGCTACCGTGGAGGTTGAGGTAGCGCTGGATGAAATCAAACGAGAGCGTGCCCGGCACCTGCCAACCCTCGATATCGTTGGCAGTCATGGATTCAATTCCACAGGTGGCCGTTTCGGCGGATCGGAGCTTACTCAATCGGACATTGGGCTCGAATTTAACCTGCCAATCTTTGAAGGCGGAGAGGTTGTCGCGAGTACCCGGGAGGCAAGACACCGCCACGACGAGGCCGTAGAGCGCATGGAACAAACCAAGCGCTCGGTCTATCGTGAGACCCGAGAATCCTACCTCGGGATCATCGCGCGCATTTCGTCAGTTAAAGCCCTGAAACAAGCGGTCGTTTCCTCGCAGACCGCTCTAGATTCCACGCGTGCCGGTTTCGAAGTCGGAACCCGCACAGCCATCGACGTCGTGGCGGCAGAGCGTACGTTATTCGGCGCTAAGCGTGATTTCGCGCGAGCCCGCTACGATTACATACTCGATGTATTGAGTCTTAAGCGCGCCGCCGGCTCCTTGGAACCGGCAGACGTCGCGATCGTTAACTCCTGGTTACAAGGTGCAGGCGAGACCTCCGGCGAAGACGGATAAGACACACCGCGCGTTCAAATCCGATCATTGCTTTTCATCGGGCAGCCGCTAAGCTCTCGTCCCGAAACGTTGGCAGACGTTAATAATTTCGAAGTCCGGCCCGAACCGGACTACTAACCATTAGCTGTGGGAGAATTTCAATGCGGGACGAGAATCGTGCCGCCACGCAGAAGTGCGCGGCGCTGGCCAGCACACTAACCGTTGTCGATATCCAGGAACGCTTGGGTGAAGCGATGCCCGGCAAAGTCCTTAATCGGGTTTTGCAAAACACCTGCTTATTGGTGCGAGCGGCCGAGATCCTGGACGTTCCAGTCATCCGCACCGAGCAGTATCCCAAAGGTCTGGGTAAGACGCATTCGCAAATCGAGTCGGTCTTACCCACCACGACTGAGAACTTTGAGAAAACAACGTTTTCGTGCGCCGATGTCGAAGGATATTCAAACCATTTGAAGGACAGCGATCGCGGCCAGGTGATCCTCTCCGGAATGGAGGCGCACATTTGCGTTTTGCAGACTGCGCTCGATCTCGACGCAGAAGGTTATCAAGTGTTCGTCGCCGAAGACGCAATTTGCTCACGCCGCTTGGAAAATTATCAAAATGCTCTCGATCGCTTGCGCCAGTGCGAGATCAACGTCGTGAGCTCAGAGTCGATCGTTTTTGAATGGCTAGGTAACGCCACCCACCCGGGATTTAAAACGATTCAGAGCTTGCTTCGTTGACGCTGCTTAGGGGTCTGAGAACTTTCCCGATCATCGCGAGCAGCCGATCGGTGCTGCCGCGATTCTGCGCGACGACTTGGCGTGCGAATTCGCCGACGGCATCACGTCGATCCGCGTCAGCTAACAGCCGGCGCGCTGCGTCGTAGAGTTCGTCTCCGTTGGCGACGATCTGCAGCCCGCCAGCGGCGCTGAGTCGTGTGCAAGCGTCTCTGAAGTTATCGATGTTCGGCCCCACCAGAACCGGCTTCCCTAACGCAGCGGGTTCGATGACGTTGTGGCTTCCTTTAGGCACCAAACTACCACCGACGAATACGACGTCGGAAGCGGCATAAAACGCGGTGAGTTCACCTAAGGTATCGAGTAGGTAAACGTTCGTATCATTCGTGCAGGTCTGCTCTGAACTGCGCCTTACCGCGACAAGCCCATCACGCGAGATTAGACTCACGATGTCCGCCACCCGGTCCGGATGCCGTGGCGCGAGCACCAACAGCAGCGAAGGAAATTCACGTCGCATGCGCCGATAGGCTTCCAGCACCAGCGGCTCCTCCCCCGCGCGCGTGCTACCGGCCATGAAGATTAACCGGGTCGCTCCTAGGTGGCGCCGAAAAGCCTGGGCTTTCTCTTTCAAACTTGGCGGGAACGCGGCGTCGAATTTCAAGCTGCCAATCGCCTGCGTTATTTCACGCGAAGCTCCCAGGGCGATAAAGCGTTCAGCATCCTTTTCATCCTGGGCGGCGATCGCGCTTACCTGGGCAAGCGTCTCAGCCATTAAGCGGCCAAGCATTTGATATTTGGTGAACGAGCGAGACGACAGCCGCGCGTTGGCGAGCATTACTGGAATGTGCTGATGCTGGCAGCGCGCGAACAAGTTAGGCCAGATTTCCGTTTCCATAACAATTAACGCGCTTGGCCGGATTCGCTCGATGAATCTGTCTAGAAATCTTGGCGCATCGAGCGGGAAGAACAAATGGGTGACGCCATTGCCAAGCTGGCGTGTCACCGCGTCGGCACCGGTTGGCGTGGTCGTCGTAACAACAATTGCGAAACCCGCATATTGCCTTTTGAGCGCCAGAATCAGCGGCACCGCGGCATTTACCTCGCCAACCGACACGGCGTGTATCCAAATCACCGATTGAGACAGCTCTCTGTTCATCGGCACAAAGCCCAGCCGTTCCAGCGAGCGCTCTCGGTACTGCGGATAGCGTCGTGCACGCCATCTCGCGCGCGCAATGATGGCCGGAGAACAAAGGGTTAGAACGATAGTGTAGAGAGCTCTAAGCAAGCACCGAATGACCCGTAATGTGACCGGTATTAGTGATCAAGTTTATCGAGGTAATTGGATACACCGTGCTCGATGTCCCGAAAAGGGCCGTGATAGCCCACCCCGCGAAGTTTCGAAATCTCGGCCCGCGTATGCGGCTGGTAAGCGGGATGGAGGTCACCAGGAAACGGTATGTATTCCAAGCTCGTGTTTCCGCAATGTTCAGCGACGAGTCTTGCTACATCGTTGAAACTGGCCGACACGCCAGTACCCAAATTGTAGATGCCGCTCGCTGAGGCAGGGCGGCTCGCGAACCACAAGGTCGCAGCCGCGACATCTTCAACATGCACGAAATCGCGTCGTTGTTCGCCGTCAGCATATCCGTGGGACCCGGCAAACAATTTTATTTTGTTTGCCGCTCGCGCTTGATGCCAAAAATGCCAAATTACACTAGCCATCCGGCCCTTGTGTTGCTCACGGGGCCCATAGACATTAAAAAATCGTAACCCGGCCACCAATGAAACTGGCTTCGGTAACCGTTGGCGTACGAATTGATCAAAAGCGAGCTTGGAATATCCATAAACGTTCAAAGGCCGTTCGTTAGCGGGCAATTCCGCAAAATCCTCACTTTGACCATAGACGGCACCGCTTGAGGCATAGATCAGCGGAACCTTTGCTGACACGCATTGTTCAAGGAGCATCTTGGAGTAGGTGAAATTATTTTCCATCATGTAACGGCCATCTTGCTCCGTGGTGTCCGAGCAAGCGCCCATGTGGAACACCGTTTCGATGACATCGAGATTAAATCCACCCGCTGAAAGTTGCTGGAGAAACTCGCGCTTGTCGTAGTAATCCGCAATCACACAATCGGCTAGATTTTTCGCCTTTGAGCCATCGCCAAGATCATCGATGGCGACGATATCGACACGCCCACTATCATTGAGCAACTTCACTAAATTGCTGCCGATGAAGCCCGCTGCGCCGGTGACAACAATCACGGGGCAAATTCACCGAGTCGGTCAAGCAATGCCGTTGTCGATAAGCCATCATGAAATTTCAGGCTTTTAACCTGCCCCCCGTTTTGCATGACCTCATTGCCACCTGCGATCTCTTCAATTTTGTAATCGCCACCTTTAACGAGCACGTCGGGCAGAATCTCCGCTACCAATTCGCGCGGCGTATCTTCATCGAAACTAATCACCCAATCTACAGCTTTCAGCGCCGACAACAGCCTAAGCCTTTGGGAAAGCGGCATTACCGGCCGCGTTTCGCCTTTAAGTCGCGTTACCGAAGCGTCACTGTTGACGGCAACAATGAGTGCGTCGCCATGCGCGGCGGCTTCTTCGAGAAACGCGACGTGTCCAGCGTGTAGTAAATCAAAACAACCATTGGTCATTACCAGCCGCTTACCCTCGCGTTGGGCATCTTTTATCTGTGCCAATACCAGATCGTGATCCGTCGCGGACGAACCGATCGGACCGACGAGGGCAGCGCTCAACTCATGCGCAGATACGGCCGCCGCCCCGAGCTTGGTTACCGCAATGCCAGCGGCGGCGTTCGCTAACTCAATAGCTTCACCAAGCGGCTTACCGCAAGCAAGACCCGCCGCGACGACGGCGCATACCGTGTCACCCGCACCGGTGACGTCGAATACGTCATGGGCTTGGGCCGCGATGTCAATTGGATCACCAACACCGGGAACTAATATCATTCCATGCTCACCACGGGTAACAAGAAGCGCTCCAATCTCGCGCTCTTGCGCCAAGCGACGCCCCTTGGCCACGACATCGCCGTGATCAGCGCACTTGCCAACCACGGTTTCAAACTCCAGCATGTTGGGCGTAACAACATCTGCGCCTTGGTATTCAAGAAACGTCGAACTCTTGGGATCTACGACGACCGGGATGTTACGCCGGCTGGCAAGGGAGATAATCTCGCGCGCTTGGGTCAAAGCCCCTTTGGCGTAGTCTGAGAGCACAAGGACGTCAACACGGTCCAATATCTGCTCGCAGCGCGCGGCGATGTCCTCGCCTAGACTCGGTCTGACAACGCTCTCGAAGTCGAGGCGGATCAGCTGTTGATGCCTGCTCAAGACTCTGAGTTTAACGGTCGTCGATTGACCGAGCGCGACGACAAATTCGCTTTGAACGTTATTGCTTTTACACAGCTCGACCAGCGTTTGCCCTTCGGCGTCGTCACCACAAACACCGATCAGGGTGACATTAGCCCCCAGGGCAGCAACGTTGGCGGCGACGTTGCCAGCGCCTCCCAAACGTTCGTCTATACCGGCTACGGCGACGATCGGCACCGGCGCTTCGGGCGATACCCGTGTCGTCGGCCCGGTCCAATACCTGTCCAGCATAATGTCGCCGACGACTAGAACGCGGGCGTTAGCAAAACTCAGGGAACTCGCCATAGTCAAAAAAGTCGGGCGGACGCTTCGAGACGTCGAGCAGCACACCGTTTACAGTGCGGAAATTAGGTAACGAGTCTAACATAAGCCTCATGAACTATTGGATATTCGCCCTTGCCTGTTGCTGCGTTTTTGAACTCGCACTCGCCTACACTAACCCACCGCTACCTGAGTTTGACGCTAACTATCAAGTGACTGTAGCCGGTATCAAAGTGGCCAAGTTAAATCGTAAATTGCGTTGGCAGGCAGAGCGCTACACCTATGAATCAACGCTCAAGGCGACCGGCT
>JBCCEV010000169.1:0-8534 GCA_039030125.1 Pseudomonadota bacterium | reverse complement strand
CTTGGTCTGACCGCATGCGGTGGGACCGATGGCGAGACAGACTGGCGCAATGTTGACGTGCGCCCGGACGATTTTGCGCTCTTGCCTTGTGATGTGGATGACGAGCGGCCCTGCACGCTGGTCATTGCCGGCGGTAAGCGATTGCTGTTCGGAGCCCCGGCCGGGGTCGCGCGGGCCATGCGGTCGGAGGATCTTCGGCAGCTGGATGGCGTGATACTCTTCTCCCTGACCGCGCCGGACCTGGAAGGTCTGGACGAGGTACGAAACCTGTCCTGGCATGCCGGTCGCCGCGAACCCCTTCTGGTGATTGGGTCGTCAGGTATCGAAGAGATTGCGACGGCACTCAACAAGGCGTTTGAACAATCGGACGCGCTCTATGTCGTGGAGCATGGGATCTGCACCGCATGGACAGCTTTGAACGGGCCATCAAAATTCTGCTCGTCGACCAAGCGAGAAGCCATGAGCAAGCAGGTGCTCCGAGCCGCTGGGGCCGCGACCCAAAACAGCAAATAAAGTAAACCGCCAAGGCCGTGTTCGGCGGCCATAAATTTGCGCCATTTCACACGTTTTGAAATTGCGCAGCGCAAAAAAATGGGTCATCATCGAACCCATATAGGCCCCAAAGGCACCGTCGAAAACCTGCGGATCCAACGCTCGAGTCGTTAGGCGTGGATACCCCCCCCTCATCAGGAGACAATAATGAAACGAATTATCCAGGTTGCGCTGATCTCACTTTCGCTGGGCGCTCTTTCAGCGTGCTCAACGGTGACGCCCGAGCAACTTTCTCAGCTTGAATCCAAACTGATGTCAGAAGCACGCGGTGCCTCAAGCAAAGCCCAGCAGGCAATGACCGCTGCCGAGGCTGCTCAAAGCGCCGCTGACGCCGCTGCGGCAGCCGCTGCGGAAGCCAAATCAACGGCCGAAGCCGCAATGAGTTGCTGTAACGAAAATAAAGACCGCATCGAACGGATGTTCGAGCAAACCATGAAGAAATAAGCGAGGCGAAGTTGTTCTACCAAAACCCCGCCCATGGCGGGGTTTTTTTTATTAGCTTGAACTGCGTACCCCGATCACCGTCGGTACGCCCGACTTGTCTTTGAGCGCTCTGCGGACATCAGGCCAGCGCAGCTGTACGTCCTCGCCGGCGAGCCGTTCCAGCACCAGTTTGATAACGATCGAATAATGATCGGAGAAAATCTCGTTATCTTCTTGTAGGTGAGGATGAACCTCGAGAAAGATTTTGTCGTAAGAAATTCCCACCTTGAAGGGCTGGTTGACGATGTGAACCGGTGTACCCACCTTCGCTATTTCAAATACCCGTGCGACATCCTTTGGATACATCCTTACACAACCGTGCGTGACCCGCATGCCAATCCCATAGGGCTTGTTGGTACCGTGAATCAGATAACCTGGCAGATTTAATCGCAGCGCATGCGCGCCAAGTGGGTTATCGGGACCAGCCGGGACCATTTTAGGTAGGGGATCACCCTCCGCGGCATGTTCCTCGCGAATCGACTCGGGCGGGAACCAGTTCGGGTTCTTGACCTTTTGTGTTATCAGTGCGCGGCCATGCGGGGTCACCCAATCCTGGCGGCCAATGCTGATCGGATAGGTGTCGACGACAGGACCATCGCCGTCGGCATGATAGACATACATCCGCATTTCGGGGACGTTGATCACAATCCCTTTGCGATCTGCGTCGGGCAACACAAATAAATTGGGCACCACGATCTCCGAATCCTCTCCCGGTAACCAGGGATCGATTTCAGGATTAGCAAGGCGCATCTCTTTATACCCCTGACCATAGGCGCGAGCCAGATCCGACATCGTGTCTTCAAACACCGTAGTCGCCAGGGCCAATTCGCCGATGACATCCGGTGATGCAGTCGGGATCGGGAATTGCTGCGCAACTGCGCAAACTGAGAACAGGGTCCAAAAGATCATGGAACAATAGCGAGTCGGTAGAGTCATAATTCGATAATCGCAGCAACCACCAATAATGACCACGCGATGATTAGCGCGGTTCCACCGAAGGGCGCGAGAGTGGACCAGAAGCGCTGGCCGGTAAGCGCCGCTAAGGCGAGCCCACCGCAAAAGAGGATAACGCCGAGGACGTAGAAGCCCCCCGCATAACGAAAGAAACTCATGCCGCCCAATAGTTGATTGAACGCGGCGCAAGCGAATAGTGCGCCGGCGTGCAGCAACATGTATTTTGAAGCGAGGTCCAAAGAACCTAGAGCGTCATCCGTCAGCCGGCTCTTCAATCCATGCGCCGCGAGTGCGCCAATGACCACTGCAAGTGCGCCAAAGACCCCAGAGAAAATGACAAACAGCTTAGTCAATCAGATCTCCACCAAAGAAAGTGCATACATTATAAGTCGACTTCGGGTTCGCTATTGTGCGCTAGCGCGCGCTTTGCTGGTCACAAGCGTTGCCGCGGTTTCGCTTTTTTGCATGTCCTTCCCGATCGCCTCGCAAGAAATCGGCGAACCCTGGCGTCTATCAAAGACCCATGATATCGGCGACCAGTACATGAAGGTCAGATTGCTTGGCGCGTTGAAACTGAACAGCGACATCGAGGTCAACGGCTATGCCGCGCATGAGATCTCGGGTCTCGCTTGGGATAGCGATGAGCAGATGCTCTATGCGGTTTCCGATGATGGTTTTATTCTGCACTTGCAACCGAAGTTCGCAGACGATCGGCTCACCGCAGTCGCGTTCGCCAACGCCTATCCCCTAACCGACGCGCATGGAGAGATTCTCAAGGATTCGGCCGCTGACGCTGAGGGGCTGACCTTAACCGGCGGTGATAATGCAATTAGCGGCGACACGACATTATGGGTCTCATTTGAGCGTCAACCGCGCATCGCGCAGTACTCACCGGCCGGCCGCCATATTGGCGCCCACCCAATACCGGCGACGCTCAAAAATACCGCCAACTACGCGCAAGACAACACGGAATTAGAAAGTTTAGAGTTCACTGAGCAATTCGGCCCGGTGTTCGCGCCCGAGCGCCCTTTAAAGGGGGCGCGCAAAGACCGCATTGAAATTTACAATCAACAGGGGGCCGTGGCTCATTATCCTTTGTTTGAAGCCAAGAACTCCTCTCTGGTCGGATTAACGGCCACTCCCAACGGCAACCTCATTGCCCTCGAGCGCCGCTACAGCTCGATGTTCGCGCCCAAAATCTGGTCACTCCGGCATCTTGAAATCGGACCTGACGGCACCGGTAAAGTAACCGACTTTGCGCGCTTCCAGTATGGCAAGTGGAAGATCGACAACTTCGAAGCCGTGGCGCACCATCAGGACAACAAGTACTTCCTTGCCACTGACGATAACGAAAGCAGTTTCCAGAAATCGCTGCTGGTCTACCTTGAGATTGTCGATATCCCCGCCGAGGGTGCAACCGCGCGCTAACGCTCCAACAGCCGCGGCATCAACTCGACGAGGTTGCATGGGCGGGTGCGATAGTCGAGTTGGTGAACAATGAGCGAGTCCCAACCCATGGCGCACGCGCCGCCAGAACCCGGCAAGCAAAACACATAGGTCGCGTTGGCGACCCCGGCTACCGCACGCGATTGTAGGGTCGAGGTTTTAATGTCTTCGTAGGACAGCACCCGAAACATTTCCCCGAAACCGTCAATGACTTTATCTAGCAATGGCGTTATCGCCTCGGGTGTCCCATCACGGCCAGTGACCCCAGTCCCGCCGGTCGTTAAGACGACCTGTACGTCGTGATCGGCAATCCAGCCCGATACCAAAGCTCGGATCTGATAGATGTCGTCCGGACAAATTCGTTTTTCCGCCAGGCGATGACCCGCTGCCGTCAGTCGCTCAGCCAACAACCGGCCGGATTTGTCGGTCTCCTCATCGCGGGTATCGGAGACGGTAAGAACCGCAAGATTCAGCGGTACAAATTCACGTTCGTTGTTCATCGTCTCATTTTCAGCCAGTGCTCGGTGATTGGATGTGGGATACTCCGTGAATCTAACATCGAGATTAGCTGTTTGCACATCGCGTGCTTGACACGATGAGTGACGAAGAACAACTCGGCCAGCGAATCGACCAGTGGTTGTGGGTCGCCAGATTTTTCAAAACGCGCTCCATGGCGGCCGCGGCTGTTCGCGGCGGTCGAATCAGCCTGAATGGCCACTCGACGAAGCCCGCCAAAACCGTCAAGCGTTGCGATTGCGTATCGATCAAACGAGAGTCATTCGACATCGATGTCGTCGTCCAGAACACCGCGCCACGACGGGGGCCGGCGAGCGTGGCGCAAACCCTCTATGAGGAAACTCCGCAGAGCCTCGCACGTCGCGAGAAACAGCGAGCCGAATCAGCGCCGAGCGGCATCGTCGAGGACCGCAAATGGGGGAAACTCGATAAAAAATCGCGCCGGGAAAGAGAACGTATGAAACGCGCCTTGCGCCAAGGATAAGCACATGAACACCGCCGCCGACAGTGTTTCAACGGCCAACGATCCACAGGCACTCTATCGCCGCCTAGTCGCTAATATTGCTCAGGTCATCAAGGGCCAACAAACCCCAATTCGGCACCTGTTGAGCGCCTTTCTCACCGGCGGCCATGTTTTGCTAGAGGATTATCCGGGGACCGGCAAAACCACCCTCGCAAAAACACTCGCACGCTCGGTTGGCGCGCAATTTCAACGCGTGCAATTCACTCCGGATTTATTACCCACCGATATTCTTGGCGCTTCGGTGTTCAATCAGAAGACCCACGAATTTATTATCCAAAAAGGGCCAATCTTCACCAACATATTGCTCGCCGACGAGATCAATCGCGCTTCGCCGAGGACCCAATCAGCACTTCTGGAAAGCATGGGCGAAGCTCAGGTCAGCCTGGAGGGCCAGAGGTTCGAACTGGAACAACCCTATTTCGTCATCGCCACTCAAAATCCGGTCGAGTTCCATGGCACCTACCCGTTACCGGAAGCACAGATGGATCGATTCGCGCTACAGCTCAGCTTGGGGTACGTGGATGCCGAGCAGGAAGTCGCGATTATCAGTGAACAAAACTACGCGTCACCCCTGGACACCTTAACAGTATGCGTGTCCACCGAGGAAGTGCTGGCGTTTGCCAAAGCGGCGGCCGCTTGCCGCGTGAGCGAAGAGCTTAAAAGGTATCTGGTCGATCTGGTCGCCGCCTCGCGCAGCCACGACAAAGTCGAACTCGGTGCGAGCCCTAGAGGCTCGCTAGCATTGTTGCGCAGCGCCCAAGCCCTGGCGCTGTTCGATGGGCTCGACTTTGTAACCCCCGATCTCATCCAGGAAATAGCGCCTGCCGTGCTCAGCCA
This sequence comes from Pseudomonadota bacterium, assembly GCA_039030125.1. Classification (GTDB taxonomy): domain Bacteria; phylum Pseudomonadota; class Gammaproteobacteria; genus JBCCEV01. The sequence goes on along the minus strand of JBCCEV010000169.1, from coordinate 3,223 downwards.
CCGGATCATATTGAACGCCGAGGCTAAATTTTCGGGCTCTGGCGCGCGTTTGATTGTCGAGGAAATTCTCGACAGCACGCCCGTACCGCGATGAACCCCAGCAGCGATTAGCGACACCTAAGCCGCCCTGATGGAAATGCCGCCGCGAGTGCTGTTTAGCCTCTTTCCGTGGGTACGGCGCTCAAGCGTGTGGTTTGACGCGAAGTTCACCGCGACGGGCAAACTCATCGTCGGCTTGTTGATCGCGGCGACCTTGTTCAGCATCGATATCCGCCAAACCTCAAGCTACCAGGTGGTGGCCGTGACCTTCGGTATTTTACTCGCCGCATGGTGTGCTTCTATCTACTGGCGGCCGAAACTTGCTATTCGACGTCACCTCCCCGAGTACGCGACCGATGCCTTGCCATGCACTTACTGGCTGGAAATAGAAAATTATGGTGCGCGCCTTGAGTCCAATATTGAGGTTCGCGAACGACTCAAAACCCACGTGCCAAAGCTCGGCGAGTTGCGCGACGCCCGCTATCGCGACCCCACACCGGATAAAAATTGGTTTGACCGTGCAATCGGGTTCCCGCGGTGGATCCGGATGATCCACCAAGCGCGCGGGGCAAGAAGCGTGCCCCTGTCGTTGCCTCCGATTGCCCCAGGCGCCAGCGTGCGCGTCGCCTGTGACATCACCACCACGCGCCGGGGCTATATCCATTTCGAAACGCTTGAGCTGGTGAAGCCCGATCCGCTCGGCCTGTTCTTCGCGACGCATCGCACATTACTCCCAGACCGGCTCCTCTCGCTGCCGCGGCGCTATCCGGCGCCACAATTTAATTTACACTCCGAGCGTACTTATCAACGAGGCGGACTGAGTCTTGCAAGCTCAGTCGGCGATTCCGAGGAGTTCGCCCTGCTTCGCGATTACCGCGCTGGCGATCAGCGCCGTCATATTCACTGGCGAAGTTTCGCAAAAACCGGCGAGCTGATCGTCAAACAGTATCAGGACGAATATTTCGACCGCCACGCGCTCATCGTTGACACCTTCGTCGATGATCAGGTTCCCGAAGTGCTTGAGGCTATTGTCTCAACGGCCGCATCGCTGGCATGCCAGGCCCGCCCAGACGACTCTATCCTTGATCTGCTCATCACCGGCGACCAGGTGTTGCAATTAAGTACCGGCCGAGGCCTCGGTGATCAAACGCGAGTGCTGCGTCATCTCGCCGAAGTCAGGGCCGCGCGAGCCGATCGCTTCGATGAGCTCGCGGAACTAGTCGCCAGCAAACGTCACACTTTCGCGAGCCTGCTATTGGTACTCGCCGCGCTCGATGACAAACGCCAGGCCTTGGTCGATAGTTTGAATGCCGCGCAGGTCGCGACCCTGGTGATCATCGTTAGCGAACACAACCGCCCGGGTGATCCCGGCGGCGGCTCAATTCATTACGCGCGAGTGAGGCCGCTACATCTGGCCACCGATCTCAAGCATCTAGCAGCACCTTGAAATGTCCGCCGTAGTTCGCGCACAAACCGCCAGCAGCATCGTCTCGTTGCCAAAGTTCTGGACCGGGCTGGCACTCGTCATTTGGGGGGCATTGAGTGACAACCTCGCCGGGGGCGTGGTTATGGCTTTGCTCATTGAGGCTTTGAGTCTGACGAAAGTCCGCTGGGATTTGGGCGCCCGCGAATTTCATCGTGCCGCCGATCTCACGAGAATTATCTTTGCGCTTGCCGCGGTCATGCAGTTCTCACGCCATTCGGTTCATGGGATCTACGAAATTCTGCTGGTCGCACCGTTTTGCTTTTTTCCATTAGTACTCGTTCAGCGTGGCAGCACCCACGGTAAGACACCCCTCAGTTCTTTGTTCTATAGCCTCAGGCGCCTCGAATTTGAGGATCAACGTTTCGTTGATTTGGAACCTTTTTATATCTGCATGTGTATCGTGGCCGCGAGTACCACTGATGCAGGTGGCGCGGTGTACATCGCGCTCGCGTCATTTTTGATTTGCGGGTTATTGCTGGCGATACCGCTTAATCGATATCGGTTGGTGCACCGTTTTCTCGTGCTATTGCTCGCCGCCGAGCTCGGTTTTTTCGCTTATCTGACGATGATCCATACGCATCGTCAACTCGAAAATTCCTTCATCTATTGGCTCAATCAATTTCCATGGAGTGGTGGCGATCCGAATCGAGCGATCACGGCCATTGGTTCGATAGGAAGATTAAAACTCTCTGATCAAATCCGGATCCGGGTTACGCCAACCGTCGATCTTGAAGTACCGCTGGTGCTACATGAGGCCAACTTCGACACGTTTCGATTGGGCATCTGGACCGCCACCGAAGCCGCGTTTGAAACCATTGATCAAGAACAAAACGCGACCAAATGGCCGGTCGGCAAGCAATCAACGACCGACGCCAGAACGCTCGAAATCGCCTTCGAGCATCGGCACGAGCTCGCCTATTTACCGATCCCGCGCGGTGTCGATCAAATCGACAGTGAACAGATCGTTGAAGTTCAACGCAACGATCACGGCACCTTAATGTCTGAATCGCCACCGGGCGCCACCGAGTTCACTGCACGTTTCACCGACCGTCGCGATGATTTTTCGGCGCCGCGCGATGAAGACCTGATAATCCCGCAAAACTACCAGAGCGTGATTGCCGATGTGACCGCCGAGGTCGGCGCGCATGGCAGCTTGATGTCCCAAGCGCAGCAGGTCGAGCAATTTTTTCACGAGAATTTCCGCTACTCGCTGGTTCAAGACGGTTTCTATCCTGGGCGCACACCGCTAGGTCATTTCCTGCGGTCAAAACGGCGCGGCCACTGCGAGTATTTCGCATCGGCCGCGACGCTGATGTTGCGCGAGCTTGGGATCCCAGCCCGCTATGCAGTGGGCTATGTGGTTGATGAATACAGCGCACTGGAAAACCGCTACTTAGCGAGGGCACGTCATGCGCATGCTTGGACGATCGCCTACATCGATGGCGAATGGCATCACATCGATCCAACACCTTCGATTTGGTATGGCCTCGAAGCCGATTTGGTGTCGAGATGGCAGTCGCTACAGGATTTCACGTCATGGCTTTGGTACCACTATCGGCGATTCAGCTTGAGCGATCTGGAAGAGTATTCAGACCTCATGATCTTCATGGTCCCGCCCTTGGCGTTACTGCTGTTTTTGCGACTTCGCAAAAGCCCTTTGGCGCGGGCCCGCGACGAAACCAAACGAAAAGCCGGCGG
>JBCCEV010000168.1:0-8720 GCA_039030125.1 Pseudomonadota bacterium | reverse complement strand
GGCGCCACTCAATCGAGAAATTATCGTTCACCGGTGAACCTATCGATAGCGAGACCGCGGCTTGGGCGCAGCGAACTTTCCTCGATAGGAGGCAATCGTTGCGCCCAGCGCCAGTGGCGCCAAGGTACCGTGCCAAAGCCCATGACCCCAGGCTGGCGAAGACGGACAACAGAATCGATCGCCAGGACGCACTCCAGTGCCATACAGCGCGGCAATGATCACGGTGACCACGGCCCGATGACGATGTTTAACCGCTTCCGGCAACTCCCGCGTGGTACCGGAGGTGTACTGGTACATCGCCATATCATCCGCCGCTGTTCGCGGCGAGAATTCAGGCGAATGCTGCTCTATTTCTGCCATCGTTGCCGCGGACGCCGCTAAGGTGGTGACCGCGTCTCCAGCCAGTTCGACCAACGCTTCTTCGGCGAGTAACAACACCGGTTCGCAATCGGCGATCCTAAGGCGCAGTCCATCGGGCCCGAACAGCGTGAAAAGCGGCACCGCAACGTAGCCGGCCTTCATGGCACCGAGCAGGCTTGCGTAAAAGAGCAATGATGGTTCGAGCATAAGCCCGATCCGGGCACCCTTGGGATAGCCCTTGCTGGTTAAAAAATTTGCAAAACGATTAGACCAGTCTGCGAGTTCGCCGTAAGTGATCCCCTGCGTTTCAGCCGCCGAAATAATATGGATTGCGATCTTTTCGCGCGGATGTCGGTCGACGCATTCATGCCCGATGTTGAGGGTTTCTCGATCGCCGTCAAACAGCGACCATAGCGCCGATTTCGAAAATAATCGGTGCGAGTCGGCATAGCCGGTGATTTCGGTGAGGCTCGGCACGAATTGGTTAATCGGTGAGGAAGTCGATCACCAATTGATTGAAGCGCTGATTGTGCTCGATTTGTGTCCAGTGACCACAGCGCCCGAACAGATGAATTTCCGCATCGTCAATCAGTTCAAAAAGTTTCAATGATGAGGACAGCGGGATAATTCGATCTTCGCGACCGTGAATAATTAGTGTCGGTTTATCGATGGCTTTGATCGCGGCCTCGTCACTCGCCAGCTCGCGCACACCGTTTTGTCGAGGCGCGGGAAACATTGCGGCATAGGCCTCCTGGATCCCCGGCCGCATACTGGCCTCGTAACGCAGTTGCGCCAGTTCATCGGTGACTAAGCCACGATCGTAGGCAAACAGGTCCAACAGTTTGCGCATATTCTCAAGGCTTGGCGTATAGCCCCACGCGAAATCAAGGCCATCGGTGAGTTCGAATTCGACACCGGCTGCCCCCATTAAGATCAGTTTGTCGACACGTTCCGGCGCCCGAATCGCAAGCGCGAGGGACAGCGCACCACCGAAAGAATTGCCAACCAAATGGGTTTTCTCAATCTCTAACGCATCGAGAAAATCGATCGCGTGCTTAACCCAGCCGTCTAGCGAATAAGAGATGTTCTCTGGGCGCTCTGTGAAACCAAAGCCAACAATGTCGGGACTGATTGCGCGCAATGATTTTGAAACCTCGGGCAATACCAGCCGCCAATTGGCCCAGCCGGAGACCCCTGGGCCAGAACCATGAAGGAAGAGCACCGGCGCACCGTTACCCAGGTCGTGATAGTTGGTGACAATGCCGCCCGCATCGATACTGTTCCCGATTTCAGGTGAAGCGCTCATGATTTTTTCGAGCCTGTCTCTTGAGGGGCGCTAAGTATAAGGTGCCTACTAACACCTGGGTCCATCACACGAACCTCGCCCGTCTCTATAATGCCCGGGCGAGAGATTAATTAGAGTAGGTAGACGGAGATTTTTATGGCGGCAGCTCGCGACCCGATTCACGGTTTGTGGTCTTCCCGCTGGGTATTCATTTTGGCCGCGACCGGATCGGCGGTTGGCCTTGGCAATATCTGGCGATTCCCCTACGTGACCGGCGAGAATGGCGGCGGCGCGTTCGTTCTCGTCTACCTCGCCTGCGTTGCCCTGGTCGGCGTCCCGATCATGATCGCCGAAATCGTTTTGGGCCGCCGTGGGCGGCGCAGTCCCATCAACACAATGAGCGAGCTCGCTCGGGAAGAGGGTTTGAGTCCAGCGTGGAGTGGCGTTGGCTGGATGGGTGTGGTTGCCGGTTTTCTGATCCTCTCTTTTTACTCCGTCGTTGCGGGTTGGTCGCTGGCTTACGTGTTTTATTTGGGCTCCGGGACCTTTGCCGCCGCCACCGGTGAATTCTCTCAAACGACCTTCGATGCGCTCATTGCCTCGCCAGGAAAGCTGTTGCTTTGGCACAGCCTCTTTATCGCGCTCACCATATTTGTGGTGTCCCGCGGTGTAACCGGAGGCTTGGAGAAGGCCGCGCGGTTGCTGATGCCCGCTTTGTTCTTGATGCTGTTGCTACTAGTCGGATATGCAGCGAGCGCTGGCGATTTCAAAGGCGCTCTGTCTTACCTTTTCGAGCCCGATTTCACCGCCCTTTCCAGTGATGCAATCCTAATAGCGCTCGGCCAGGCGTTTTTTAGCCTCAGTTTGGGCATGGGCTCGATCATGGTGTACGGGTCGTACCTTCCCAGTGACGCTTCGATTCCGAGCACTGCGGTAACCATTGCGATTGCCGACACCATGGTGGCGGTCCTCGCTGGCCTCGCGATTTTTCCGATTGTGCTCGGTTACGGGTTGGAACCCGGTGCCGGGCCTGGCTTGGTTTTCATCAGTCTCACAGTCGCTTTTGGGCAAATGCCAGGCGGCCAATTTTTTGGCACGGTATTTTTTCTACTGCTGAGTGTTGCGGCCTTGACTTCGGCGATCTCGCTGTTGGAGCCGGTCGCGGCATGGTTGGTCGAATCGAAGCGTTTCACCCGACGCAATGCCTGTTTGGTAGCCGGGGCGGGCGCCTGGTTGCTCGGTATCGGGTCCCTTTTGTCATTTAACCTGTGGTCCGAGGTGACGCTCAGCGAGCGCCATTTCTTTGGCTGGATGGAACTCATCAGCACGACCATCTTGCTGCCGCTCGGGGGGCTGCTGATTGCGATTTTCGCAGGCTGGCGGCTTCGTCATTCTTCGTCGCTAGAAGAGTTTCAACAGCAGCGCCCGGCCCATCTTGTGTGGGTTACGCTCACGCGCTTCGTGGCCCCGGTGGGCGTTGCGATAATTTTCTTCGAAGCGCTGAGCTAACGCTCGCAAACGCATCAGTGTCCAAAGTAAGACAATCATCTTTTTCGCCCTTCACGAGCGCCCAGATGTTCAACTTGGTGGCGAATATCGCTGCCTACCCCGAGTTTTTGCCGTGGTGTAGCGAAGCCGAAGTGTTGTCGGTGGATGGTAATGAAGTGCAAGCGCGCCTTGGCGCAAAAAAAGGTCCGTTGGGCTACACCTTTAGCACCCGCAATATCAACGAAAGCCCGGATCGGATTTTGCTGGAATTACTCGATGGCCCATTTAAGGCGTTAAGCGGAACCTGGACGTTCGCCGGTAACGCGGATGGTTGCATCGTATCGTTGAGTTTGGATTTCGAGTTCTCCAATCGTTTGCTATCTGGTGCGCTATCAAAAGTTTTCGCGCCGACGATGGACGCGATGGTCGACGCTTTTCAGCAGCGTGCCTACCAGATTTATGGCTCTTAGCTTCAAAGTTGAAGTCGCTTATGCAACGCCGGCGGAGCAAAGGGTTGTCGGTTTAGAGGTACCCAAAGGCACGACGGTACGCGGCGTGATCGAACGATCGCGACTTCTAGATGAGTTCCCGGAAATCAATTTGGCGCGCAACGCGGTGGGGATTTTCGGCCGGCGTCTAGCCTTGGAGACGCTGGTAAGCGATGGTGACCGCGTGGAAATCTACCGGCCCTTGCACCAAGATCCAAAAGAGCGACGCCGCCAACGTCTGAGTTGATTAATCGTCCGGATCGGTGATGTTGCGATATTTTGGATCGCTGAATTCGTCATCGTAGTCGTCTTCATCGGCGTCGAGTCCGACGCTATCAAGGAAGCGGCGCACCAATCCTTTTTCTTTTATTTTTCGCCGTGGCGCATCACTCGGTACCACAACGCTTTCAGCATTGGCGAGCAAGGTTTCGGTATCGGCTTGGGCCTGTTCGTCACCCGCGTCGAGCGAGTCATCTTCCAGCGTCGCCGAATCGCCGAGCTCTTCCTCTTGCGGCTGGTCTTGTTCGTCATCTCCCGTGAACGGCAGCACGCCCGCAAGACGCTCGGTGAATGACTTCTCAGACCCCCCGTCCTCGGCGTCAGGCGCGCTCTCCTCCTGCTCGTCTTTTTCTTTGTCGTCGTCGTCGCCAGTGAAAGGGATGACGCTCACGATCCGTTGCGTGAGAGATCTTCCTTCCCATTCAGGCACAGTGACGGTTTTGTCTTGCCGTATATCGACTTCCAATCGACCCAAGGCTGGGGTGATATCGCCTTCAATGTAGTCAAGGACATCGTCCTTGAACACTAAGGTGATTTGGCGTCTAACGATTTCACCGCCGTCTTCTTGAAGCGTGAATAGATAGTCCCAACGATGCGAGTTAAAGGTGTCGGCGATGATTGGCGTGCCCATGATGAAGCGGACTTTCTTTTCTTCCATGCCGCGTTCGAGCTGGGCCAGCATTTCCTGCGTCACGACATTGCCCTGCTGGATTTCGATCCGGTGAACAAAAGGAATTTTCCCTGAGCTCGGCAGGCGAGGGGACAATTTTGAACATCCGGCGAGCACGGCAATGAGCACCGCGAACGTCAGTACTTTTGTTAGGCAAACAGGGCTTTCTGGGAGCGAGTTGAGCAAGTGTATTGTGCTGCGAGGTGCTAAACTGCGGGCCAGGATAGCTCGAACTTGGTAAATCTCAAGCCAAGTATCCATTTCTGCCCACAAGCTGGAAAACCGAATGGCAAATCAAGAACTAAAAAAGGTTGGACTAAAGGCGACTTTGCCACGGATCCGGATCTTGGAAATCCTCGAGGACCAGGCCGACAGCCACATGAGCGCGGAAGATGTTTACAAGGCGCTCATCGAGGCCGGTGAAGACGTAGGCTTGGCGACCATCTATCGTGTTCTTACTCAATTCGAGTCCGCGGGCCTCGTCCACCGGCATAACTTTGACGGTGGTCATGCGGTGTTTGAGATCGCCAAGGAGTCGCACCATGACCATATGGTGGTTGTTGAATCAGGCGAGGTCATCGAGTTTGTCGACGAAGAAATAGAGGCGCGGCAAAAAGAAATCGCGGAACAGCATGGCTACGAGCTTGTCGAGCATTCGCTGGTTCTCTACGTCAAGCCGAAGACCTAAACGGTCCGCCTCGCCAAGCGCGCTGCAAGCCGTCGCTTTTTATCCAAACCGCACGGTTTGGCACCTAGGCGCAAACCAAGTCCGCAAAAACGTCATGCCGGATGCGGGTACCGATCGCCCGGCGGTGGTTATCCGCTCAGCAGGGTGCGCGCGTGAGCCAAGCCGGTTTCCGTAGTTTCGGCGCCGCTAATCATGCGCGCGAGTTCGCGCTCTCTCGCTGCCGTCGATAGCGGCACAATCGTGGTGGCGGTTTCAGATTTCCTAGTCGTTTTCGAAACCGCAAGGTGCTGGTCAGCGACCCCCGCAACCTGCGCTGAGTGGGTAATGCAGATCACCTGTACTTTACGCGCGAGCGCCAGCAGGTGCTTGCCGATCTGTGTTGCGGTCGAGCCGCCAACGCCGCTGTCCACCTCGTCGAAAATTACCGTGTTCACGCTGTCTGAGTCGCTAGAGGCAATGTAGAGAAGCAGCGCGAGGCGCGAGACCTCGCCCCCCGATGCGACCTTGGCGAGGCTCCGCTCGGCAACGTCGGGGTTGGTACTAACTAGAAACTCGACGCTGTCCGAACCATGGGGGGCCGCGAGCGCCTCGTCATGGTTGACATCAATACGAAATCGGCCTTTCACCATGCCGAGTTCTCCCATTTGGGAGGATATTTGGGTGGCGAGCTTAGCGGCGGCTTTAAGGCGGGATTGGGACAACAGGCGCGCGGCATCGCGGTATTTCCGTCGCGCGCTTGCGCACGCGGCATCGAGTTTCTCAAGCTTACGATCACGATTTTCGACCCGATCGATGCGGTTCAACAATTGCGTCTGGGTTTCTTCCAGATCGCTCATCGAGACGCGATGTTTGCGCGCAAGCCCGTGTAATTTCTCCAACTCTTTCTCAATGTCGCTAAGGCGGGCACCCGCGTCAAAATCCTGATCGCCGAGACTTGAAATTTCGCGGCCGGCCTCGCTCACACCGATCTGTGCCTGCTCTAGCGCTTGGACGAGGCCTTTTGCCCGCTCATCGATATTAAAAATTTGCTGAGCCAATTCAATCGCCCGGGCGATCACCTCTTGCGCACTATTGTTTCCCTCCTCTAGAAGCTCACGCAGCGCCGCGTTGAATTCGGCCAACTCGCCGAGGCTGTTGAGCCGGCGGTGTTCGGTTTCTAACGCATCGAGGTCCAAGGTTTCAAAGTTAATGTCTTTGAACTCTTCAAGCTGATAGCGCAGAAAGTCGAGTTCACTACCCTCAATCATTTCCTCAGCAATTGCCTTGCGCTGCGCCTCCAACTCCTGCCAGTGTTCATAACAACTCGTGACGTCTTCGAGTTGCTGCGGGTGTTTCGCAAAAGTATCGAGCAGCTCACGTTGTTTTTTTCTTTCCAAGATTGCTCGCGCGGCATGCTGAGAATGGATATTGATTAGACCTTCGCCGAGCATACGCAAGGTTTGCGCGGCAACCGGGGTGGCATTGCAAAACGCTCGCGAGGCACCCGCCTTTGGGACCACACGGCGCAACAAGCACTCGTTGTCTGACTCCAACGCCAGATCCGCGAGCAGTCCTTGAACGGCCTTATTATCAGGAGGGGTGAAGCAGACCGACACGCTTGCCCGCTCGGCTCCTGTTCTCACCAGTTGACTATCTGCCCGTCCGCCGAGTGCCAGTGACAGGGCTTCCAAGAGAACTGACTTTCCGGCACCCGTTTCACCCGTGATGGCGGTTAAACCTGCTGCGAATTCGATATCGATCTGATCGACGACTGCCAAGCCAGAAATCGTCAGTGCTTTCAGCAAGGATCGCGACCCCAGTCAAGCTTCGCGCGCAAGGTCGAGAAGTGATCGTGCCCGCGCGGATGCAAAAGCGTCATGGTTTGAGAGTGTCGAAATATGCCGATGCGATCACCCGGCAGGAGATCGGAGATGTCGTTACCATCACAGGTTAAGCGGGATTCATCCCCTCGGTCGGTAGCGACCGTCACCTCAATGCTTGCGCTCGCGCCAATCACGATAGGTCGATTGGTGAGGGTATGAGGGCAGATCGGAACCAACACCACCGCATCAAGGTTCGGGTCGAGTATCGGACCTCCTCCGGCGAGTGCGTAAGCCGTCGAACCGGTGGGCGTGGCAATGATCATTCCGTCGGAGCGCTGAGAATGCAAAAACTTACCGTCAACGTAAGTCGACAGCGTGATTAAACGCGCGGTGTTCCATTTTTGGATAACGACGTCGTTGAGCCCGTTACCATGTGCGATGACGTCGTTGCCCCTAATCAACTCACAGCCAAGAACCGCCCTTTGTTCGGCATCCACACGGCCGCTTAAAACCTCCTCCAGGCTAGCCTCAATATTCTCCTTGGCGAGGTCGGTGAGAAAGCCCAAGCGCCCTAAATTGATACCGACAATGGGCACAGTTTTCGGAAAGATGCGCCCGGCAGCGTGCAGCAAGGTTCCGTCGCCGCCGATACTGACCACTAAATCCACACGCCCGGCCATGGTTTCGAGGTCGGTGCTGGGGCCTCGATAGTCGCCTATCAACGCCGCGCTTTCGTTTTCGAGGATGACCTCCACGCCCTTGCCGGCCAAGATCGCCACCACTTTGGCGAGCGCCGGGCGTACAGCCGCATCCTCTTGTTTCGCAACGACTCCTACCCGCGAGTACACGTTTAGCCTCTCTCAATCGGACGAGTTTAAACGTGGAAGTTAGCACCCCGTTGTGATTGCGACCAGAGCGCTTTTTTGAGGCCTGCTTTCCGTGCTAGATTCTGGTTCGGCAAGATTTACAAAGTCTTGACCACACGGCGGTATGGAAAAGTTATCCTCTGAACTCAACGAACGCGCGCAGTTGGTATTCAAATGCCTCGTCGAGCGTTACATCGCCGATGCACAACCGGTTGGCTCGAGGACCTTGGCGCGCGAACCTAACCTCGATCTGAGTCCCGCAAGTATTCGCAACGTGATGGCGGATCTCGAAGACTTGGGGATGATCCGCTCCCCACATACCTCCGCCGGCCGCATTCCTACCGTGCGTGGCTACCGTTTTTTCGTCGATGCGCTAGCGTCCTATCGCGAACCAAGCACCGCGGAGGTGCGGCGCATGTCCGATGAGGTTGTGCAGCAGTCCGACGTCACCAGTGTGCTGACGCAAACATCCAAGATGCTGTCGGAGATCACGAAACTCGCGGGATTGGTGATGATACCGATGACCAAGCGCCGTGAACTTCGCCAAGTTGAGTTTCTGCCGCTCCGTGAAAACAAGGTGTTGGCGATCCTGGTTACCAATAATCAGGAGGTTGAAAACAAGGTTATTCAAACAAGACGAATGTACTCGGCGGCCGAGCTGACCGCAATTTGATCCCTGACAGAATAAGAACATTACAGGCTGGCTCGGTCAACGTGGTATTCTTGGAAGGCAGACTCCAGTGCCTGTTGACAACTCTGTGCCTTTGTCCTCCACTCAATCTTGCAGGGCATTG
>JBCCEV010000167.1:0-8742 GCA_039030125.1 Pseudomonadota bacterium | reverse complement strand
GCAGTGGTCATTGGTGGTTTGGGCTATTGGTTTCAAGAACGCGAAAAACGTCAAGAAGTCGACGCGCCGAAAAAAGAGCAGGAAACGGTTATTCCAGAGCGAGAATTAGGTTGGGAAGACGTAGAACATATTGACGAAATTGGTCTGGAAGTTGGTTATCGCTTAATTCCTATGGTAGATAAATCTCAAGATGGACAATTACTTGGACGAATTAAAGGTGTTAGGAAAAAGCCAATCAGCCAATGAGAGCGACCCGTACTCATCCGGTCACTATGACCTTGCTACTGCTCTTCGCCGCAGGCACGGCTTTGGCATCCGGCCATAGCGATGGCGCTAACTCAATTGTTCGGTACACTACCGCAAAAGCCTTTAGCGACGTCATTTTCGAACTTAACTTCGCTATCACCGAGCGCAATTTCCGCATCACTGGGCGCAACACCGTCGGCGAAGGCTTGAGACGGCGGGGCTACGAAGATTTCCCAGACGTCGAGGTCATTCATTTTTGTAGCTTGGAGGTGGCGCGCGAAGTACTCTTAATCGATCCTGGTTTTGTCGCGCAAATGCCATGTCGGATAACGGTACACACCAACCAATCAAAAACCGTGATTAGCGTAATTAAGTTGCCAATCGACCACGAAGATGACCGGGTTAACGAATTCGCGCGTCGTATGAACAAGACACTCGAAGAAATCGTCGGTTTTGTCCTGGAAACGCAATAGCATCATTGACTCAAAAATCCTTAGCAAAGTCGGAACCGAAACATGCGCTCTGCCCTCTATTCCCATGAACATTACTTGCTGCAAATCTGGCTGATTTTCGTCGGCGTTGTGTTTTTTGGATTCGCGGTTGCCTGGAACGAAGGTTTGCTCACCCTACTCATTGAAACCGATCGCTCTAAGATCTCGCTGGGCATCGGCATCCTGTTGCTATTCGGCACCGCACATTGCGCGCGGCGGATCACTTATCTATCGGCGCAACTCAATGGGATTTTGAGACATGAGCAGGCCACTTCGAACAGCGGGAAGACGAAACTCGCGCCAGCGGGTAGCGACTCGATTACCGACACCCACCTGCGGGCAATGCTTACGCAAAAATCTGAATCAGAGAACGATGAAAACTCGCTCATCGACCTCTTGATATCCCGCGCCAAGGGCTCGCACGATATCGGCTGGTTTTTGGTTGACCTGCTATTAAAACTTGGGCTGGTGGGTACGATCGTCGGCTTCATCGTCATGCTTAGCTCAGTGGCTAACACCGCCACTATCGATGTGACGACAATGCAAAAAGTACTCAAGCAAATGAGTTCGGGTATGGGTACCGCCCTTTTTACCACCCTCGCCGGATTAGTCGGATCCCTGCTGCTCGGTTTTCAATATTTGCTGCTTGATAAAGGCGCGGATAACTTAATTGAACGCGTCGTCGATTTTTCCAACGCTAAACTCTCCGACATCGAGCTTTAAGCAAAATGGCTTTAAGCGGACGCTGGCAAAACAGACGAAGCCTGTCGGATCCGTTCACGGATCTGTTATTCAATGCCTTGCTGGGTTTCACCTACCTATTTCTCGTCGCCATCATGTTCATGAACCCGGTCGCCAAAAAGGGCATCATCGATCCCAAGGCAGAGTACATCATCACCGTTGCCTGGCCGGATAATAGTCCGGACGATGTCGACACTTGGGTCGAAGATCCGAACGGCAATGTCATATGGTTTCGAAATTCGGAAGCGGGCTTGGTGCACCTTGATCGTGACGATCGAGGAATCGTTAATGACACGATCAACATCAACGGCGAAGAAGTCCAGAATCCGCTTAACCAAGAACTAGTGACCATCCGCGGCGTGGTGCCCGGTGAATACGTAGTAAACGTCCACTACTACGCTACCGTTACCCAACAACCGGTTACGGTTACGGTTAAGGTCGCCAAGGTCAATCCAGCACTTGAAATCGTTTATTATGGCGACGTCACGTTGGCGGATAAGGGACAGGAATCGACCGTTGTTCGGTTCACCATTGATAGCTCGGGACTGGTATCAAAAATCAACCACACTCAAAAAAGCCTCGTTATTTTTTAGCTTCATTCGTAATCGCACATAAGGGAAACGTACGTGGTACTCCTTGGACAAACTGGGCTGGTCGCAGCCTACGTTCTGCTTGCACTGCTGTTGCTGAGCATCAACCTGTACTCAAAATGGTCATGGCGAGTAAAGGTCACCTCGACGATCGCGGTTTCCTTGTTTTATTTAGTGACGTATTTCTCGATCCCACCACTTCTAGGATGGCCCACTGACGATGACATGCCCAAAAGGTTTAATCTGGTAGCCATCTACGTTCAGGAACCCGACAAAGCCACCGGGCACCCGGGCGAGATCTACCTGTGGGCGACCGATCTTGAAAAAGGTGGGAAGCGGCAAAAGCCGCGCGCCTATAAGGTACCGTTCTCTCAAGAATTGCACACCCGGGTTGCGGAAGCCGGTACCAAGATGCGCAAAGGTTTGCCTCAGCTCGGCGAAGTAAGTGATGCTAAAGAAGGTCCAAAAGTTACCCCTGAGGATGCCACGCAAGGGGGGCAAATCAGTGTCGACATCGAGTTCTTCGACTTACCGGATCCGCTCTTCCCTGAGAAGTAATCGCGGACCCATAGCGCGCGGGCGCGCGTCTGGCGCGGCGCTCCTCTTTGCCTTGCTATCAGCCTCGGCGCCCGCTCTGTGTGCCACGCTGACGGAACATATGGATATTGCGTGCGAACAGAGCGCTACGTTAAATCTCGAGTGCGACTACCGTCTACTTCAAGGAGGAGCGTTGACTTCGAGCGTCGCTTCCTTCGAAGAAGCAACGGTGGCCGGCGAACCCCTCAGCATCTTTGGTGAAGCAGACGAAAAAATCGCGGTGCTCTTACTCGTTGATACGAGCGACCCCGCACGGCAGGCGGCGGTGCGTAAGAATGCTGAACACGTTACCGCAATCGTCGCCGAAGCCGGCGCGAACGATGTTTTAGCGCTGGCTTCGTTCGATAGTAACCTCAATTTAATTGCGGACTTTGGAAGCAGCAATGAAGCGATCGTGGGCGGTGCCAGCGAACTCCAAGCGATAGGGAAAACCACAGAGCTCTACCGTAATATTAAAGAAGCCGTCAACCTATTGAGGCAAACCGAAGCCGATCGCCGCGTACTGATTGTTTTCTCCGACGGGCTAGCCGAAGACTATGCCTACGACCACGATGATGTCGTTAAAACGGCTCGCGATGATGAGGTTATCATCCATGCAATCGGTTACCCGCGTTCGGTCGCGAAATCCGTCGCCCTGCAGACAATTCGGCGACTCAGCGATGAAACCGGCGGACAATATGTGCAGGCGAGCTATCCAGAGCTCGAAATTCCGCCAACCGTGGCGCCCAAACTGTTTACCTCGGCGCGTTCGGGAGGACGGCTACGTTTTGATCTTGAGCCATTGGCCGAACAAGGCGCGATTGGCGCGATCGACGTCACGCTCTCGTTTCAAACCGAGTCGCAAGGTTTCCTGGTCTTGGCACCCGTAACCCTTCCGGGTCCGGATGCTGAGGGACCTACCGCACCTTCGCCAAGCGCGAGTTCGTCATCCCAGCCGATTGCGCCGCCACAGATCGTTCGGGTGTCGACGGGCGGCGAAAATCCCTCTTTATGGCCTTGGTTCGCGATCGTGATCGGATTATTGCTGGTCGTAATCGTCGCCGTGGTGCTGCAGCTCAAACGCGGGAGGGAAAAGCCACAGGGCGAGGACGCTCAGTCAAAACGCCCCCTTGCGTTTTTGATGTTGGGCGAGGAACGACATGTGATTCGCGATACGCCATGGCGCATAGGGCGCAGCCGCAACAACGACCTGCCCCTGCTTGATAGTTCCGTGTCGCGCCTGCATGCGGAGATACGCCGCAACGAAGATGGTGCGTTAACGCTCAATGACCTTGGTTCCCTGAATGGCGTATTTGTTAATGACGGGCGCGTTGAGACTTTCCAACTCCGCGAAGGCGATAAGATCGACATTGGTGATGTGAGGATGACTTTCACCTTGAAAGACGAAACCTACGCGAAAGAGGATGCTACGGTCATGGTGAGCACGAGAGCGCCGGTCGGCAATCTATGAAGCGCCATAAGTTAGGAGCGAGCCGTCGCTAACGCCTTTATAGATGTGTGGTGACCAGGAAAATACCAAACCTTCCTCCTCACCGGTTGCCACATAATCTTTAGCGATCGCATGGTTTGCGACCGCCGCCAGCTCATCACCAATTGACAATAAGGGCACCAGCCCTCTTTCCCACGGCGGCACACGCCATTCCCAGAATAGTTTTTTGAGCGACTGGCTGTGTGAGCGACCAGGTAATTGAATTCTCTCGCCGCCACGGCGATAGCCGATTTCAATCGAAGCCGATCTGAAGCGATCGATGCTGAGCCCGCTTCCTTTGCAACGTGTAACGGTTAACGTGCCAGTGGGAAGTTGCATTTCGCGTTCTCCCAACCACTGGCAAGGCTGCTGGCGCCGCAGATCGGGGCGGCCGGCGAGAAACAGTTTATCCTCGAACAAGTAGATACACGCATCACGCCAACTCACCTGTGGGCTAGAGCGGCCACGATACTCAGCAATCGACCGTAGCAGTTCGTTGACATGACGTGGCGCCGGCATTGGAAACCCTTTGCTGCGAACCCAAAAGCGGATCAATAGCGCTTGAACCGCAGGTTTTTCGCTGCGGAGAAGCGCAAGAGGCAAAGCGTTTCGAGGATCATTAGCGTAGGGTTGGACTTTAAGCCCAAGGGTCTCGTCGGCGAACTGCGACAACTCATCTTGCAGCACCGCTACCCGCGTCAAGCCGTTAACCGCATTCGGGAAGTGTTCAGCCAGCAGGGGTAGAAGCAGGCGACGCACTTTATTGCGTTCAAAATTCAGGTCGTTATTGCTTGGATCGAGTACAACCTCAATATTATGGTCCCGCACGTAAGCCTTTAGCTCATCGCCAGGGATAGCCAGAAAAGGGCGTGCCAAATGGCCTTCACCAAAAGGATGCAAACGCGCGATCCCCGACATTCCGTAACTCCCCGAACCACGAAAAGCACGCATCAAAACCGTTTCAGCCTGATCATCGCGATGGTGCGCGGTGAGAATATAACTTCCAGTTTGCGCGAAGCGCTCAAAGGCTGCATAGCGCCGCGCCCGCGCCCAAGCCTCAAGATTGCTCTTAGAGGGCGGTCTTTCATCGGCATCCACTACCGTAAGAGGAATGTTCCGCGCCGCGCAAAACCGCGCACAATGTTCAACCCAGTGATCGCAACCGGGTTGCAATCGATGATTAAAGTGAACCGCACTCAAAGAGACGCCGGGAGCAACCGCACGGCAAGCGATATCCAACAACGCGCTTGAATCTGCGCCACCACTGAATGCAACAACGAGTCGCGCGGGTGAATAGGCATCAACGAAAGCGCGGAATTCATTGACTAGCTTGCGCGTATTGGTACCAACGTCACTAACGGCCACAGTCGCCGCGCTATCTTTCGAGGAACTCACTGGGACGGGCTAATCTCTCGCGCCGCGCGACAACCAAATCATCGAGACTTACCGCTACTAAATCGCTAAGCATGTCCTCGATAGCAGCGCCTAAATTGTGTGCCGCCGAGGCTGGGTCGCGATGCGCGCCACCCAGAGGTTCATCAACGACACGGTCGAGCAGGCCCAGGCTTTCCAAACGTTCCGTGGTGATCCCCATCGCCTCGGCAGCATCGGCCGCGCGCTCGGCGCTCTTCCATAGAATCGATGCACAGCCTTCAGGCGAAATAACGGCATAGGTTGCATACTGCATCATTAATAGACGATCGCACACGCCGATGGCCAATGCACCGCCGGAACCGCCTTCTCCAATCACGACGCTTAAAATCGGGGTTCGCAAGCCCGACATAACCAACAAGTTTCGGGCAATTGCTTCGCTCTGCCCGCGTTCTTCAGCCCCAATCCCAGGATAAGCTCCCGGGGTATCGATGAAGGTAATGATCGGAAGCCGAAACCGCTCCGCGAGTTCCATGATCCGCAGTGCTTTTCTATAACCTTCCGGTTTAGGCATGCCAAAATTGCGCCACAAATTATCTTTGGTGTTGCGACCTTTCTGATGCCCGATAAACGCGATATTGTGGCCACGGAAACGACCTATGCCCGAGACAATCGCCGGATCATCGGCAAATGCGCGGTCACCATGTAATTCATGGACATCCTCAAATAACGACGCGACATAATCCAGGGTATAAGGGCGCTGGGGATGCCGGGCGAGCTTGGAGATCTGCCAGGCGCTCAGTGACGAAAATATTTGCGTAGTTAGATCTTGCGAGCGCTGTTTCAAGCGCTCGATCTCCTCGCTGATATTGATCTCAGAGTCATGCCCAACCAAGCGTAATTCCTCAATCTTCGCCTCCAGCTCGGCTATCGGTTGTTCGAAATCGAGGAAATTGAGATTGATCTGCTTGGTATCTGATTCTGTTTCGCTCATCGCTGTTAAGACACAACTGAATGTTTACGTTTTGTATTCTAAAGGCTCAGCCCGTGAACACCGAGTATGACTAATATTCAACGTGGATACGCCCGCCCCGCACGGTATCGTTGAGTAAGTTGAGCAGTCCATCAGCAGCTTCGACCTGCCATTGCTCGCCGAGCTTGACACGCGCCCGACCTCCCGACCGAGAATATTCAATTTCTATCGAACAATGTCCGTTCCTATAGTTACTGAATATCTCTTTGAGAGCCGGGACGGTTTGAGGATTAAACGCTTCCTGATTGAGGTCGATCACAATCGCGCGCGCATAACGGTTGCGCGCTTCTTCAATAGAGTAAACCTGCTCGACATTGAGTCGGTACCCGCCTGAATAGTCGTCTTCTTCAAAATTACCTTCGGCGACGATAATCGCGCCATCGACCAATCGATTAATGTAGCGGTCGCGGACATCACGAAAGAGAGTGAGCTCGATTCGCGCGGTATTGTCGTCGAGTATCACTGATGCATTCATGCCGCGTCGGGTCTTGAAGCTACGCACCGAATCAACGATCCCGGCCACCCGCCGGCGGCCGCACTGCACCTCGGCAAGTGACGCGGAAACTATCTGCGATAACTCCTCCCGATAGCGATCGATAGGGTGACCGCTTAAGTAGTGCCCAAGCGTGTTTTTCTCCCCTTCAAGAACCTCGTCCATTGTCCACTCACGAACCCCTGCGGCGGCGGCTAACTGCGGTATTCCACAAGGTGCCTGAGAATCATCTCCGAATAAATCCGATTGGCCAGCGCTGGCACTTTTGTGACCTTGTTCGGCGATCGTTAGCGCCTGTTCCAGCGTCGCTGTTAGTTGCGCCCGACTCAGGCTAAAGCAGTCGAGCGCGCCCGCTCTGATCAAAGCCTCAAGAGCCCGCCGATTCAGACGCTTACCGTAATTGCGTTGACACAACGAGAGCAAATCATCGTAGCTCCCCTCTGCCTCGCGTTGTTCCACCAGTGTCGATATCAACGACTCCCCGACTCCTTTTATCGCACCCAATCCGTAAAGGATTGTGTTGTCGTCGGCGACGCGAAATCGAAACTCGCAGCGATTGACATCTGGGGATACGACTTCAATGCCGAGTGCCCGGCATTCATCAATCAATCGGACGACTTTTTCCGTCGAATCCATATCCGAGGACAACACAGCCGCCATAAACGCCGCCGGGTAATGAACTTTCAGCCAGGCGGTTTGATACGCAATCAAGGCATAGGCGGCCGAGTGCGATTTATTGAAGCCATACCCTGCAAACTTTTCCATCAAATCGAAGATTTGCGCGGCCAATTCACCATCTACGGCATTGTTAACGGCACCGGAGACAAAGATCTCCCTTTGCTCCGCCATTTCCTCAGCCTTCTTTTTACCCATTGCACGACGCAACAGGTCTGCAGCGCCGAGGGTGTAGCCACCTAACACTTGAGCAATCTGCATAACTTGTTCTTGATACAAGATCACGCCGTAGGTAGGGAGCAAGATGGGGGCCAGCGACGGATGCGGATATTTGACCTGAGCGCGGCCATGCTTGCGTTCAATAAAATCATCAACCATGCCCGATTGCAGCGGGCCTGGGCGAAACAGCGCGACCAAGGCGATGAGATCGCCAAAACAGTCTGGCCTTAAGCGCTTGATGAGTTCTCGCATGCCACGCGATTCCAGTTGGAAAATCGCCGTGGTCTGTTGCGCGCGCACAAGTTCATACGTTGCTTCATCGTCCAAAGGAATCTTGCCGATTTCGACCGGCGTTTCCCGTGCGCTGTTAATCTCTGCCAGCGCCCAGTCGATGATCGTAAGGGTGCGCAGGCCTAAGAAGTCGAACTTCACCAAACCGATCGCTTCGACATCCCCCATGTCGAATTGCGTGACAGCACCCTCGCTGTTCGGTTCAAGGTAGAGGGGCATGTAATCGGTGAGTGGTCGTGGCGCGATCACTAAGCCACCTGCGTGACGGCCTGCATTTCGAGCGATGCCTTCTAGCGAGAGTGCGAGATCGAGAATTGATTTGACCTCTTCATCCTCGTCGAAGCGGCGTTGTAGCTCAGCTTCATCCGCGAGCGCTCTTGTTAGGGTCATGTTTGGGTCAAACGGGATCAATTTGGCTAATTGATCAACGAAACCATAGGGAAACCCCAAAACCCGCCCGACGTCTCGCACCACCGCTTTAGCGGCCATGGTTCCATAGGTAATGATCTGGGCGACCTTCTCTCTTC
>JBCCEV010000166.1:0-8854 GCA_039030125.1 Pseudomonadota bacterium | reverse complement strand
GCTCCTCGCCGGAAGCCTCGATTGGTTTTCGAGTGCTGCGGATTTAAAACGGCATCTGCGTGCCCTGTGGTCAGCTAATACCGATCGCGACTTTGTCGACTCGATGCGGCGCGCGTTGACCGCTTACGATGGCTCCGTTTACGTCCTGCTATCGGACGAGGACCTAACAGCCGCGCGATTCAGCGAACTGATTTTGCATAACGACGATTGGGGCGCGGTTATGCGACGCCCAACCTTTCACGTCGAACGTTTTGAAGGCGCCGACCATACTTTTTCGAATCAAGCTTTGTACGAATCATTGGCGGCCGCGCTCACCCGATTAACGGCCAGCGAAACCGGCTAACCTTAAATTTCCTCTAATAGGGCACGGATGAATGCGGCCGGGATCGCATAACTGATCCCGCTTGGTGCGCTCAGCACATTCTCCTTACTGCCTTTAACAAACACTGAATTGAGCACAGCGATGACTTTGCGTGAAGAGACTTTAAGAAGTGGGCTGCCGCTATTTCCAGGATAGGCCGTTGCATCGAGCTGAAAAACATTAAACGGTTCGCGCAGTTGCTTAATTTGACCGGCGCTTAGTGTGTTCGCCCGCATTTGCGGTACGGCAATGGGTGAGATGGCCGAAATAATGCCGCGATGCGCAACCGGATAGAGCCCCAAAATCGCCCCTATTGGATAACCTATAAAGATAACTTCGTCGCCTTCTCTAACCCCTGCGTCATCGCCAATTTCTAGTGCCGGTAGCGGCTCGCCGTCGAAAGCCAGAATCGCCAAGTCGTGATGTGCGTCCTTCGCCAGCACTTTCGCAGAACGTATCTGGGGGTTACGCCCATGACCGACGAATACCACAAGGTGCTCGCGTTTGGCCTCATTGAGCTCAAGTTCAACCACGTGCGCGTTCGTCACCACGCGATTGCCGGCGCCAATAACGAACCCGGTTCCGGTGAGCAGGTTAGGGGGTCGCCGTGTTGCCAGGTGGCT
Organism: Pseudomonadota bacterium; assembly: GCA_039030125.1. GTDB lineage: Bacteria > Pseudomonadota > Gammaproteobacteria > JBCCEV01. The sequence continues at coordinate 7,870 of JBCCEV010000166.1, read as the reverse complement.
GCCGATACCGACCACGCTAGGCTTGCTGGTCTCGATGACGTTTGCGAGCGAATCGTGAGCCTGGGCAGCGGCGCCTATCGACACGAGGACAATAACTCGCAGGATTGAAGTAGCAACGGCCCCGGCGAAAATAGCGATTGCCTTAAGCCTGCCGTCTGCCATCGACGACCTCACCGGCTGCGATCGCAGCTTGCCAGTCATAGGTGGTCCGCACGATGGCTTTTAGGTCGTCATAGGCAGGTTGCCAATTAAATTGTGAGCGTAATAGTGCGTTGTCCGCGATAAGTTCCGCGGGATCTCCGGGCCGCCGGCTCGTTTCGACAACGTTTAGCGCTTTGCCGTGCACTTCGGCGACCACGTCGAGAACTTCCCGGACACTAAACCCGTGCCCGTACCCGCAATTCACTGTAATCGAGGAACCGCCAGATTCCAGGTAATCGAGCGCGGCTAGATGCGCGGTGGCTAGATCCACGACATGAATGTAGTCGCGCACGCCCGTTCCGTCTCGAGTGGGGAAGTCGGTGCCGAAGATTTTGATGTCGTCGCGCAAACCTAAAGCGGCTTCGCATGCCACTTTGATCAACAAAGTGGCTTCCGCGGTCGTTTGCCCTATTTCGCCTTCTGGATCGGCGCCAGCAACGTTGAAATAGCGCAGTATCGCGTGCTGCATGGGTGATATCGCGCAAAAATCCCGCAAGATTTGCTCAGCCATGAGCTTCGAGTGGCCGTACGGATTTATTGGATTAGTGGGCGCGCTTTCGCTGCATAACGCTTGTTCCGGTACGCCGTAGGTGGCCGCCGTCGAGGAGAAGACAAACCGAGATACGTTTGCGGCGACGCAGCATTCCATTAGCGTGGCGGCTTCGAACGTATTGTTCTGATAATACTTGCCAGGGTTCGCAACCGATTCAGGGACCACCGTGTAAGCTGCAAAGTGCATCACCGTATCGATCCCATGATCACCTAGGATTGATTTGACCAACCGCCGATCGCCAGTATTGCCGTGAACAAATTCGGCCCCGATAACCGCGCCGGCAAAACCTTTGGACAAATTGTCCAGAACCACGACCTCGGCACCTTGTCGAACCAGCAGCTTCACAACGTGGCTGCCGATATATCCGGCGCCCCCGGTGACCAAAATCTTGTTCATCGCTCGCATCGCACTCCTGGTGAGGTGTTTCCGGGGCCTTATGTGGCCGGAGATCGCTATACTATATAGGGGGTTGCCGCGCGCGTCTCACAACTGAATTTAATCATGACAACCAATGGTTGATTGTCATGGAGCAAAAGGCATTTTTCATGAAATTAAGTAGTTACCTCGGGATTTTCATTTTTTTATTGGGCATCTCTTCGGCGTCTGCGAACGACTATCCAACGCTGGAGCGAGTCGATCACGTTCTGACCTGCATGGCTCGTGTCGGCGGGCAAACCTTGGACAATATGTATGCTTGTTCGTGTGAGATCGACGTGATCGCGCAGCACGTCGCGTTCGAAGATTTCAGCGAAGCGCGAACCTTCGAGATTTATAAGCGGATGCCGGGCGAAAAAGGCGGCATTTTTCGTGAGAGCAAACGGGCCGAAGAAGTGGTCGGGACTCTGGAAACCGCGCGCGCCGATGCCGAAAAACGCTGTTTCGTAGGGCGCAGTTCGGCCGCTGCAGAACCGGCTCAGAAATAGGCGCTAATGCCTTGCTCCACTGGGGTAAACCTCTATAATCCCGAAGCTTGGAGGAAGAATTCCTAGATCTGAGGGGAACAATTCCCAAGCGCAAGCTTGGGCCGTTCAGTCTTGCTAAGTTGGTGCCCGCTAGAGCTTAGCGCTAGTTCGCCGAACTTTGGAATTCCCGGAAGTAATTTATAACTGCTCTGTGTTGGCTTTGCTGATCTCAAGTCGGCCCCGGAGCTCTAATAACATGAGGTCAGATCAGTGATTGTCAACCAATTGCAAAGTGTGAAGGAGGAGGTCATGAGGAAAAGTATGCTCAAGCGTTGGCTCGTTGCAGCCGTAGCGCTGACAGCTTTTGCCGGTACCGGTCAGGTCATGGCAAATGCCGAGCTCGAAAAGCTCATGCAAGACCCGAACTACTGGGTATTCCCCGGTGGTAACTTTTGGAACTGGCGTTACAGTGAGTTGAAACAAATCAACAACACCAACGCCGGCAAGATGCAAGCCGCATGGACATTCTCTACGGGTGTTCTGCGCGGTCACGAAGGTGGTCCCCTGGTACTGCCGAGTTCCGCCACTGGCTTGTCCCACGACACGCTGTATATCCATGCAGCTTTCCCAAATAACGTGTTCGCTATCAATCTCGATAATCTCGAAATTGTCTGGGAGCACGTACCAGTCCAAGACTACGACGAAACTGTGCCGGTCATGTGCTGTGACACGGTTAACCGTGGTTTAGGTTATGGCGACGGCAAGATCTTCTTGCAGCAAGCCGACACCACCCTGGTCGCACTCAACGCGAAATCGGGTGCTGTGGAGTGGTCTGTCAAGAACGGTGATCCGAAGTTGGGTCAAACCAACACCAACGCACCTCACATCATGAAGGACAAAGTCATCACCGGTATGTCTGGTGCTGAGTTTGGGGTGCGCTGCTGGATCAACGCCTACGACATCAAGACTGGTAAGCGCGTCTGGCGTGCCTACAGCATGGGTCCGGATTCGGACATGCTGTTTGACCCAGCCAAAACCACCGAGCTTGGCCAACCTGTTGGCGAAAACTCTTCTCTGAAAACCTGGAAGGGCGATCAATGGAAGATTGGCGGCGGTTCTGTCTGGGGCTGGTGGCCGTACGATAAAGAGCGTAATGCGCTCTACTACGGCACAGGCAACCCGTCTACTTGGAACCCTGTAGTTCGCCCTGGCGACAACAAGTGGTCCATGTCCATCTTTTCACGCGATGTCGACACCGGTATGGCCCATTGGGTTTACCAGATGACGCCGCATGATGAGTGGGATTACGACGGTATCAACGAAATGATCCTGGCTGACATGAAAGTCAAAGGCAAAGACACCAAAGCTTTGGTTCACTTTGACCGTAATGGCTTCGGCTACACCCTGGACCGCACCAATGGCCAGCTTCTCGTCGCCGAGAAGTTCGACCCAGCGGTTAACTGGGCAACTCACGTTGATATGAAAACCGGTCGCCCGCAAGTGGTTGCTAAATACAGCACCCACGCGCAAGGCGAAGACGTCAACACCACCAACATCTGTCCTGCGGCACTTGGTACGAAAGACCAACAGCCTGCAGCGTACAGCCCACGCACTGGCCTGTTCTACGTGCCGACGAACCACGTCTGCATGAACTACGAGCCGGTTAGCGGTGGTGAGTATGTCGCTGGCCAGCCGTATGTAAATGCTGTACTCAGCATGTTCCCAGCAGGTCGTGTTAGCCCGGGTGCTGAATTCGGAAACAACTCCGATAACAACAACCTGGGTAACTTCATCGCTTGGGACGCTGACAAAGGTAAGATCGTCTGGTCGATTCCGGAGCGCTTTTCGGTTTGGAGTGGTGCGCTGGCAACCGCTGGTGATGTCGTGTTCTACGGCACGCTCGACGGTTACCTCAAGGCAATCGACGCGAAGAGCGGAAAGCTTCTTTGGAAGTTCAAAACGCCTTCCGGGATTATCGGCAACGTCAACACTTGGGGACATGACGGCAAACAATTTGTCGGCATTCTCTCTGGTGTCGGTGGCTGGGCCGGTATCGGTATGGCGGCAGGCCTCATCAACGACACCGATGGTCTCGGTGCGGTTGGTGCTTATAAAGGCCTCAACAGCTTCACCCGTCTCGGCGGTGTGTTGAGCGTTTTCAGCCTGCCGTAAGGCCAGCTAGGACGCTATAAAGTTGTGAAAGGCCCGACGTCGCAAGGCGTCGGGCCTTTCTTTTTGTGATCCAGTATCTGCCAGTGGCGTAGTGTTTGACAGCGCATTTTCGAACGGCTTAAATGCGCGCGTCGCACAACATTCAGACTACGTTCAGCTACTTTGGTTTAGCCTTTGTGTGGGTAAGGCTACGTCAAAATTTCTAAGGAGAATCTAATGAAACCGTTGAAATGCGCATTGGCTGCCTCCGGGCTGTTAGTCGCGAGTTTTTCCACGCTCGCCGAAGAACACCAAGTTCAGGCCGTCGTTACGCAATGGAAACCCCTGGTGCTTTTCGCAAAGCCCGGTGATACCGTCAAGTTCATGACCATGGCAGGCCACGACACCGAGGCTATCGAGGGCATGATTCCAGAGGGCGCCGAAGGCTGGAAGTCAACCATGGGCCAAGAAGGTTTCAGTATCACCGTCGAGAAAGAGGGTGCCTATATCTATAAATGTAACCCGCACATCACGACTGGCATGGTCGGCGCTATCGTCGTTGGCGATGCGAACCCACCCGCTAACCTCGCGGATCTCGAAGCAAATATCGGCAACGTCAAAGTTGGCGGTAACATGGTGAAACGGACCATCCGCAAGATGAAAAAGGCGCTAGAAGCTAAAGCGCAATAGCTCGGAGAGCGACCATCGACATCATGCTCACCCGGTTGAAACTGGTAATGGCGTTCATATTGGGCGCCATGGTCGTGCTATCGACACCGGCGTTTGCGCGGGATGTCTTGAAGGTGTGTGCGCCCCCGTTCAACTTACCGATGTCGAATAAGGAGCAACAGGGGTACGAAAACGCGATCGCGAACCTATTTGGAGAAAAATTGGGGGTGCCGGTCGAATTTGAGTGGTTTCCCCAACGCATCGGATTCATTCGCAATACCTTGCGCAACAACAACACAGAAGATGGGACCCACAAATGTGATCTCGTAATGGGCGTGATCGAAAACTTCGAGCTCGCCGCGACGACCAGGCCGTACATGCGCTCCGCGTGGTCGATGGTTTATGTGAAGGGGCGCGGACTAGACTATATAAAGTCTCAAAACGACTTGGCCAACGCCACTGGCGAGCAGCGCAAGGACCTCAAAATCGGGGTTTGGGATCGCGGACCGGCCACAGACTGGGTTTTTCAACATGACCTGATGGATTACGCGACACCCTTCCAGAGCATGAGTGGTGACGCGCGCGAAACGCCGGGCAAAATTATCGAGCGAGATTTGGTCAACGATACGATCAATCTCACCTTCGTGTGGGGACCAATCGCCGGCTATTTTGGTCAGCAAATAAAAGATCACGAAGTAGTGGTGATCCCGATGAAGAACGAACCAGGCCTACGGTTTGATTTTCAAATCAGCATGGCGGTGCGTTTCGGCGAGAAGGAATGGCGCGATCAGGTATCCACTCTCATTGCCGAAAATCAGGATGAGATTGATGCGATCCTCGACGGTTTCGGGGTTCCACGACTAGCCATCATAGAACGGCCTAAAGTAGACGACGATGACGATTAGACAATTTGGGCTGTTTTTGTTGTTGGTGCTGGGCGGTGTGGCCTGCGTGAGCGCGGCCGATCAATCGGCAAGCGAGGTTGTCGAGTTTTCCGAAGCGGAGACCAGGCTTTGGCTTACCGACCAACTTGCGGCGGTTACCGGTAAGACCAAGTTCACGTACTCGTTTGACAAGACCGGCACCTATGAGCGCGGCTTCAGCGATCGCATCGAGTTCTTGGTCGATGACTTACATGATGACGGAACCAAATCGGCATCGCTGCAATTTTTAACCGGCGAGAGAAACGTGCCGGTGCCGCCCGCCCCCAATACCGACGTCAACCCTGTGTTGAAGATTTATTTGCAGGGCGACGTTTATGAAATGAACCGCCTAACCGATCAAGACGGCGGCGCGCGTGAGCGATGGCGATATTTTCAGCGCCGAATCAAATTCGCTTTGGCCGATACCGCAACGGTGACACCCACCAGCATCGAGTTCGGCGGCAAGAGCTATGCCGGCCACGAGGTGAGGTTCGCACCCTATGTGAACGATCCGCGCCGCCAGCTTTTCGAAAAGTTTGCCGATAAACAGTACGTCGTTGTGGTTTCCGACGAATTACCTGGCTACCTATATAAGATTATGACGATGGTCCCCAACCAAGATGGTGGCGAGGCGCTTATCCAGGAAGTTGTTCAGCTCACCAAAATTGAGGCACTGTAACCAGTTTCAGGCAGGCGTCAGATCCTCACTCAGCGCCTCAATCTTGACGGCACAGTACTTGAATTCTGGGATCTTTCCGAATGGGTCGAGGTCTTCCACCGTTAGCAGATTCGCAGCGGCTTCCACGTAGCAGAAAGCCAGGAACACGGAACCTCGCTGAATCCCTGAATCTGGCCGGATCCGAGCTTTAACGATACCCCGGCGCGAGGCAATCTCGGCGACGTCGCCGGCGGTCAGCTTTAACCACTCAATATCCTCTGGATGAACGTTGATAACCGCCTCCGGCTCTAGTGCATCAAGTACCCTTGCGTGGCGGGTCATACTACCGGTGTGCCAATGCTCGAGCTGGCGCCCCGTCATGAGGACAAAGGGAAACTCGTCGTCAGGTAATTCGGCGGCACGCGTGTAATTGGCGGGGACGAACTTTGCTCGTGTGCTGGGCGTCGGAAAACCGCCTTGGAACAAGATCGGTTGTCCCGGGTCGCCTTCTTCCCGGCATGGGTAGGTCACGGAATGTTCAGATTCCAAACGGTCCCAGGTGATTCCAGCAATGCTCGGGGTGAGCTGGCGCATCTCGTTGAAAACTTCTCGCGCATTTTCGTATTCCCATTGGACACCGATCCGTTTGCCCAACTCGATGATGATTTCGAGGTCCTGGCGAGCCTCGCCCGGCGGTGCGATGGCCTGGCGTCCGAGTTGTACTCTTCTATCGGTGTTGGTGAATGTCCCGGATTTCTCTGGGAAAGCGGACGCGGGCAAGATGACATCCGCGAAGCCCGCTGTTTCAGTAAAGAATATATCTTGCACCACCATATGTTGGAGTCGGCTCAAGCTTTCGCGGGCATGATTTAGATTGGGATCTGACATCGCCGGGTTTTCGCCCATCACGTACATTCCTTTGATTCGCCCGTCGTGCGCTTCGTTCATGATCTCGACAACCGTGAGGCCTGGATTAGGATCGAGTTCAACCTGCCAGGCGTCTTCGAAACGTCCTCGCGCATCGGGATCAGATACCGGTTGATAATCTGGAAATACCATCGGGATCAGGCCGACGTCCGACGCGCCTTGGACATTGTTTTGGCCGCGCAAAGGATGCAAACCGCTTCCGGGGCGGCCGATCTGCCCGGTTAGCAGCGCCAACGCGATCAGACAACGAGCATTGTCGGTGCCGTGAATATGCTGGGAGATCCCCATTCCCCAGAAAATCATTGAACCTTTGGACGTTGCGTATAACCGCGCGACTTCCTTCAAGCGTTCGGCGGGGATCCCGCAGATCGGCGCTACCTTTTCCGGCGGGTACTCCATTACCGTTTCTTTCAACGCCTCATAGCCTTCGGTATGTGCTTCGATATAAGCGTCGTCTTGCAAACCTTCAGCAATAATCGTGTGCATCAGCGCGTTCAGCATCGGAACGTCCGTATCCGAGCGAAACTGCAAGAAATGGGTGGCGTGCCGCGCCAAGTCCGAGCGGTAGGGGTCGAGCAAAATCAGGGTTTTTCCGGCCTTTGCCGCGTTCTTCATAAACGTTGCGGCCACGGGATGATTCACCGTGGGTTTGGCGCCGATCACGATAATCAGCTCTGCTTCTGAAACATCGGCCACTTGATTGGAGACCGATCCCGAGCCGATAGTCTCAAGCATTGCCGCTACCGAGGAAGCGTGACAGAGCCGCGTGCAGTGGTCGACGTTATTGGTACCAAAGCCGGCGCGGACCAATTTTTGGAATAGGTAGGCTTCTTCGTTGGAGCCTTTGGCTGACCCGAAGCCAGCGAGTGCGCCACTGCCGTGCGCT
>JBCCEV010000165.1:0-8897 GCA_039030125.1 Pseudomonadota bacterium | reverse complement strand
GTTGCCGTCGGTGCGGGCCTCTATCTTCGCATAGCGTATAAGCGCAATAAACCAATGCGACACATGCACTTGCACGCTCACGCGCGATGGACGATGCTGCTCATTCGATAGAAGAACAACCCGCTCCAAATCCCGTTTGAACAAAACCACCGACTGGCCCTTTCTTGTCTGGTTTGCGAGCGTATCCGCCGCAGCCGGAGTCCTGTTCGCATTCTGGTTCTCCGGGACCTCAACTTATCGGCTCGTTCATGAGGGCCTTGCAGGCGCTTGGAATAACATCCTACTCCCGCAGTTTCGCGACCCTGGCAATTTTGAGTTCTACTTCAAAGCCAAACGCTTTGACGGCGAAGGCGTCCTGCAAGCAAAGGCGGGGGTGTCCGATGGTGCCATCGTTTATTCGGATGCTTCAGGACCCACGGCCTACCTCATTAATAACCGGGGCGAACTGCTGCATCATTGGCATGTGCCGTTCCGCACAGTTTGGCCTGAGCCAGCGCATATCGAATTTCCGGTGCCCGACAATCAAGTGATATTTCGCAAAGCGCTGTTGCAGCATGGCGGTGCCCTGCTGGTTTTATTTGAAGCGCCCGGGCACTGGCCATACGCCTACGGGTTGGCCAAAATTAATCGCGACTCCGAGGTCTTGTGGACCTACGCTCAGCAGGCGCATCACGACGTCCTCCTCACACCGGACGGCGACATCATTACTCTACTGCATGAAACCCGCCCGCTGCCCATCGAGGGCTTAGACGATTACGCAGGCCATACCATTATTGACGATGTCATCGTGGTGCTCGATCACACCGGGCGCGAGAAAAAACGGGTGTCCATTATCGATGCGATATTAAACTCGCGATACCCAGGACTGCTTTACGCTGACGGACAGTCCAAGGACGCATTGCACACCAACTCAGTTGATTGGGTAACGTCAGCGGTTGCCAGCGCCCTGCCCATGCTCAAGACCGGACAAATTCTTGTGTCCATGAAAGCCAAATCGGCCCTGGGTGTTGTGGACCTCGAACGAGGCGAATTAGTCTGGGCGCACCGTGGCGGCTGGCGCCAGCAACACGCAGCGCGGTTCTTGGGCGGTCGGCGCATCGGGCTGTTCGACAATGAAGGACACATCGGCGAAGGCGGGTATTCCCGCATTGTCGAATTCGATGCCTTAACGGGCGCGCAGTTGTGGTCATTTGGCGGCCATGCCGACCTTGAGATCGAAAGCCGCTGGCGAGGCTCCTACCAAGCGTTCGACAATGGCAACCGGCTCATTACCGAATCCGATGCCGGGCGCCTGCTCGAACTCTCAAAAGACAACGAAGTGGTGTGGGAATATGTTGCTCCATCGGAAGTTGAAGACAAATCACCGGCGGTGTTTTGGGCGCGGCGCTATTCGTGGAACGAACTCAAGGCGCTAAATTTCGCGCCTTCACAATCGAACTAAATACAAACACCTTTTTGGAGAGCGACCAATGCACCCCAGGCGCCTCGCAATAATTCTAATCTTGAGCGGTTTGTCCTTTTCCGTAACCACCGCCGACGCTTATGTCGGACCCGGCGCGGGCTTGCCAATCATCGGCATGTTGATCGCGTTGGTCGGCGCGATCGTGCTGGCCATCGTCGGATTCATTTGGTATCCGGTACGCCGATTCTTGCGCAACAAAAAACGCGAGGAGGAACAAGGCGAGTCCACATCCGATGAGCACCACGACGAATCCAGCACGACCTAATGGTCTATGTCTTTCTCGCGTGTTCGCTGGGTGTGTTTGTCATCGCACTTCGCGGGCTTAAGCTGGTTTCCCTCGCCACTTCCACGATTGAAACAGCGCGGGAGGCGGTGGCAACAATCCAATCGAGCACCCTCGGCGAAGACGAAAAGGAGAGGCGCATACAGCGTGCCGGCGTGCAAATGTTCGGCGCTTTCTTCTCGCTCCTTTTGCGCTTTAGTGCATGCGTCATCCTGGCCTTGATCGTAGTCTATCTGGGCATCGCCGGATCGCTATTTTCACCGGGCCACGCCATCGAGGCTGCCGGTCACTGGCTATTTATTGCTCTGGCCACGGTGGCAACCGTTGCGGCTTTTTGCATAAAGCAATGAGTACCTCCGCAAGCTATTCAAGGCTTGACCGGCTCCTTCATCGAATCGCGTTCGCGACCAGCCATCTACAGATGGCTGTTGCGGATCTTGAGTCGTTAAGCTTCAAAGCCCCTTTGGCTCAGGCCTCGGCCCGCAGGCCCGTATTTATTACCGCCCTGCCTCGGGCCGGAACAACCTTACTGCTTGAGATCCTTGCCACTCTCCCTGAGTTCAATAGCCATACTTATCGCGATCTGCCGTTCGTGTTGTGTCCCCTCTTTTGGCGTCAACTCTCGCGCCCTTTCTGGAAAACTGCACCACCGCGAGAGCGCAGCCACGGCGACGGAATGATGATCACCTACGATAGCCCCGAAGCTGTCGAGGAGATTATTTGGAAACTGTTCTGGCCCGCTCACTATGACAAGGAGGGAATCTCGGTGTGGACCGCGGACGAAATCGACGAGGAATTTCAGTCGTTCTATCGCAATCACATCCGCAAGCGTTCAATCATTGAAAACCAAGGGCAAGCGCAGCGCTACCTTGCGAAAAACAACGCCAACGTCGCGCGACTGGAACTCTTATTGCGTCTGTTTTCAGATGCTCGAATCGTCATACCGCTGCGTGATCCCTATGCCCACATCGGGTCCTTAGCGGCGCAACATCAACATTTTTCGCAGGTTCACCAACACGATCGCTTTGCGCTGCGGTATATGGAATGGCTCGGACATCATGAATTTGGCGGTGCGTTGAAGCCGATCGATTTTGATCATTGGCTGACCGGCGTAAGCGCCAAGCCAGCAGAGCTAGGTTTTTGGGTCGAGTATTGGCTGGCCTACGCACGCCACCTTCAAAACACTAAATCTTCGCGGCTCCATTTTTTTGACTACGAAGCGGCGTGCCAAGGTGATGGTGAACCGCTCGATCGCCTCGCGGAGTACTTGGAGCTCAGCGAAGCGGAGCCGCTGCGACAAGCAGGCGATCGCTTCCGTACATCCCACCAGTACGACCTAGGCGATAAAATATCCGAACCGCTGCGGCGCAAAATTGACGCTGCTTACGATGCGCTCCGCGCACGTGCTCAGTGATCAATACCTAACGCGGGTCGAGGGTTTTCTCATACAGCGACTCGCCCGCTGCATTAATTAACGACACCGTGAGGGCCTTGGTTTTGTGATCGATATTGCCAAAACCAAAGAACTGAAACCCGTCGGCCGGTGACTGATTGGCATACTCGGGGCCCTGCACGAACTCAACTTGCGGCCCAAAGGTTCGATCGATCTCATTAGGCCCGAATGAACCTGCGTGTAGCGGACCTGCGATGAATTCCCAGAACGGTTTGAACGCGCCAATGCTGGCGCGATCGGGGTGGTAGGACACGGCACTCGCGTAATGCACATCGGCGCTGACAAAAATCACATTCTCTATATTGTGATCCTTAATGAAAGTGAGGAGCCCGGCAATTTCAAGTTCGCGCCCCTTGGCGCTTTTGTGCTCACCGTTCGCCAACCCTTCAATATGCGGCATTCCTTCGGTGTTATCGGAAACCACCAGACTTAACGGCATATCGCTCGCGATCACCTTCCAGGTGGATAATGAATTCGCCAGCGCGCCTTGTAACCACCGCAACTGCTCGCCGCCAAGCAGTGCCTCGCCGCTATCACCATCGGCTTGTAGATTCTCGCTGTTGTTAGCGCGATAGCTGCGTTGGTCTAGAACGAAAATTTCGAGAAGCGGGCCGTAATTGATTTGACGATACAAACGATCGCGGACATTGGGGTTTAGACGGATCGGGTTGTATTCGAACATCGCGCGATTGGCATAAGCCGCGAGCACCGACGAGCGCCGCTCTTGGTGGTACCGGGGATCGTCGATGATCTGACCGGGGTACCAATTGTTCCGCGTTTCATGATCGTCCCACTGCACCACAAATGGTACCTCGGCGGCGAAACCGCGACGATTCTCATCGAGATGGTTATAAGCGAAGTTGCCCCGAAACTGGTCCAGCGACTGAGCGACTTGCCGTTTCGCCTCGGTGACGTGGTTATTCCAGATCCGGCCGTCGGGCAAGCGCACGGAGTCGGCAAGTGGTCCATCAGCGTAGATCTGATCACCGAGATGTAAAAACAAATCTGGCGCCAACTGACGCATGGTTTCGTAGATTTTGTAGCCTCCAAAGTCCTCGCTGATCCCCCAGCCCTGGCCAGCCTCATCGCCGGAAAAGCTGAACGAGACGTCGCGAGTGCTGCCCCAGGTTGGTGTCTGGAACGAGCCCGCCATCGGCGGACTTGAAAACATCGGATCGCCGATGTCCTCGAACAGCACCCGGTAGAAAATGCGTTGCCCCCAAGGCAACTCGGTGAGGGTCACCTGAGCGGTAAAATCCGAGTCCTCGAGTGCCACGGGTCCGCGCACCCCAAAAGAGTTTTCAAAGCGATCGTTGGTGGCGTACTCAATAAACATGCGGGCCGGACGATCGGTTCTGCTCCAGATCACAGCGCCCTCAAGAGAGACATCGCCAGACATCACGCCGCTGGGCATCTTCGGTAACGCGCTAGCGGCGCGAATGACCTGCGGAGCGCCCGCGCTACGCGCAGGCGGTGCGACGGCAAGCGACAGTGCGGCTTTTAGAAATTGGCGGCGGCTTCCCATCGACCTCTCGCTTAAGCGAGTGCGTGAATAGTACCGCAACACCCAGCAAAAGAAGCTCGGCCCCGATCGCACCGGGACCGAGCCGCAGGCCGGGGCGCTACAACCGCCTGGGAGGTAGCAGAAAGCTCGGCGCCTCAATGCGCCAATCGCGCGCCTCGCTGGAATGTGTTTCCAAGCTCGGATTCGTTGCCACCAGGCCGAATGCAAGGATTGCGGCAAGGACGGCGCCGACGCCTGTAGCGGCGATATCGGGTTTCAAAATCATGACAATTTCTCCTCATTGCGACCGAGGTGTCCCGAGTCAACGCACGCAGCGAGAGGGTGTTGGCCCGGGACAATTTGCTGCGACGCAATAAGTCTAGATTGCTGCGGCGCAGAACGGTAGGAGTCGAAGCGCAGAAGCTATGTTTACGCTAAGGAAAAGGCGGAAACCCAGTTGAATTCAAACCCAGCGAGCGCGAGCAACCGCCGCAATCCTCGCCGTATCAGTAGCCGCTGGCGAGGTGGGCACTGGGTGAAACTTCATGCCACTCAAACGCGGCGAGGCGCTGCTCGGAAGGCGCGCTGAGCCAGCCCGTTGCAACGTTCAAAAGATGTTGGTGATTAACACAATGAGCGTGGTAGAAGACTTTTAATCCATCGAAAACATGCCTGGCGCACCAGCGCCTCGCGGCAGCAACGTCCTAAGGCTTTCCCGACAGTGCTCTTGGGGCATGCAAGCTTAGATTCGCCCGAACTCACAAAAGCTGATCAATGCCTCGGTTCAAGCGCCACAGGCGTACCGACCGCGCCACGTTGCACCGCGGGCGCGATGGCGTGCGCCTTGAGAACCTCGCTGATATGGTCTCTATTCTAAAGACACGAGGCTCTGAACAACGGCGAGTTTATGGACGATTTAGACCGTGTCTGGACTTAATGCTGATAGTCCCCATTGGTCTGGCGAGAACAGGCTGCCGCCGATGCCGGCCGCGCCGTTCATCAACTGGCGAGTTGTGACCGGGTTCACACCTTGTAGAAAACAATGACCGCCCGGCAGCCACAAATGACCGTTCAAGGAAAACTGAGATGCAACGATATCGACACTTATCAATACTTGCGCCCATGAACAAACAACGCGGCTTCAACATCATCGAACTCATGCTCGGGATCGTGATCTTCGGGATCCTGCTTGCGTTTGGGCTGCCGAACCTAACGGTGATGGTCAACAACAATCGGCTGGCCACCGAAATCAATGCGTTCTCTTCTTCTCTCGCGCTCGCCCGCAGTGAGGCGGTGAAAACGAACTCCGCGGTCATCGTGTGCCCGTCGACCGATGGGGCGCAGTGTGTCGCCTCGGTGGTGGCGGCCGGATCGCCCTGGGATGTGGGCTGGATCACTTTCATCGACCGCAATGATGACGGCAATGTCGACGTGGATGCCACGGGCGACCCATGCCGAACTGTGGCGGCGTCGAACTACGACGCTAACGACGACTGTATTTTGGACTATCGAACCGGGCTGCCCACCAATATGTCCCTGATCGCGCGCAGTAATCACGCCACCACGGGGTTCCCGGCCATTGGCTACAACGGACTTGGCGAAAGCGTGTCCACCGTATCCGGCACGCTAGGCGAGGCCTTTTGGGTGATGTGCGACGAGCGCGGCGCGAGTTTTGCCCGGGGCTTATCGGTGACCAATACCGGCCGCTCGCAGATCGCGGTCCGCAACGCCAGCTCGCAATACGTGTACCCCAATGGCACGGCGATCAGCAGCTGCACCTCCGTACCTTGAGCCGCCAGTAAGGATTTCCAATGCAAGCATTTCAATACAGACGCAGCGCGCCCCGCCGCCACCGCGGGATGACGCTAGTTGAGATCCTTATCGCCGTCATTATTTTTGCCATTGGTTTGCTTGGTGTCGCCGGGCTACAAGTGGCGGGACTGCGCTACACCAAAGGGTCGCAAGGGCGAGTCGTGGCAGCACTGCATGCGGAAAATTTGGTCGACCGTATGCGCGCCAACACCATTGGCGTTGACGCGGGCGATTACAACAACCCCACCGCCGGCACCGAAAATTGCGTGCTCAGCACCAATTCATGCACGCCGGCCCAACTTGCGAGTTGGGATTACACCCAATGGCTGGCCGGCCTGCGCACGGCACTAGGGGCAAATTCGACCGATACGAACGTAACCGGCACCGTCTGCATCGATAACACCACAACCACGGCGGCCTGCGACAACGCGGGCTCGGTCTATAAAATCCTGATCACCTGGCAGGAGCGGACCGACGTGAACTCCGGCGCCGATCTCGCCACCCAGTCCTTCATCCTTAGGGTTACGCCCTAGCTGTCGCCTCAGCACAAGGAACACCGATGAATAACTACGCCAAGCAACGGGGTTTTTCGATCATCGAATTGATGGTTGCCTCGGTACTCAGCTTGATCTTGATGAACGTCATCATTCAACTGTTCATCAGCAACAAGCAAGCCTACCGCCTGCAAGAAGGCGCGAGCGAGCTTAACGAAAATGCACGCTACGCGATCAACCATATCCAGCATTACATGCGCATGGGTGACCACTGGGGCGCCGTGGAGTCAGATGTCGTCTCGATCAGCACCGGCGTTCCCGCCCTGGTCACTGGTACCACCTGCGCGGGTGTTGACGTCCCGATAACGAGCGAGGGATTTAGAGGCTACGCCGGTGTGACCACCGGCGTACCGGTCACCTGCATCGCCGCCGCCAACTACGAGACCAATACGGATGCATTCTACGTGCGCTACGCGCGCTCAATACCCAATCGCCCCGACGCGGCGCCGGCCACGGTGACCGAAGTTGCAACTTGGAACCCGCAGCGGGTGGCGATTAGAACCCAAGTTGGCGTTCGTGCCCAAGTCTTCCGCTCAAACCTGATCGCCAGCGATAGTGCGCTATCCGATCTCACGCCGGGCTCCGATCCCATCAATCTCACCAATTACGAATTCGCCGCACACCTCTACTACGTCAGACCCTGCACGTTTGCGGGTTCGAACGGCACATGCGGCGATAGCGGCGACGACGCCATTCCAGCTTTAGTGCGGCGCAATCTCGATGGCTTCACGTTCAACGAAGAAGTCCTGGTATCCGGTGTAGAAGCGATGAACCTCCACTATGGGATCGACGAAAGCGGCGATCTGGTTGCCGACTACTATGACAACGCAGCGTCGGTGACGGCTAATGCCACCTGGGCGCAGGTGGTTAGCGTGCGGGTGAACTTGGTCATCGCCAATCTCACCCGCGACAACACGCTCGACCTCACCACCCTTGGACAAACGAGTTTTACCTTTCCAGATGGGCGCACCTGGACGGTTCCCACCGAAGCACGGCAGTTCCGTCGTCAGCAATACGACTTCATCGTCCAAGTTCGCAATCAAACGAGAGCCTGAACATGCCTTTAGTCCCCACCACACGAATCGGTGCCCAAAGCGGCATGGCCCTTATCTTCTCGCTGGTGATCCTGATGGTCCTCACCATGGTGGCCGTGGTCGCGATGCGCACCACCACCCTGGATTTGAAAATCACCACCAATCAAACGATGAAAAAGCGCTCGTTTCAATCATCCGAGGCGGCACGCTCAATTTCCAATGAAGTGGTGGGACAACACACCTTTCATCGCGGTTGGCCGGCCAGCCTTTCCGGTGGCACCGTACCGGCATCCACGGGGTTCACCATTCCCACGGGCATGAGCGTCGACGACCCCGCCGGAGAGCTATATCTCAGTTCCAATAATCCTTGGGATCTCACCGTCAACCCCGGTGATGTGAGCCACCAGCGCGATCTTATGTTCACCTCGGATACGGACAGCGATGGCACGTTCATCGACCCGCTCGATATGGATGTCAACATCTTTGTGACCCGCGTGGGCAGCGTCGCCGCGCCGGGCTCGGATACCTCGCAAGTAAGCGGCTACTCGGCGCTCGGCCAGGGCGCGGCGGCCGCGGGCGCGCTGTTGTTCTACGATTTTCGCTCGCAATCCATCAGCGGTGGCGGCGCAGCGACAACGACGGCGTCTCGGTATCGCCACGTCGTTACCAATTAATTCTATTTTTCAGTTTGAGCTGAAGGAGACCCCCATGACGTCTCGTTCCAAGATTTTCACCGTCGCGCAGGGTGCGCTGTTAAGCGTGGCGTTTATTCCAGCGCTTTGGTCAATGGCCGCG
>JBCCEV010000164.1:0-8898 GCA_039030125.1 Pseudomonadota bacterium | reverse complement strand
GATGCGGTTGGTCTAACCAATGTCACCATTAGCAACCCAACCGCATCAAAGTCGAGGCCTGTGCCTTGTTGATCGTTAATACCGTCAGCTAGGATACTGTCCGCTGACGCATCGTAATCCAATAGACGGGTCGGTCCGGTCACCGACATATCGTTATTCAAAACACCGCTAGCTTCAGGGATATTGAGATCAACGTCTTCGTTAGTCCCGTAGCTGTCGTCTATCGCATCGACCGCACGCACATCCAAAGTTACGGTCGCTGTCGCTTCATCCCCTTCTACAAGAGCGCTAGAGCCCGCGAGATTTGCGAAAGTCCCTAAACCACCCGTGTCGTCCCCACTATATTCGACGACCAAACTATCGCCGCCGGTGTTCTCGAAGAACTCAATGACAATGCGGTGCGTGCCGGCGGTTAAGGCAACGTTCGAACTCGTGACCGTAACCGGCGCATGCAGTCCATCGTTATCGACTAATTCCACCCCATCGATGTATAGCTTTGAGCCGTCATCAGACGTTGTGCGGAAGTTATATGTGCCCGCGCTAGTGATCGTGATGTAACCGGTATACCGAACCGCGTAAGTCTCTTCGCTTCCGGTTTCGGCAAGCGCCAAAGCGTTAACGTCGAAATCGCTCGCGTTTCCGGTAGCAAGCGGACTGCTGAGTGGAATATTGTCGACGGTATCACCACTCGGCGCACCATCGAAAAACTCATAGGTCAAACCCGTGATATTGGTCGGCGTACTGACCCGATAGGTAAAAGAATCCGGACCCGTGTAACCCGCATTTGCCGTATAAACGAACGAACCGTCGGGATTAACCGAAACCGAACCATTTGCCGGTGTTGACGTTAGCGAGGGGTCGGCAACAATGGGTGAGGAATCAGGATCGGTATCCACGCCGGCGCCGGTATCATCGGTGATGAAATTGCCGCTACCCGTGCCAATCACGACGTAGGTGTTATCGGTTGCAACTAACGGGTCATTGACACCAGTAACCGTGATGTCGGAAGCGATAGCAGGCACACTGTCATTATCGTTAGCGCCAGCGCTGGACCCACTATCGGTAATGCTCGCAATCACGAAATTGCGAACCGCTTCTCCGGGCGCCTGACTGTTGTTTTGATACGTCAGGTTATCGACCAAGCTTTGGATATCGCCGGTCGCGGCGCCCGTGGTGGTTGCCGTAATCGTCACATCGGATCCGGAAACCACGACGGCGATCGAATAACCACTACCGGTGTTGATCGGCGTTCCGCCAGTATTAATGAGGGGAATACTTGTACCGTCAATAACGACAATCTCATCGCTACCGTTAGACACATTGCTAACCGTAAAAACGATCTCTTCAATGGTTTGACCGGGTTCTACGGCATCGATTGTTACGCCACTAAAAATATCGACTGCGCTACCGTCCTCGGTAAACGTTGGATCCAATCCCGTCGCTGTAACGGTAGGTGCGTCGTCAACACCCGTGATCGTTATCGTTACGGTTGCGGTATCACTCTCGGTTCCGTCACTGAGGGTGTACTGGAATGTGTCGGTGGTGGTTTGGCCGCTGGCCAGGCTTTCAAAAGCGCCGTTGGGATCGTAGGTGTAGCTGCCATCAGCGTTGAGCGTGACCTGCGCACCAGAATTAAGGCCAAACGGTGAGCCCAGGGTGCCGTTACCCATCGTGACGGGATCGGTGACTTCCGTCACTCGCAAGCCGTGAACCGCTTCGTAATTTTGCTCGACATCAGCATCGGCAAACGCCGCTTCGTAGAAGCGGAAGATCGCGATGTCGCCTTCAAAGTTACCGCCGCTCGCAAAATTAATACCGCTATTCACTCCTCCTAAACCTGCGTTGTCTCCTCCAGACCAATCGGCCAAACTCGTCGCATCGCCAATAGCCGTAACCGCCAATTCGCTATTGACATAAAGTCGCACCCCATTCGCTGCACCGAGATCAACGACCCCAACGACTTGAATAAACTCAGCCGTCGGATCGATACCGCCGCCGACTGAGTCCAAATCCACAAATACTTGAGTATCATCGGCGCCGTCCTTTACCTTGAATTCCAGCCGGCCATTAGTACCTACCGAGCCGTCGTAGCTCAGTGAAATACCATCGCCGCCGGCGCCACTTTCGAAAAGAACGTCTTGGTCACCGTTAGCCGTTAAACGAACCCACATTTCGAAGGTGGCATCGGCGACCGAGGGATCACCTGGGAGGTTCGAAAACGATTCGTCATCGCCGGTGCCAGCGCCCGGATCGTTAAACCCCGCGACAGCGCTACCATCAAACGTGTACGAGGCGGTTATCCCTGTGTGTGCAGAACCCGGTGACCCATTAAACGAAATGCCCGCACCGTAGTCCCAGTTGAAAGCGGACCCTTCTTCATCGCGCCACGTGCCGTCACCACTGGGCGAATCAAGACCCGCGTCGTAATTCAATGTGCGATTTGCAGTGATAACCGTCGCGACATCTGAGTCGGTATCGTTGCCGAGCACGCCATTGGCGCCAACAACCAAGGCCGTGTCCTCATCGGTTGCACCCGAATCATCAACAGCATCAACTTCGGCCCCACTAATCGTCACCGTCACGGTGGCGGTTTCAGTGCCGCCATTGCCGTCCGACACCGTATAGGTAAAGGTGTCCGTCGCCGTCATTCCAGCGCTAAGCCCTGCGAACGCGCCGTTCGGGTTGTAGGTCACCGTTCCAGAATTTAATGTCACCGAGCCCAAGGTACCGGTGGTATTGATCGCGGAGACCGTCAAAACATCACTGCTGTCCGGATCAGTGTCGTTACCCACGAGATCCAAAACTGAATCGCCGGAGCTGTTAGCAAACGGTCCGGGCGAATCATCGTTCGCAGTGGGCGTGTCGTTAACGCCCGTAACGGTAACCGTTACGGTTTCAGTGCTGGTCGCGCCACCGTCGTCACTGACCGTATAGGTCACGGTATCGGTTGCCGTCTGCCCGACAGAAAGGCTATTAAACTGGCCGTTGGGGCTGTAGTTGATGGCGCCACCAACCCCAACGGTCGCCGATCCTGAAGTACCTGAGGTATCAAGGCCGGTCACCGTTAGCGTATCGCCTTCCGGATCCGAATCATTTGAAAGAACATTGATGGCGGTAACGCCATCATCTTCACCAACGGTTCCAGAGTCTGCGGTCGGCGTCGGAGCGTCGTTAGCGCCGTTGATGGTGATCGTAACCGTCGCGGTGTCCGTTGCGCCGCCAGCATCGGTCACTTGGTAGGTGAACGTATCGGTCATCGACTGACCGGCCGACATTCCGTTTAAGGTGGCAGAAGTAGACGGGTCGTAGTTATAAGTGCCATTCGCATTAAGTGTTAACGTCGCCCCACTAGCCAGCACGGTTGGCGTGCCCACAGCGGCCCCTGAGCCATTCAATTCGGTCACCATCAACCCCGGCGTTTCATCCGGATCCACGTCGTTGGTGAGCACATTGCCCGCCGCTGTCGAGTTGTCATCGATAGCCGCGGGCGTATCGTCGGTAGCGGTCACATCACGGTTCCAAGTGATGTCATGCAGACCGACCGCTTGGACTCCTCCGGTAGCGGGCGCGGAGGATCCTTGGGAGTAGGTTATTCGAACGGCGTCGACAGCATTCGCAAAAGTAATTTCCGCATTGCCAAATGGATCAGCGCTATCAACATTGTTGTTGAAGATCGCCAAGAAGGTATCGGTGGCATCGGTGAAGGTAAGCGACGGCGCACCGTCTAGCGTTACCTCGCTAGCGCTTAAGCCAACAGCAGTACCACCAATACCGCCGGTCCATGCCTCTATCACCAACTCGTCCTGAAACTGGCCAGTCAAACTGTCGATGTCGCTGAGCGTGAAATTCAGATTATTGACCGCGCTCGAGAAAGTCAGCTCATAGGTTTGAGTGTCGGTCTGGGTGGCGTTGTCCGCGTAAAGCTGCAAATAGTCGACCAGGCCGCCACGCGTTCCGGCAATGGTTTCGGCGGTGTTGCCCGCAGACGCGGTATCGGTCGGTCCGGCAGCATCGGTATCCACACGAAAATTAACCGTGACACCGCCCTCTGTGATGTCGGCGGTAGTGGTGCCATCAAGATTCGGCGGGAATTCAGTTGAGCTCGTGTAATCTGACCAGTCGATCGTTGTAGTGAGTAAACCGCTGAAGCTTGCTTGGCCGACGTCACCGACAATGACGCCAGCATCAATATCGCCAATTTCAGTTTCAAGAACCCAGTCGCCGCCGCGTTCAGTTGCGCCAGTCAAATCATCTGATGCCGCGATGTCGGCGCCCGTTAGCGCGGCGAGCGTGTCGGCCGCAGCTTTGCCCGCTTCACCCTCGGCAAAGTTACATCCGTAAATCAGTACATCGGCGTCGTCGGAGAGCGCCTGTCGGATGACCGCAAGCTCGTCAGCGTGTTCTCCGGACATCGATGCTTGCGTGAGAACGGTATTACCAAGGCGCAGCGCACCAGCATCGCCGTGGGAAATAATATGGACGGCATCAATAGAATCGCGCTCGGAGAGGACGTCCGCAATCTGCTCGATTCCGTCCCGGTCCGTTTGCAGTAAAACAATTTCGACATCCGAATCAATGCCGGCGAGGATCGATTCGTAACCCTCGACGCCGGTATCGACGAAAACGATCTCATTTGGTGCACCATCATGATCGCCGACCAGTGCTTCCATGAGCGCCTCATGCTCGGGATCGGCTGGCGTATCTGCGTTGGTCTCGCCGTTTGCGAAAGCAGTTTCGGCCTGCTGCGCGGCTGCATCGTCAGCGAGGTTCTCAATTGCGGTCACCATACCGGCGCCATCGAACATACAGCGCGGTTCGAGCGCAGTCAGCGACTCGTCGAGCTTTGCTCGCGGTGCAAGACCGCCCGGGTGGGCGCCCGGGTAATGTAGTTTCGGCGGCGTCTGGCGAAAAATGCTCTTAAACGCCCGCCTTATGCGATTGACCATCAAAAGGGCCTGCTAGTGTTCTCCACCCACGGTATCGGTATGGACCGATTTCAACTGTGTTTATCGTCGGGTCGCGATATTAGTTAACGTTTTATTGTGTTTTCTGAGACTTGCGTCCCGCTTCGCGGCCGTGAAAACAGGTGAAAAACACCCTTGCGGCAGGATCCCTGCGAAAAATCAACTAAAAACTTGAAAGTTTTATCGAAAATATCTTGTAAGTTATTGGTTGATAAGGATATCTTTAAACGCTCTCGGCGGCAAATCTGCGCATTTCATGAACTGTGACGCAGATCACAAATCAAGCACAAAGCGCCAAAGCTTGAGATCGTTTCGAGGTTCGAAATCGGCCGGTATTTGGCGATTGGTTCGGCGGGTCTTATGATAAGCGCCGCTGCCGCCCGAATTTAGCGTAACTGATTGTTTATTAAATATTTTTAGAGATACTTCGCCATGCCAATTGATAACCCACTCTACGGCCAAGAAGCGCAGGGCCCCTTTGAACTATTCGATTGCGGCGATTTCGTCCTTGAAGACGGGGATTGCCTTCACGGTTTGCAGTTGGCCTACGCCACCTACGGGAAACTCGATGCCAACCGGAGCAACGCGATTCTGGTGCCCACTTGGTACTCCGGCACTAGCAAGGTGATGGCTGATTTATGGGTTGGCGAAAATCGAGCGCTGGATCCCGGCAAATACTTCATCATCATCGTCAATCAAATCGGCAATGGCGTGTCGAGTTCTCCCCACAATACCGATGGGCCTTTCGCCATGGCCCGCTTTCCGAAGGTTCGCATCGGCGATGACGTGCGTGCGCAGCATAAACTCATTACTGAACACTTTGGGTTAGACAAGCTGGCTCTAGTTGTCGGCGGCTCGATGGGCGCGCAACAGACCTACGAATGGGCGGTTCGCTATCCAGAGATGGTCGAGCGTGCCGCGCCGGTCGCGGGCTTTGCCAAAAACACCGATCACGATTTTCTCTACGCCCAAACGCTCATCGATTCCATCACTTCGGATCCGGGTTACCAAAACGGCTGGTACGGCTCAAATACCGAAGTGCGCGAAGGCCTGAGCCGACACGCAATGTTGTGGTCCGTCATGGGATGGTGCACCGAGTTCTTCATCCAGGAAAAATGGCGGGAACTTGGGTTTAGTTCAGCCAACGACTTCCAGGTGGGTTTCATGGAAGCTTATTTTTGCGCCATGGATCCTAACGCCTTGCTATGGATGGCGTGGAAATGGCAGCGCGGGGACGTGAGTCGGATGACGAACGGTGATCTTAGTGTGGCGCTTGGGAAGATCACCGCAAAGACCTTCGTTATGCCCATTGAAACGGATATGTTCTTTCCTCCGCAAGATTGCGAGCGTGAGCAAAAACTAGTTCCGAATAGTGAGTTTCGGGTGCTGCCGAGTATTTGCGGTCACCTTGGCTTGTTCGGTATCGAACCGGAGTATATCGAGACGCTCGATAACCATTTAAAAGAATTACTCGCGAGTTAGTACCGCGAGTTTCGCAATTTCCACTTATCTATCGATTTAGGAATATTCATGAGCGATACAAATCGTGTTTGGCGTTTGAGAAAACGACCTGTCGGCGATCTCACCGACGATGTCTTGAGTTTGGAACAAGAAGCGATCCCAGAACCCGAGGACGGGCAATGTTTGTTCAAACTTAATTACCTATCACTCGATCCAACCAATCGGATTTGGATGAGCGATATGGATCAATACATGCCGCCGGTCGAATTGGGCGCGCCCATGCGTGGTGTGGTTTGCGGCAAAGTCATGAAGTCTAAAAATCCGGCGTACAAAGAAGGCGATATCGTCAGCGGACTAGGAAGCTGGTCGGATTACCAATTGGGCACGCCAGAGACGGTACAAGTGATGCCCGGCACCGAGCCAATTCCGCTTATTGATGCCTTTGGCACCTTCGCTGTCGTCGGTCCAACCGCATATTTCGGTTTGCTTGATTTAGGACAGCCCAAGGAGGGTGAAACAGTGGTGGTCTCGGCGGCTGCGGGCGCGGTCGGCTCAATTGTCGGGCAAATCGCAAAGATCAAAGGTTGCCGCGCCGTTGGACTCGCCGGCACCGACGAGAAGTGTGAATGGATCACCAAGGAGCTCGGTTTCGACGCGGCGATAAATTACAAAACCGAAGACATCCCTGGCGCACTAAAGAAAGCCTGCCCGGATGGAATTGACGTTTACTTCGATAATGTAGGCGGCGAGATCCTCAATGCTTGCTTGAAGCAAATGAATTTCAAAGGTCGGATCCCCACCTGCGGCTTGATCTCGCAATACAACGCAACTGAAGCGGTTCCGGGGCCGAGCAATTACGACATGATCCTCATGCAACGCCTGCGCATCCAGGGTTTCATTGTTCTCGATTATGCCGAGCGCTACCCTGAAGCTATTCAAGATCTCGCCGGCTGGATGGCTAATGGCGATATCAAAATTCGCCAAGACGTCTACGACGGATTAGAGAATGCATTGGAGTCATTGAAGAAGCTCTATACGGGAGCGAATCAAGGGAAACTGATGATGCGCGTGTCGGAGCCCTAGCGTCGGCTAAAAGCCACTAAAAAAGCGGCCCCAGGGGCCGCTTTTTTTTTCGTTTAAACGTGCAGCCGCCAGGTTGTTATTGGTTTAACGCGACCAGCACCTCATCAAGCGAGGCTTTTGCATCCCCAAAGAGCATTTCGGTGTTTTCCCTGAAAAACAGGGGGTTATCAACACCCGCGTAACCGCTGGCCATGCTGCGTTTAAGCACAACAGTGGTACTGGCTTTCCAAACTTCGAGGACTGGCATTCCCGCAATCGGGCTATCGGGGACTTCTTGTGCCGAAGGATTCACGATGTCGTTCGCGCCTATCACTAACACAACGTCGGTTTCCGGAAAGTCCTCATTGATTTCGTCCATCTCTAGAACGATGTCGTAAGGAACGCGCGCCTCGGCTAACAACACATTCATGTGGCCGGGCATTCGGCCCGCAACAGGATGAATCGCAAAGCGAACCTCCTTACCTTTGTTGCGCAGCGTTTTTGTAATTTCGAAAACCGTGTTTTGCGCTTGCGCCACCGCCATACCGTAGCCGGGAACGATAATTACCCGGGCAGCCTCGCGCAATAAATCCGCGGTCTCACCAGCGTTCAACGACGTTACCTCGCCATCCACCTCACCAACGACACCACCGGAGGAGGTTCCGAAGCCACCTGCAATCACGGCCAGGAAGTGCCGGTTCATCGCGCGACACATGATGTAGCTCAAAATTGCACCGCTGCTCCCCACCAGCGCGCCGGTCACAATCAATAGATCATTGGAAAGCATGAACCCGGTGGCGGCCGCGGCCCAACCGGAGTAGCTATTGAGCATCGAGACAACGACGGGCATGTCGGCACCACCGATGGCCATGACCATGTGTACGCCGAACGCGAATGCAATCAGCGTCATGATGAGCAACATCAACATTGCCAGTCCAAACGAGTCGTTGCCGACGAATTGGGTCGCCAACCATATGCAAGCAATCCCCAAGCTCAGGTTCAACCAGTGCCTCGCGGGCAAGAGCATCGGTTTGCCATCAATTAGGCCACGCAGTTTCCCGAAAGCCACAACCGAGCCCGTAAAGGTGACAGCGCCAATCAGGATCCCAAGGTAGATCTCTACTTCGTGGATCGCGCGTTCAACGCCTGCGTAATAACCCACCCCACCAAGGTAAGTTGCAAAGCCGATAAGTACGGCGGCTAGCCCGACAAAGCTGTGCAATATGGCGACGAGTTCCGGCATCTCCGTCATTTGCACGCGACGGGCGGCGATAACCCCCAGGCTGCCGCCGGCGGCCATGGTAATGACGAGCGCGATATAGTCGCTCACCTGATCACCGAAGATCGTGGCCAGTACCGCGATCGTCATTCCTACGATCCCATAAATATTCCCCCGGCGCGCGGTTTCGGG
>JBCCEV010000163.1:0-8925 GCA_039030125.1 Pseudomonadota bacterium | reverse complement strand
GTGCCTGAGCCGCGCCCGTTGGCATTGTTCGCCGTGGCGGGGGTCTTGTTAATGGCGAGTCTACGCCATCGAGGCCATCATTTTAATGGCTTAGGGCAAATAAAATAACGAGCTGTGAGCATTTATCGATTACCACTGAACTGACGGCGTAGACTCGCCATTAACAAGACCCCCGCCACGGCGAACAATGCCAACGGGCGCGGCTCAGGCACAAGCATGTAAGCCAGAGCGTTGTTGGTGCCGATGCGAAAGGGATCAGTGGTGATCCGATCGAATCCCCCGAAGGCGAAGCTATCGTCAAAGGTATCGAAAGACCCAAGATCGGCAACCTCAAAATCTTGGCAGAGAAAACACGTGTCGACCGCGGTTAAACCTAACGCGCTGATCCGCCCTTTGAGTAGATCGAGACTGAAGTTGAGGTCGTAACCTAAAGTCGTCTCGTTGGCGAGTTGCGCGTCTAGCCAGAAAGTTGGCGTGATCTTCACGGAGTTTTCATCCAGCAGTGCAAACTCGGGGAGCAAATCCCAGCGGCCCGTAAAGCTTGTCACTTCTACGAAGGTCGGTTCCGTGAGTATGGCGGGTTCGACCGCAACGAATTCGGTTCGGGTTATCGGGGGTATTTCGGTGCAGCCGACCAACGGTACACAGACCCTCTGCCCGGGCACGAGCGTCGTTGTTTGGTAGGAGCCACATTGTCCATTGATCAGCGTCAAACGCGGGTCCTGACAAACCAACTCGCCGCCCGGCGAGGTGCGCATTGCGATGGGCGCGTCGAATTCGAGATCAACCATCAAATTGGGGGTGAAATTGAATTGCTGATTGAAATCGATGGTGGGACCCAGATCCAGATCCAGCAGATCCCCACGAAAGGTGACCGGGCCAAGTGAAGTCGCGGCTCCGCCCGGTAAACCGACTCCTGCGAAAGCAGCCGCCGCGTCTAGATCAAGATCCATTTTTATAACGTTTTCGAAAGTGACATCGGAACTAATTGCGCCGCCGTCGCTGGAACTCCCGTTAGCGCTGGCCCGCCCCGGCAGATCGATATCGGTCTGCATCAGATTAATTGCCGCAACCGGCGGTGGCACGAACAATCCGGAGCCTGGAAAAGAGAGAATCAAGCCGCTAACGCCATCGAGATCTGCCCAAACGGTGGTTTTGGTCGCATCGAAGGCCAGGTTATCGAGACCAAACACCGATGCCGAGTCGGGCGGCAAATCGATGGTGTTAAGTTTAAGGATATCGAGGTCACCGGTGTTGATCCCAGGTCCATTGCTGTTGGTTTCCGAACAGCCCGCAAACGCGACGCAAGTTTTCGAGGAACCGGTGACATTGAATGCCATCGAGGCTTCAAGCTGACCTTGAATCGTCGGTGCGGTGGTCACCAGCTTTGCTTTCTCGACGGAGGTACCACCGTTCAATGAAAAAAACTGCCCAACTGCAAGATTGTCGGGCGCAGAAATCGTGGTGTCGTAACTCACCTCAGCATCGACCGTCCCACCATTGGCGCCGAGATTCGTTTTTAACCCAAAGCCACCCGTGGTGCGCAGCGTTGCTTCGAAACCGGTGCGGGTATCAGCCGTTACTGCATCTATTGTTACGCTGTCATAACAGCCTGAACCGGTGACTAGGTTGCACCCGCTTTTAAACGGATTCCAAACGCTCTGCGTATACGAGGGCGTGATAACTTCATTAGCGCTGCCCGCGATCCCGCCAAAACGTGTCGATTCATTCCAACTAAATGAATAGTTAACCGACGACGGGACCAGCCCAGGGCCGCTCCCCCACATACTTTGGTTTTCAGCTTTGAAATTCAGCGTTCCAAGCCCAATCGTGCCTGCGCTGGCGACGTTTGCCAGCACGATCAGACATGCCGCAACTAAGGTGTAACTTGTTCTCATCTTCGTGCCCTGTTCTTGGCGAGGTGGCGAGGACTTTAAAGTTCACTAGTGGCCCCACACATCAACCGAAAGGATGAGGCCGCGCCTTCGCTTGGCATTCTGTGACATTGTTTTACGAACTCACGGCCAAGTTCTTATCAGCCAAAAGGTGGATGTGAAGCTCGAAGCGCGGATGCTAGGATTTTCGCGCTCTCCCTGGCTGATCTTTAGTTGCTTATGTGGACTAGGAATTCGAACCCGGACCAAACGCGCTCGGCGCAAGCCGCGTTCGCGCGCGAAAAGTACCGCTTGCTCTACGAGCAAATCGCATTGGGGCACTGGTGGACCTTGCCACTTTCCTTGGTTGCCGCCTATTACCTCTACGACGCAAGTCACGGAATCAGCGTTCCAATATGGGTCGCAGCGCACACGGTCTATCTCGTTGTCAGCTACTTCTATCTCATCAAACCCTTTGGTCTAGGTTACTCAGGTGTGCCCGCGAAATGGTTTAATCGGCTCACCGTTCATAATCTCGTTATCGGATCGCTTTGGGCTTATTTGCCCTTTCTCGTGCAAGGCAAGCTCGATGTTCTGATGCTGGTCTATTTGTACTTGCAGCTTTTCGGATTGATCCTCGGCGGCACGGTGATCCTCGCCGCGCACTTCAAAGCGTATTTGACCTGGGCCCTGCCAATGGCGATTGGCGCATTTGGGTTTTCCTGGCTCTACCCTTACCAGGACTTCGTACTAATGGCCCAATTCACGGTCATTGTGTTGGTGGTCTCAATCATTTTCGCGTTGCACATCCAGACCATCCTCAACACCTCGATTGGCCTACGTATTGCAAACGATGAACTACTCGCCGACTTGGAACAGAAAAAAAAGCAAGCGGAAACCGCCAATGCGCAGAAGTCGCTATTTCTCGCCGCCGCTAGCCACGACCTGCGGCAACCTTTGCAAGCGGCTGAATTATTTGCCGAATCAATGCACCGTGACTTGCCAGAAGGTTCCACGCGCGAGCTTTCTGAGCGCTTGCGCGCCGCGTTAAATGGCTTATCGAACCTTACCAACACGCTCCTCGATCTTTCCAGATTGGACGGCCCTCGCGTAAGCATCGAAAAAGAACCGTTCGCGCTCGACTCCCTCCTCAAACCACTATGTGTGGAAGCCAGCGAGCAAGCGGCGCAAAAGCAGTTGCAGGTCCGATTTCGGGCTGCGGGGCATCGCGTATATTCGGACCCTGTATTGCTGCAGAGATGTGTGCGGAATCTTATCGATAATGCTATCCGTTACACCGAAACCGGTGGTTTGTTGGTGACCTCCCGCTCAGCGGTCACGACGATCAAGCTTCAAGTCTGGGATACCGGCGTAGGCATTCCAGAAGACAAGTTCGCTGAGATTTTCTCCGCCTTCCAGCAACTGGGGAACGCCGCGCGAGACAGGCGCAAAGGTTTCGGATTAGGCCTGGCAGTGGTTAAAGAAACGACACAAATTTTGGGGCATGAGCTTGAAGTGCGTTCCGAGTTAGGAAAAGGCAGCGTGTTCTCGATACAGATCCCTCGGGCCGATGATTCTGCCGCAATAAAGGACCTCGACTCCACACCGATTGGCCTAGAAGGCAAGCGCATCCTTCTCGTCGAAGACGACATTGATATTCAGGACGCGATGGCGTTGTTGATGCGTAACTGGGGTTGCGATGTCAAAGTTGCGGTCGATTCGTCTCAAGCCACAACCGTCCTCGATTCGGGATTCTCGCCCGAACTCGTTGTTTGCGATTACCGGCTGCCGGGCAAGATGAACGGTGCGGAGCTGCTGGAGCACATTGCGGCACAAGCGCCTGTAAAAATCGCGAAGATCCTCTTAACCGGCGAGGATGCATCGGCGCTGGACCTCCCGGCGACTTTTGACCCAAATCAACTGCTCAAAAAGCCCGTCGCAGCCGCGAAATTACGCAGCGTGCTGGCAACGCAGCTTCGCCGCCACTAGGTTACTCACTCGATTTCACTGGGCATTAACAAGCCCAGTTTTACCGCCCGCAACGCACATTGCGTGCGATTGCTGACTCCTAATTCCGCCAACACCACTTGAACGTGAGATTTCACGGTTGCTAGCGAAATGCCCAAACCTTTAGCAATCGCCTGATTGGACAATCCTTTGGCCACCAAGACCATCACTTCGAATTGACGCGGAGAGAGATTCGCGACCCCCGCTTCGCCGCGGTTAGAAATTTTGCGAAGGCCGCTGCGCACTTGGGCGGGCAGATACTCCCCCGTTTCAATGACCGTTCGGATCGCAGCCACGGTATCTTCAACAGACAGCGTTTTGGGAATAAAGCCAACCGCGCCCGCCTCAAGCGCTCGACGCACTTGAAAGAGGCTCTCGGTTGCCGAAAGCACCACCACTGGCACGGACAATTTGAGCTGATTGAGCCGATCAATAAATCCAAACCCGTCAATTTCCGGCATCGCCAGATCAACGAGCATCAGGTCCGGTTCGCTTTCACTTTTTAGATGGGCAAATGCCTCACCGGCACGTTGGAAGGCAAGTACTTCAACGACCGGAAATTCGTCACGCAACACACGATGCATCGCCTCCAAGAACAAACGGTGGTCGTCGATAATGGCGATTTTCATGAAATACCTAACGCATGAGCGGTACTCAGCGCGTTGTTAATTGGTGCGCCGGGCGACCCCCAGATAGTTGTGCTTGACCAAGGTGATCCCTGGAATCAATGGTGGTTTAGGGATCTCCAACTCTTCGGTTTCACCAATTTCGAAACCGTTATCGCAGAGCAAATCTGGAGGCCGTCGCAGCAAGGTGCACCCGCCAAACGCGAACCCCCAAGGCTTGTTGAGGCGCCGCTGCCACTTTTCTATTGCCGGGCGGGGCGAGCGGCCATGCTCCATAAACAACAACTTCCCACCGGATTTCAAAACCCGATGCATACCTTGGACCGCGGTGATCACATCCGGGATCGTACAAAGTGTGCAGGCCACCACAACGGTGTCGACACTCTCAGCGTCGAGCGGAATTTCTTCACCGCGCAGACTCACATGCTCAACCGGAAACGACAGATTGCGCTCCCGCTTCGCGGCCATAGCCATGGCACCGCTCGCGGGATCGAGCGCGACCAACTCCGAAACCTTATCCCGGTCGTACCATTGCAGGCTGGTGCCGGTGCCGTAGCCTACTTCCAGCACCCGCCCCGACGCTTTGGGGATCATCTTGGCCCGCTGCTCGGCGAAAGCCCGGTGCCCGCAAATCAGGTCGATCATCCGCGGCAAAATATGATTGTCATAAAAATTCACGTGCCCCCCTAAACACTATGTGCCGCGATTTCATTTAAGAAACGATCGTAGATCGAGCGTGTCGCATCGAGGTCCCTGGTGTTCGAATCGATCACGATTTCATCCATGCCGGCGTCGGCATAAGCGCTGACTAATTCGCGTAATTCCTCCACTGTCCCTTTCATCGTGCGGCGCTGCCCAACCGGACGCTCCCAAGGTTCGTCGACAATCGCGAGCATTTGGCGGATCGAGATTGGTTTGTTATCAACCAAGCTCGCTTTTTCTTTGATCTCATCGGGCGATAGCACCATCGCATGCCATCCTTGACCTTTTTCGCGTACCCGTCGCAGGGCGCGATCAGAATTCCCTCCTACTAAAATCGGCAGCGGCGACTGCACCGGTTTAGGTTCAAATCGGAGTCCCTCGAAGGAAAAATACTTGCCGCTATACGCCGGCACATCTTGCTCCCACAGAACCCGCATCGCGTCGATGCTGTCGTCGGTGATCGCGCCGCGCTCGCTATACGGAACATTTAGGTTCGCGAACTCATCAGGGGTTTGCGCCACGCCGATCCCAAGATCCACTCTTCCATCGGAAAGCTCATCCAAGCTCGCGACCTGTTTTGCCAACCGCGCCGGATGATGCCAAGGCAATACGAGCACTGAGGTGCCTAACCGGACCTTGGTGGTCGCGGGGGCAACGGCGGCCAAGATCATCATCGCTTCATGGTAGGGACTCGTACCCAGGCGCTCGGCAACGTAACTCGCGTGAAATAAGTGCTCGCTCACCCATACCGAGTTATAGCCCATCGCTTCGGCGTCTTTAGCGAGCTTAATTAGATCCCTGATGGACTTGACGCCTTGGTTGTTGGGCAAACTGATCCCGAATTTCATTGTTTCTATGCTCAGGCGCTACCAATTCTCAACCCAGGGTCGCAGGACCACTTCGAACGCCCAAGTCGAACGATGTTGGCGGTGAAGCTGCAGATAAGTTTGAGCGATGTGATCGGGATCAGCCAAATTATCCTCGACCGCAGTGCCCGCAAGCCGATGCTTGCGCGAACCGTCCTCTTGCGTCCAACCGATTGCGGCATCGATCGGGACATTGGCCACATGGATCCCCTTAGGCATAAGCTCACGGGCCATGCTCTGAGCTAATTGAGCCTTGCCGGCAGAAGCGATCGCGAACGCGCCCGATTTCGCATAACCTTTAAGGGCAGCGCTGGCATTGGTGAATATGATCGTCCCGCGGTGCTCATCACCTTGCACTTCATTTTCTAGCATTCGGACCGCGGCTTGCTGCCCTACTAAGAATGCACTGTAAGCCGAGTTCTTGATGGTGTTCAGCACGAGCTCGGGATCGGCTTCGGTAATTTCTTTACGAAAGATGTCCATCGTTCGTCCATCGATATTGTGAACCACCAGCCGTGGGGCACCGAGCTCTTGAGTAACTGATTCGAACAGGCGCGCCACCTCACCGGCTTCGCTGGCATCGCACGCGTAGCAAGTTGCCCCCGTTTGCTCCTTTAGTTTCTCAAGTTCAGGCTTATTGGGATTTCGCGCCGCGACCGCCACCACCATGCCCTGTTCACTGAATAACCTCGCGCAACTTGAACTGATTCCCGGTCCACCACCGACAATTAGCGCCACCTCTTTTGCGTTTCCCATTGATCTCCCCAGATTCATATCGAAGCGTCAGCCTATTATAAGGTTCTCAACAGGCTCCCAGAATCGCGGCTTGAGCGGTTATCATCCGCAGACCATCACCCCGGGGATCCGTATGTTTTTGCGCGCCAGTACTTTAGTGTCACTTCTCTCCTTGATGTTGCCCGCGATAGCAACCGAGTATCAACAATCTTGGGGACCACAAAAGGATGCGCCTTTACCTATCCTTCAGGCGCCCAATCAACTTGGGACAACCCAAAGCTTCGACGATCTCAAGGGTAAGAACGGTCTGTTGCTGTTCATGAACCGCTCGGCAGACTGGTGACCGTTTTGTAAACGCCAGTTGGTCGAACTGGCAAAGTGGCAACCGCGATTCGCTGAACTTGGGTTCGGCGTTGCGGCCATGACCTCTGATGTCCCCGCCACGCTCGCGATTTTTCACACCAATAACAATCTCAACTATCCCCTGCTTCATGATGTCGAAGCCAAGCATGCCAAGGCCTTCGGCGTTCTCAACGAGCAATATCCCCCGGGCCACGGCGCCTACGGAGTACCCCATCCTGGCGTCATGTTGCTTGACGGCGATGGCGTCGTGAGATTCAAGCTCGCTGAACCGGGCTTTCGCAACCGCCCTTCATTTGAACAAATTTACGCCGCGCTTGAGGAAGGCTTTAACTCATCAGGGGAAGAACAATGAATGAACTCAATCGGATCAAAACTTATGGTGCAAACGACGAGGTATTGGTCGACGAACTAACCAGCAACACGCGCGTGTTGATCGTGACGATGAACACGCCAGATAAGCTCAACACGCTCAGTGTTCAGCTCATGGGCGCAATGGCGCAAGCCTTTGATGAAATCACTGCGAATGCCAAAGAAGATGCGCAAGTTGATCCCCGCCAGGTCGTGATCCTTCGCGCCGCAGGGGATTCCTTTACGGTGGGCCTCGATATCGCCAGCTTGGCGGGGGACTATCTTGAACAAGGCGTCCCGCGTGACGGCGATCCCTTCTTCGCGATGTGGGATTGTCCCTACCCTATCATTGGCGCGGTGAATGGCGCGGCGGTCACAGGTGGTTTTGAAATTGCGCTGTCCTGCGATGTTCTGCTGGCCTCTCGACAAGCCGTGTTCATGGACAATCATGCTAAATATGGCGTGCATCCGGGGCGCCGGATCTCTCAGCGCTTGATGCAAATCGCAGGTCCCGCCAACGCCAGTCTAGCGTGTATGTCGTCCTACCCGATCGATGCGGACATGGCGCTAAGCTGGGGTCTCGTGCAAAAAGTGCTGCCCGACAAAGCAGCATTAGATGAGGAAGCGATCAACGTCGCGCTGATGATGACGGACAATCATCCACTGTCGGTTCGCCGCTACAAACATCTTATTGTCGAGGGCGGCATGGGCACCTACGCGGATGGTCTAAAGCTTGAAGACGCATCGGACCAAACGTTTTACACCAGCCTTTCGGATTTAAATGCCATGCTCAGGGACGGTGGTGCGAAATTCCAAAAGATGCTGCAGTGGGTTCGCGAGCGCGCGGCGGCAGCCCACTATCCCCGCACCCGAACTTGAGGGTGCGTGAACATGGTTGCAGCCCACACAATCTCGGTGCGCAACGTGGTCGCACATAACGACGCTGCCGACAGCGGTAACCCGATGCATGACGATGCTGCCGCCAAAGCCGCAGGGTTTAAGGGCGCCTTGGTGCCTGGGGTCACCGCCTACGGCTATCTCGCGCCGTCGCTTATCGAACACTTCGGGGAGGAATGGCTGGATCGGGGCTGCATCGAAGTCAGATTTCGCAGACCGGTTTATGTCGGCGACCAACTATCGATCACGCTGACTCACGGCGACGACGATGGAATCGTCGCGATCGCCGTGGCCAATGACGCTGAGGAAATCTGTGTTGCCGCAACTGCTTCGCTGGCATTACATGCGCAGGAAGTTGCGGATCTGGAGACAAAAACGCTGCCGCCCACCCTGTCGCGCCCAGGGCCGCGGCTGCCCGCAACGAGCACCAGCTTCACCGAAAACCCGGTGCTCGGTAGTTGGCATGCGACTTTCCCCGCTGATGAGAACGAGCGCTTCCTAGACGAC
>JBCCEV010000162.1:0-9166 GCA_039030125.1 Pseudomonadota bacterium | reverse complement strand
CATGGCGTTACCTTGCCAACTTTCGCGCAACCGGTGGATCTTGATTTAGAAAATCGATATCCCGACATGAGCTAGCAGCCATGTCGAGCGGTGCACCTCGCCTAGACGCCAACCAGTGCTTTGTTTGCGGCCCGGAAAACGAGAACGGTTTGCGGCTCAGCTTCAGGATTGAGGATGATGTGTGCCGCGGGAGTTTTACCTCGGCGCCGCATCACGTGGGCTTTGACGGGGTGACGCATGGTGGGATTGTTTTCGCGGTGTTGGACGACGCGATGGCCAATTGGTTTTTTCTACAGGGTGCGCGCGGCTACACCGCGAAAAGTGAGATCCGTTATCGTCAACCGATGGCGGTAGGCGCCACGATCGATGTCGAATGCCGTCTGCTAAAACGCAAAGGGCGTTTAATGATGTTGAGCGCAAGCGCGACCGATCGCATCAGCGGCAAAATCACTGCCGAAAGCGACGCGAGTTTCATGATTGAAGAGTTCGGAGATTTGGCGCCAGCCGGAGGCTAGGGCGCCGGGCCGATGACGCTGCTATCTAAAGCCTGCGCGCGCTGCGGCGCCCCATTTGAGTGCGGTCGCGATGAACCGACCTGCTGGTGTGTCGAACTGCCACCGCTTCGCCCCGCCCTGCTGGATCCCAATCAGGACTGTTGGTGCCCGCGCTGTTTGCGAGCAATTAGCGCAGAAACCCTGCCACCGGTGGGAAAGTGCGATGATCGAGCGAACGATCCGCGCAATAAATAGTCAGAAACTTGGTGCTTGCTGGGGCTTTGGGAGGCTTCGGAATGTGATCGAAGCCGCTCATTTTCACCATTGACCTCATATACTGCTATTGCCAAGCGCGGAGATTCACGCTGAAAACCACCGTCAATATTGTTGCCTTGGGCGCCATTTGCCTCTTTTTAACGGGCTGCAATTCCACCACACAGCCGCGCGCCTACACCCCACCGCCGCCGCAAGTTCATCCTTCAGACATTAACGAGCATGGACAAACCGAGGGTGATTCCCGATCCCAGGGTGCCGATGGGACCGCAATGGGCAACGGTGGCGAACGACCGACGAGCGGCAGCGAAGACGCCGCCCAGGTAGACAGTTACGACGAGTTCGATACCCAAGGCGAACTCGCCGAAGACGTTCCCGTGATGCAAGAAATCAAGGAGATGGAAGAGATCGTCGAGTCGCAACAATCCAATGGCGCATCAGGCGGTGCGTCGATGGCTGTCAATGATGCCACCGGTAGCGCGGCCAAAAATTCTGGCGGCAGCCCACCGCCAGGCGGGGGCAACACAACGTTGGTGGGTGCGAACGTACAGCTCGGCGCGAGTACCACCGGTGAAGACGTCGAAGCGTTGGATGCTGATCTTCAAGAACGATTGCGAAAGTTTGATGAGCTCATGCAAGTAGCCAAAGAAAAAGCGGCCGCCGAAAAGCAAGGTCGGCAACAGGCTTATGGCGGTGGTGGCGATCCAGGTGGCCATGAAGACGGCCAGGGGCAAAGCGCAGAGAGCGATCGTTTTGGTGCCGGCGGCCGGGCGTCAAATAGCGAATCGCAAGGGGGTCAATCCAGCGATATCAGTGGCAGTAGTGCCGGGGATCAAGGCCGCGCGATAGCAACCAATGCAGGGCGTTATGAAAGCGCCGACGATGACATCGTTGCTCGGCAGCTCCGCGAAGCCGCCGAAAACGAGTCCGATCCAGTACTCAAAGACAAACTTTGGCAAGAGTACGAAAGATACAAAGCGGGTCTGTAGTATGAATGTGCGAATAACTTTAATGCTTCTATGTGCGGCGCTGCTAAGCGCTTGTAACTCTCAACCGGTGAGAAACAGTGGCGGCTCTGGCACCGGCGCAACGTCCGCGTCGGCAGCGACTCAGCTATCGCGACTACCCGTTAAGCTGCGCCCAACTGTCGCTATCGTGGTGCTCGATCCCGGCTTCGAAACGCTGGATAAAGATTCGCGTGAGAGTCTGCCGGCGATCCGCCGCTCGGAGTCACATTTTATTGCCGCCAATATTCGTGACCGTCTCCGCGAGGAACCGGAGATCTGGCACGCCGCGCACGTAGTGCCTGATCGCTCGGGCATTAACGATGTGATCGTGAGCGGCCAGATCCGGCATTCCGATGGCGAGAAGCTGAGCGTGAACGTATCGGTTGAGGATATCACCGGCGCGCATTGGTTTACGCGAACCTATACCGAGGAAGTACCCGATTGGCACTATGATGATCCCTTAAGCCGGAATTCGGACCCCTTCGCCAAGGTTTACGACCGTATTGCAGATGACATGCGCGCCTACCTTGCCAGGCTGCAATCCGCGCAAATCAGTGAGATTAAAAACGTTAGTGAAATTAGGTTTGCCGAACGCTTTGTACCCGAGGTTTACGGCGACTACCTCACCGTCGAGAATGGGCAATATAACGTCACCCGGCTGCCAGCCGAGGGCGATCCCGTTATTGAAAGAGTCCGCGAAATCCGCAAACGCGATCGGCTCTTCCACGATCGCCTACAAGTTAACTACGATCAATTTAATGCCAGATTAAATAATCCCTATAGCCGCTGGCGTCACGAATCGTATGTCCAGCAACAAGAGCTAAAAAAGAAAAAGAGTGAAGCCGTGACGCGTGGGGTGCTGGGTGCCCTGGCGGTCGTGGGTGGGGTCCTTGCGCAAGGTAGCAGCAGCTCTGCGGCCAGAACCGCCGGCGTTATCGGGATCGGTGCAGGTGGTCTCGCTGTAGCCAGCGGCTTTCAAAAAAACGCGGAGGCGAAAATTCATGAGGCACAGCTCCAGCAGCTTGCCGAAACTCTGGACTCAACCGTCGCTCCCCAAACAATTGAATTGCACGAAGAGACCTTCCAGATCACGGGAACGGTTGAGGAGCAATATCAACAATGGCAAGAGCTGATGGGTCAGATTTATCAAGTGGAACAAGGCGCGGCCTCTGATCCGGTGACCCTTTAAGATAAGAAAGAAATCGCCCGCTCGGAGTTTCTTATAGCTTTCAAGCGGACCAATCGCCATGTCTGACGAACCCAAGGTGATTAAACCGGTCGATTTTGAGGTCGACCCAAAAGGGACCATCGATCCCGAGCTCGCACGCCACCAGCGAACGGTAATGAAACTCATCGCCGTTGTGGCCGCGCTGGCGACGCTGGCGCTGGCCGTGGTGTTCGTACTCCCGGCGTTAATTTCTAGCGATGTTTCCGAGCAACCGGGCTATGCCCAAACAACCGCCCCAGGCAAGGTGCCAACACAAGCCGCGCAAGAAGCTCAAGCGCAGGACGAAAAAGGACCGCCGTCGGTGCTTGATCTCGCCGCTCGCGACCGTGCTCAGGAATTACTGGAATCGGCGGTCGCTGAATTCGAAAGCTTAAGAAGCAACAAAGCGGAAATGTGGGCGGAAGAAGAATTCTTGCAAGGCGAGAACGGCATTCGCGAAGGCGAGAAATATCTTCGTGAGCAGCGCTATCCCGAGTCTGAAAAACTATTGGCGGCAACGCTTGAAAAGCTCAAAGCATTGAGCGCCCAATTACCGGAATATATTGCGCGCTGGTTAGAAGAGGGTGATTTGGCGTTAGGTCAAGGCGACTCGCAGGCCGCGCTAGCGGCTTTCGAGCGGATCTTGGAAATTGATCAGTCGCATGCCAAAGCCAACATTGGCAGGCAACGCGCGACCACGCTCGATCAGGTCTTAGCGCTTATCGAAGAAGGTCAGGGGCATGAGGAAATGAGCGAATTGGGTAAGGCCAAGTCGGCTTATCAAAAAGCCGTTGGCATTGACCCCTACGCACAAGGCGCGATCGCGGCGCTGGAACGACTCGCCCAGCAAGACCGCGAAACGCGATACCGCCAGGCGATGTCCGCTGGGTACGGCGCTCTTGAAGCGCAACAATTCACTCGCGCTAGATCATTTTTCAGCGACGCTCAGCGGCTCGGCGGCAAAACCCAAGAAACCGAGCGGGCGTTGGCACTCCTAAAAACCGCCGAGACCAACTACGCGATTGCCGATTCGCTAACGAAGGCAGATCGCGCGGTAGCGAATGAAAATTGGGCAGCGGCGATCGGTCACTTTGAAGCGGCCCTGAAATTAGATAAGGCACTGAGCGAGGCGCAGGCCGGGCGCAGCCAGGCCAAACGCCGCCTCGCTTTGGATCAGGTCTTGGTAACGCTGCTGGATAAACCCGCACGCTTTGCCGATGAAAAGGTTCGCGCCGAGGGTCAAAATCGCCTCGCCGCGGCGCGCGACGTTAAGGCGGCCGGCCCACGCCTGCGCGGGCAGATCCAAACCTTGAGTACCCTCATCACCGATTATTCAACGCCGGTCGTTGGCAGCGTAAATTCCGATGGCTTTACGGAAGTGATCATCTTGCGGCAAAAGCGCTTAGGCAAATTCAATCAACAATCGCTCACGCTATTACCTGGTAAGCATGTTGCAACCGGCACGCGGGACGGCCACCGCGACGTTCGCGTCGAGTTCGACGTTCCGCCACGCTCCAGCTCTTTTTCAATTGAGGTGATTTGTAACGAAGTCTTGTCGTTTGGAAATTAGCTTTTTATCCAAACCAGCCGCGCCTTGATACACTGGGCACCAACGCCCACGGCACGATCCGTCATATTAAATAAGAGCCTAAGGCCCCGTGAAACCTGAGCACGACGATCCGGCAGTAAACAGCGACAGCATCGTTATCGCCGCGACCAAATTTAGACCGGCGCCGCCTGAGATCGTTAGTCGAAAACTCGGAGTGCGTTGGGTCTTAGTGCCGATCCTGGCGGTGATTGGTGTTTTGGTTTGGATGCTCTGGTATGTGGTTACCGCGCGAGCGGTGGGGTTCTCTATCGCACCGGAGACTGCATCGGTCTACATCCTCGAACCCCTTGCCCCGCAGATCGGCGGCAAGTGGCTCTTGCGCCCGGGCCCGCGGCGGGTTCGAGTGGAAGCGCCCGGCTACACCGCCTTTGATGATTTCATCGAAATTTCGAGTGCCAACATTCAAAACCATGCGGTCGATTTGGTACCCCTACCCGGCCACTTGGATATCCGGGTCGAACCGTTGGTCGACAATGCGCTGTTCATAGACGGTGAACCACTTGGTAGCGCACCGACGTTAGCGCGCGAACTCGCAGCCGGCGAGCGGGAAATTGTGGTCGAGGCCAAACGCTATTTGCCTTATCAAACAATTTTGGAGATTGAAGGCAAAGGCATCGAGCAAACTCTAAACGTAGTTCTGCAACCCGCGTGGGCTGCGTTTAATGTCGATTCGAATCCGGCCGCCATCGTTATCGTGGACGGTGAGGCACTTGGCTCCACACCGTTAACCGATGAATTGATACAAGGCCGACGACGGCTTGAGCTCCGAGCGGATGGTTACAAACCCTGGATCAAGAATTTAAACGTTAGCGCCGGTAAGGCCGTGAATTTAGGCACCGTTGTGATGGCCAAAGCGGACGGCGTGCTCAGCGTTACGAGCACACCGTCCGGAGCATCTATTACCGTGGATGGCAAATACCGAGGCCAAACGCCAACGCAGATCCCGATGGCGCCGGATAAGTCACAAAAAATCGCGCTGGTGCTCGAAGGTTATAAGACGCTAGAGCGCGAAGTCTCGGTGGCCTCGGCTAAGAGCGATTCGCTTGATGTAACGCTTGAACCCGCGCTGGGAACGATTGAACTAATAACGTCACCTAGCAATGCCGAGCTGTTGGTTGATGGCGAGCTCGTGGGCAATGCAACGACATCGGTACAGCTTGCTGCCCACCCGCACGAATTTGTGATTCGCGCGCCAGGATACGCGACCTATCAAACCACGGTCACACCACGTGCCAACACGACTAAGCGCTACCGGGTGCGATTGAAAACCAGCACTGAGATGCCCACCGCGCCGCGCGGCACGTCGGGGCCGCGAGCGCGTCCCAACATTCCCATTGGTGGCGAGGTGATGACAACTTCCGCAGGCCAGGAATTGAAGTTGTTTCGTGGCGGCAGCGGTGTGCTTGGCAGCCCGGCGCGCATGCCTGGACGGCAAAGCAACGAAATCGAGCGTGAAGTTCGCCTCCAGCGACCGTTTTATCTGGCTCGCAAGGAAGTAACCAACGCGCAATACCGTGCTTTCCTGGCGCTACACCAAGCCGCGAGCCAGACTGCCAACACCGATGAAATGCCGGCGGCCGGGATCACCTGGGAAGCTGCCGTACTTTATTGCAACTGGTTAAGCCGCGAAGATGGGCTCGAACCGTTTTATCAAATCAAATACGGCGATGTTTTGGGCGTGAATCCCGCGGCAACCGGCTATCGGCTGCCCACTGAGGCCGAATGGGAATGGGCCGCGCGCGATCGCGAAGGCGCGTCAGCCATATTCTCTTGGGGCGAGCAATTTCCGCCGCGAGAAAAAGTTGGGAATTTTGCCGATTCCAGCGCGTCGAATACGGTTAAGAAAACGCTATCGGGATACAGTGATGGATTCTCAACCGCCGCGCCTGTGGGCAGCTTCGCGGCCGACGCTAATGGCCTATACGACATGAGCGGTAACGTGGCCGAGTGGGTTCATGATTTTTATGATGCCTCGCCGCCTCAGGACGTGGTTGACCCACTGGGCAGCCCGGCCGGCCAAGAGCATGTGATTAAAGGTTCCAGTTGGCGCGACGCAAGCATCACGAATTTAAGGTTGGCCTACCGTGGGCATGCGCAAGCACCACAACCGCATGTTGGTTTCAGGATCGCCCGCTATGCGCAATGAGTTGATACCTTTAATTTGTTTGTTGGCGATAAGCCTCATTGCCGATTCGCAAGCGAACGAAGAATCGTCAAAGACCATTGGCGAAACCAACGACAGTGAGATCTATGCGCCACGGCCGGAGAACCGGCTGCGGCCCCTGCCTAGCGACACGTTTCGCCCGAGTGAAGAGATCTCCGAGGATTTCCCCGTCGCCTTTCCGGTAGATATCTGAGGCCATGAAACACAGCACCCTCACTGAATTTTTATACCAGCTTATTGCCCTATTTGTGGCTTTGATTTTCGTTCACGCTATTTATATCGCAATCGTGCGGCCTAACGCCGAATCTTTGCTTGAAGCGCAGCGCATCAGTCAGGCTGCGGGCGAAGCTTTTGAGGTTGAACGGTCTTTTTACGTCGTGATTAAAGACTACGAACAAGAAGCTTGTTTCGTACTCATGTTGTGGGCCACCGCGATCATGGGATTCAAGATGCACCGCACCCTCGGCGAGCGGCGGCTGCTTACCGCCAAATTTATCGAGATCCCGAGCGGGACAAAAATACTCCCCGAAGATGCCCGGCGACATTCGCGCTCAATCGAAAGTGTGACCGACACCATGCGTGAAGCGCTGCTGCCACGCGCGCTATTAGCAGGCCTCAGGCGATTTGGTTCAAGCCAAGACGTTTCGAATGTTTCAGATGCCGTGCGCGAGGTCTGCGAAACAGAAGCCGAACGACTGGATACAGATCTCTCAATGATCCGTTACATCGTGTGGGCGATTCCATCAATTGGCTTTATCGGCACCGTTCGCGGGATCGGGCAAGCGCTGGGTCAAGCACATCGTGCGGTGGAAGGCGATATCGTTGGGGTTACAACGAGCCTCGGCGTAGCGTTTAATTCCACGTTCATCGCGTTGGTCATCAGCTTGTTTGTGATGTTTCTGATGCACCAGCTTCAACTCCTTCAAGAACGCTTGGTCCTCGATACCCAATCTTATTGCGACATTAACCTTTTGCGTCACCTGGCGACGCGTTAGCCAATGACCATCGCGGTGTTGGAAATCAGCGCTCTCGCGTTGCGCCTATGGCGAGACGGCGAGCTGTTGGTCGAAAGCCCGGCGTGCGCGGTGTTGAACGATCGCGAGCCGCATCTTGGACATGCCGCCGAAAAAATCGCCTGCCAGCATCCCACCACCACGCATCGCGGATTTTGGGAAGACTTAAACCAAGCACCGTTGGCAGGCACCCCGAAAACGATCCGGCACAATGCCGATCTGGCTTATTTGCACCTGCAAAGCGTATTGAAGGCCAGCAAAAAGCCCGAAGAACTCGTCATTGCGGTACCCAGCGAATACGACTCCGATCAGCTTGGGCTGGTCGTGGGGCTGAACGAAGCGTGCGGCGTGAAAGTTGCCGGCATGGTCGATAATGCTACCGCGTGCGTGGCTTCCAGTTGCGCGCCTGGCCACTACGACGTTATCGAACTGGGGTGGGCACGCAGCACGATTTCGCGTGTGGAAGTCGATGAAGACGTTACGCGCACCAAGGTAGATGTCGTTGAAAGCGCTGGAGCACTGCATGCTTACGCTGCGCTGATGGAAGCCATCGCGAGCGCTTTCCTTGATCAATCACGATTCGATCCTCTTCACGATGGCAGCGCCGAGCAGCGCTTGAACGACCAGCTTGGCACCTGGCTTGAACACGCGGCTAAGCGCGAGGAGGTGGAGCTTGAACTGCCGTGGCACGGCAATCATTTTCAGGCGAAGATCAAGAGCGCTGCATTGGCTGGCGCCTGCGCGCAATACCTCGACGCTATTGCGGGCAAGGTTTCGAATAAGGCTGCATTGCTAACCCAACGCACGGCCGGGATCCCAGGATGGCGCAATCATCTTAGCCTGTTGGAAACAATCTCCGCAGACAGCGCCTACAAAAGCATTGCCACGAATCGGCTTCTGTTTCATGACAAGAAGGGTGGCGTTACCTACACCTTCAAGCTTCCACGCAATGAAAATCCGTCGCTAACGCTAGCTG
The DNA here is from genome assembly GCA_039030125.1 of Pseudomonadota bacterium. Lineage (GTDB taxonomy): Bacteria > Pseudomonadota > Gammaproteobacteria > JBCCEV01. The sequence continues at coordinate 423 of JBCCEV010000162.1, read as the reverse complement.
ATCCTGGGCGCCAACCGCGCGAAGCGGACGTCACCCATTTCCTGTTGGAGACCCAAGCCTATGCCGTGGGCAACTCGCCGCTCTATATCAGCAACGACGGCAAGGTGAGTGCTGTTCAAAGTGGCGATTCGATTGGCGAAATCTCGCGCCGCGCAGACAGGGTGAGATTGCGCGGCTTCGATGAGCACCTGACAGTGAATGGTCAGGCCATCGACGGCTATCAAGAAATTATTCCAGGCGACCGCATTGCATGGGGCATGCAGTTCGCCTTGCTAGCCCTAACCGCCGTCGATCCATATGCGGCGTAAAAAGCGCGCACTCACCGCTTTTAGTCTCTCCTTTTTGGACATTATGTCCTGCGGCTTTGGGGGCCGTGGTGCTCCTGTTTTTGATCATCAAACACCAGACCGACGTAAAAATACT
>JBCCEV010000161.1:0-9226 GCA_039030125.1 Pseudomonadota bacterium | reverse complement strand
TTGCAGTTACTTGCGCGTCACTGAAGGCAGCCATTTGACAAGATGGCGATTGGACTCGCAACGATACTGCGCGTGTGGCGTCCGATTAAACCTGAGAATCTCGCGGCTTAAGTCCTAAACTGTTGATGGCGCAGCGGAAAATTTATTGAACGCGGATCGCGTGCCGCTTACAATCTCATCCGCCTCCCGCCAAGCTTCGCCCTACGTAATGAGTTCATCTAATGGCATGGAATGATCCAGACGGTAATGGTCGTGACCCTTGGGGAAATCGCCCCGGGGATCAAGGCCCTCCCGACCTCGACGAGGTCGTACGCAAAATGCAGCAAAGACTCGGGGGTTTATTCGGTAGTAAACCCTCATCGAGCGACGGCGGTAACAAAGAGAACCGTTTCGTGTTTGCCGTGATTGGCATCGCGCTGTTGGTGTTGGTCGTCTACCAAATGATTTGGCGTATCGACGAGCAAGAGCGCGGTCTTGTTATGAGGTTCGGTGCCTACGTTGCGACGCTGCAACCGGGCCTTAACGTGCGGTTGCCGTGGCCAATCGAAGAAGTCACCAAGGTTAACGTGACCCGCATTCAGGATTTACGCTCCAAATCTTCGATGCTCTCCGGCGACGAGAACATTATCGACGTGGAGCTGGCGATTCAGTATCGAATTAAGTCGCCCGAGGATTACCTGTTCAAGATCAGCGACCCGGAACAGTCCGTTCAAAAGGTCACTGAAAGCGCAATCCGGGACATCATTGGCCAAAGCACCTTGGACTTTGTGTTAACGGAGGGCCGAGCAAAGATCGCAGACGATGCGCGGATCCTGATCCAGCAGATGATGGATGACTATTCGTCCGGGGTTGAGATCACGAGTGTCAACATGAAAGCCGCAAAGCCGCCGGAAGAAGTGAAAGCTGCATTTGATGACGCGATCAAGGCGCGAGAGGACGAGCAGCGAAAAATCAACGAGGCAGAGGCTTACCGAAACGAGGTGGTTGAACGCGCGCAAGGTGAGGCTTCGAGAATTCTACTCGAAGCGGAGGCCTACAAAGAACGCATAATGGCCCATGCCGAAGGTGAGGCCCGCCGCTTTAATCAGCTACTGGTCGAATACGAACGTGCACCGGAAGTTACCCGGCGGCGTTTATTTCTCGAAACGATGGAATCAGTGCTCTCAAACAGCTCAAAAGTGGTCGTCGATCAGGACAAAGGCAACAGCTTAATGTACCTCCCCATCGACAAGCTGATCTCAGGAGATCGCGGGGCGGCAGGAGGCCTGAGAGATTCGCTTCCGGAGCTCCGCCAACAATTCGGCGGCAGTTCAGGGAGTTCGTCCGACCCGACGAGTGGCAGATTGAGAGGGAATCGTTAGGATGTTAGCTCGCATTGGAATCACGATTACGCTGCTTGCGTTGCTCGTTTCGGTTTGCATTTTTCGCGTTTATGAAAACGAAGGTGCGATTTTGCTCCAGGTCGGCGAGATTCAGCGCTCGGATTACAAACCCGGCCTGCATTTCAAGATCCCGTTCCTGCAGGACGTGAAACGTTTCGACGTTCGCCTGCGCACACTCGACGAAAAACCCCAGCGGTTTCTCACCGGCGAGAAGAAGGACGTGATCGTTGATTCGTTCGCACGCTGGCGGATTGTCGATCTTGAGGAGTATTACAAAGCAACCGGGGGCGATGATAGGCGCGCGGGCCTTCTGATGTCTCAGAAGATCAACGATGGGCTGCGGAGCGAGTTCGGCAAGCGTACCGTGCAAGAGGTTGTTTCCGGCGAGCGTGGCAAAATCATGGAACTCGTAACCGCTACCGCGAACGAGCGCGCGGCTGAGCTGGGTATGGAAGTCCTCGACGTGCGTTTGAAGCGGATTGACTTACCCGCCGAGGTGAGCTCAGAGGTGTATCAGCGTATGCGCTCGGAGCGTTCGCGGGTTGCGCGTGAGCTCCGCGCTAAGGGCGACAAAGAAGCCACCAGGATCAGGGCGGATGCCGATAAACAGCATGCGGTTATCAGCGCGGAGGCTTATCGCGAAGCTGAAACGATGCGGGGTGAGGGTGATGCGAAGGCAGCAGAGACTTACGCCGATGCCTATAACCGTAACCCTGAGTTCTACGATTTCTACCGTAGTCTGAGCGCGTACCGCTCGAGCTTCAGCGGCAATCAAGATGTTTTGCTGCTGCAACCGGACTCTGATTTCTTCAAGTTTTTTGGTAGCCCTGGCGGCCGCTAAGTAACGCCGCATCACTCTCCCTAACGTACCGCTACTCGCATGTGGTCGGAGCTGCTTGCCGGGCTTTCGCTGGTTTTAATTTTAGAGGGTATTCTGCCGTTCTTGAGCCCTTCAAGGTTCAGAGAAGCAATGAAAATGGCAGCGCAGATGGACGATACGGTTCTGCGAGTACTGGGGCTTGTGAGTATGATCCTAGGCCTCATAGTCTTATCGGTGGTGAAGTAGAGTGACCAGGCGCGCGCAATGGCTATTGCCAGATGGGATCGACGAGGCGTTGCCGGTTGCCGCAAAGAAGATGGAGCGCTTGAGGCGGGCGCTGCTCGATCAGTTCGAAGCATGGGGTTACGACCTGGTGATGCCTGCCACCCTTGAGTACGTAGAGTCACTGATTCCCGAGGGCGACAGCGACTTGGCCTTGCAAACATTTAAGATTATCGATCAGCTCACCGGACGCTCAATGGGGGTGCCCGCTGACATTACGCCGCAGGTCGCACGGATCGATGCACATCGTCTTGCCAACGATCAACCTCAGCGCCTGTGCTACCTGGGCGCAACCTTGCACACGCTACCGGATAAATTCGCGGGCTCTCGCAATCCGCTCCAAATCGGCGCCGAACTCTATGGTGATGATGGCATCGCTAGCGATGCGGAGATCGTTGCTCTGCTTTTAAACACCCTGCGTGTCGCTGAGATACCCGCTGTGACGCTCGAGCTGAGCCACATGGCGGTCTTTCACGGCATTTGCGACAACGCCGAAATGGCCGGGGATTTCGAAACGGAGGTGCTGGAGTGTCTGCTCCGTAAAGATGCGACGACCTTGGCCAGTATTTTGGAGGAGTCGGATCAACCACTCGCGGTGCGCGATCAATTATTTTCATTACTCCAGTTCAACGGCGGCAGCGAAGTGATCGACCGGGCCCGCTCCGAATTGCAACGCGCGCCAAAAAAAATTCACGCTGCGCTCGACGCGCTGGAGCGTCTGATAGATTTGATCATTGCACGCGTCGACGAAGCCGATATTCATATCGACTTAGCAGAACTGCGAGGCTACCGCTACCACACTGGTGTGATGTACGCCGCTTATACGCCGACGATTGGCCATGCGATCGCGTGGGGCGGTCGCTACGATGGGCTTGGAGAAAAGTTCGGCCGCAATCGACCGGCCACCGGATTCAGTACCGATTTGAAATTGTTGGCTGCGCTAAGCGCGGCAGACCACGCCGTCGGCGATCGGGTATTTGCACCAGCCGACGAGGATCCGAGCCTGCTTGCCAAGGTGGCTGAGCTCCGCGCTGGCGGCGTCTGTGTGATTCAGGGTTTAAGTGGTCACGATGCCGGTGCAAGAGAGATGGGTTGCCATAAAGCGCTTGTGAAATCAGGCGCCGGGTGGCAGATCGAAGATGTGTGACAGCGCTAGTTACAAGGGGTAGTTGATTGGGTCGTTCAGTAGTCATCATCGGCACCCAATGGGGGGACGAAGGCAAGGGTAAAGTGGTGGATATGCTCACCGATCGGGCGGACGCCGTGGTGCGCTTCCAAGGTGGGCACAACGCGGGACATACGGTCGTCATTGGTGAAGACAAGACGATTTTGCATCTCATCCCATCCGGTGTTTTGCGGGACAATGTGCAGTGCTTGATTGGCAATGGCGTTGTGGTGTCGCCGGCCGCATTAATCGAAGAACTTGACATGCTTGAGGCCCGGGGCGTGCCGGCCCGCGAACGTTTGATTGTTAGCGGCGCTTGTCCGTTGATCTTGCCCTACCACGTCGCACTTGATCACGCGCGCGAAAAGGCGCGGGGTGCCAAAGCGATTGGAACAACCGGACGGGGGATTGGGCCAGCCTACGAAGACAAGGTCGCGCGCCGCGCGCTTAGAGTGGTTGATCTACTGCATCGCGAGCGATTTGCCGCAAAACTTGGCGAGGTTCTCGACTATCACAATTTCGTTCTTGCAAATTATTACAAAGCGGAGCGGCTCGATTTCCAAGCGATATTGGATGAGCAGTTCGCTCACGCGGAGTTGATTGGCGCGCTCGTCGGGGACGTCACGGAAATCGTTCATCAACATCATGTTAACGGCAGCACGATGCTGTTCGAGGGCGCGCAAGGGACCCTGCTTGATATCGACCACGGGACTTATCCGTACGTGACTTCCTCGAATACAACGGCGGGATTCAGTGCGACCGGAAGTGGCAGCGGGCCGAGCAACATTGACTACGTTTTGGGGATCACCAAGGCTTACACGACGCGGGTGGGCTCTGGCCCGTTTCCAACCGAGTTGTTCGATGAACTCGGCGAGCATCTTGCGCGGCGCGGTGACGAATTTGGGGCGACGACCGGTCGCCCGCGACGCTGCGGCTGGTTTGATGCCATGGCATTACGCCGCTCGCGCCAGATCAATAGCCTGTCGGGCCTATGCATGACCAAGCTTGACGTCTTAGACGGGCTTGATGAAATCCGACTCTGCGTTGGTTACCGAAACGCGGAGGCGCAAACCAGCGCGGTGCCGATGGGGGCCGAAGCGATGGCCGAAGCTGAGCCGATCTATGAGGAATTACCGGGCTGGAAAGAATCGACGGTCGGGGCAAGCCGGTGGGAAGATTTACCGTTAAATGCACGCCGCTATCTGGAGCGCATTGCGGAAATTGTGGAAACGCCGGTAGATATCGTGTCCACCGGGCCCGATCGCGCAGACACGATTGTGCTCAGGCACCCTTTCGATTAGCCCATGAATAACGCAAATCCAGTTGCCCAAATCGAAGCTTGGATTGAGCTAGCCCGTCAAAGCGAAACCGAGCCCGAGGCGATGGCCTTAGCGACAGCCGACGCTCAAGGGCGGCCCTCGGTGCGAATGGTTTTAATGCGCGGCATCGATGAAGACGGGATTGTCTTCTACACGAATTTGATCAGCGCCAAGGCGAAAAACGTTTTAGAAAATCCCTACGCATCGGCGTGTTTTCATTGGAAATCCACGGCCCGCCAGGTGCGCGTCGAGGGTCCGGTCGTAGCGGTTGATGAACTGGAAGCCGATGGCTATTTTGCGAGCCGGCACCGTGAATCGCAGATCGGTGCCTGGGCTTCCAAGCAATCCAGCCGCTTGGACAGTCGCGAGAAGTTAGAGCGACGTGTCGAAAAATATCAAACCGCTTTCGCGATTGGTCCGGTGCCCCGACCCGAGTTTTGGTCAGGCTTTCGTATTGGCTTCGATGCTATCGAATTCTGGGAAAATCGACCTCACCGCCTTCACGAACGCTGGCGCTGGACCCGGAAAGAGGGCGCCTGGCAAGACGAGATGCTCTACCCATAGCGGCCGGCGCTGGCACGCGGGCGTTATAATAAGCCCCTCAAGGCGGACTCCAACCCGTAGCTCGTATCACGCCCGCAGCGAGGCGACGCGGTGTTAGCAGTCTGCGCATTTTCGAAGATTCATAATTCATAGAGGCTTGAAGGGGTTCCCCATGATCGATTTCCAACCGTCCGACGAAATTCTCGAGATCACGATGCGGATGCGACAGTTCGTCGATGACGAACTGGTACCGTTAGAGCCGAAAATGATGGAGGAGGGTTTCGGGGCGGTTCTCGGTGAACTGGAGGAGAAACGCAAAAAGGTGAAGGAGTTGGGTCTGTGGGCCCCCAATCATCCGCAAGAATACGGCGGCTTGGGCTTAGATCTCGTCAACCACGGTTTGGTGTCCGAAGTGCTCGGGCGTTCGCCAATGGGTCACTATACGTTTGGATGCAATGCTCCGGACGCGGGAAATATTGAGACCATGCATTTATTTGGCAGCGACGCCCAGAAAGCGGAGTGGCTGCCGCGCATGGTGGGCGGCGATCGAACCTGTTTCGTTATGACCGAACGCAATAACTCGGGCGCTAATCCGCTGTTCCTGGAAACCTCGGCCGAACGTGACGGTGACGAGTGGGTTATCAATGGAAAGAAATGGTTTATCACGGGTGCCGAGGGCGCAGTACTGGGTTTAGTGATGGTCACTACCGACCCTGACGCCCCACCCCATGATCGTCAGAGTATTATCTTGGTGCCAGCAGGTACTCCCGGCTTCAGCATCGACAAGAGTACCCCCATCATGGGGCATCCCGGCGCAAGCATCATGGGTCACTGTGAGGTGAGCTTTAATGATTGCCGGGTGCCAATCGAGAATCTGCTTGGCGAGGAAGGCCAAGGTTTTCGAATGGCGCAGGCCCGGCTCGGCCCAGGACGAATTCATCACTGTATGCGGTGGATGGGGATCTGCGCTCGCTCGCTGGACATGATGATCGAACGGACCTCGACCCGAGTGATTGGTGCCGACGATCGTCGCCTCGCCGACAGCGACCTGATGAAAGCCTGGATAGCGGAATGCTCTGCGGAAATCGACGCCGCACGCTGGTTAATTCTGCACTGCGCTTGGCGCATCGAGCAGGTCGGTACGAAGGAAGCGCGCAACGATATTTCGAAGATTAAATATCATTGTGCCGATGTTCTGATGAAGGTTGTCGACCGCGCGATACAAGTTCATGGTGCTTTGGGGATCACGGACTACACGGTGCTCAGTCATTTCTATCGCGAAGACCGTGGATCACGAATTTATGATGGTCCTGACGAGGTGCACAAACTCTCTGTCGCCCGCCGCTTGCTGAAGGATTTTGCCGCGTGAGCCGCGAGCAATTCGATCTGAGCGGCAAGGTCGCGCTGGTGGCTGGCGCGAGCCGCGGAATTGGAGCCGCGGCAGCCACTATTTTAGGGGAATATGGGGCGCATGTTATCTGTGCCAGCCGCGATGCGGAGCGTTGCGCACAAAGCGTCGCGGCCATCGAAACGCTGGGTGGCAGCGCCGAAGCGCAAAGCTGTCACGTCGGGCGCATCGAGGCCATTGAAGCGATTTACGAAGACATCGATCGCAACCATGGTCGCATCGATATTTTGGTCAATAATGCGGCCGCCAATCCCTACTACGGCCATGTTCTCGATACTGATGTCGGCTCGTTTGATAAGACCCTGGAAGTTAATATGCGTGGCTACTTTTTCATGTCGGTTTATGCTGGACGTCGCATGCGAGAGCAGGGCGGAGGCAACATCATCAACGTCGCTTCGGCAAACGGATTATCTCCGGGAGACAAACAAGGCGTTTATTCGATGACCAAAGCCGCTATCGTCAACATGAGCAAAGTGTTTGCGCGCGAGTGCGGTGAATATGGGATCAGGGTTAACACCTTGGTGCCCGGCCTAACCCAGACAAAATTCGCGCAAGCGCTGTTCGACGATGAACAATTCATGGCCAAAATGATGCCGCACGTGCCGTTGGCGCGCGGCGCCGCGCCCGACGAGATGGCAGCGGCGGTCCTTTATTTGGCTTCTGACGCGTCTTCTTATACCACTGGTAGTTCGATCGTGGTCGATGGCGGCTATCTTGCCTAGGGTAGATCTTTTTCCATGAGTCTTTTACTAAATCCACGCGATGTTGAGTTCAATCTCTACGAATTTCTCGACACCGAAGCCCTTTTCAAAAATGCGCGCTACGCCGATCACGATCGGGAAACCGTAAACGCCGTGATCGAGGCGTCCTTGCGGCTTGCCGAAGAGAAGTTTGCCTCGCATGCCGCGGAGATAGATGCGCAGGAGCCAAGCTTTGACGGCGAGAAAGTTAAGATGCTGCCGGCCGTTAAGGATGCGCTCGATGCCTACAGCGAGGCGGGTTTCATGGGAATTGCTGCCGAACAAGATCTCGGTGGCTCTCAGTTTCCTTTCGTAGTCACCCAAGCGACCCAAGCGTATTTCACGGCCGCCAATGTGGGTACCGCTGGTTACACCTTATTGACGCACGCGGCGATCAATTTACTGACACGGTTTGGTTCTGAAGAACAGCGCGCGACCTACGGCCAACCGCTGGTCGAGGGTCGTTACTTTGGCACGATGTGTTTGTCCGAACCTCAGGCGGGCTCGTCTTTGTCGGATATTCAAACGAAGGCCGAGCCGACCGGAGAAGAACATTACCTGATCACCGGGACGAAGATGTGGATATCTGGTGGCGAGCATGAGTTATCAGACAATATCGTTCACCTGGTGCTGGCGAAAGTGCCGGGAGGGCCGCCGGGCGTGAAGGGCATCTCGATGTTCCTGGTGCCAAAGTACGAAGTCAATGACGATGGCAGTCTTGGATCACATAACAATATTGCCTTAGCAGGGCTCAACCACAAGATGGGTTATCGCGGCACCACGAACACCATTCTTAATTTCGGCGAGCAAGGCCCTTGCAAAGGTTATTTGATAGGCGATTTGAACCAAGGCTTGTTCTACATGTTTCACATGATGAATGAGGCGCGGGTCGCCGTCGGGATGGGCGCGGCCGTTCTTGGTTACACCGGCTACCTACATTCATTGCAGTACGCTAAAGACCGCCCACAAGGACGCCACCCACAACAAAAAGATCCGACCTCTCCACAAATCCCGATCATCGAGCACACTGATATTCGCAGGCTCCTGCTAGCGCAAAAAAGTGCTGCTGAGGGCTCTCTTTCCTTGGTGTTTCTTTGTGCTTATCTGATTGATTTGCAAAAAACCGCTAGCGATCCCGCCGCGGCCCAACGCCACGAATTATTATTGGAAATCCTCACGCCAATCGCGAAATCCTGGCCTTCAGAGTTTTGCTTGGAAGCGAACAAGCACGCGATTCAGATCCTGGGCGGTTATGGGTATACCCGCGAGTTTCCGGTCGAGCGCTTCTATCGGGATAACCGCCTCAACCCGATTCATGAAGGAACGCACGGGATCCAGGCGCTTGATTTATTGGGACGCAAAGTTTCGATGGGTGGCGGCGCGGCGCTTGCGCGCTTGGTGGAGGATGTTGAGTCGACGAGGGCCGAAGCTGAGGCCGTCGCCGCACTTGCGACCTACTCGCAATCTTTGCGGGTAAGCCTGCAAACGTTGCTGGTAACAACCGAGCGTTTGAATGCCCTCAAGGCTGAGGGTGAGATTAATCTGGCGCTCGCCAACGCTGGCCTGT
>JBCCEV010000160.1:0-9290 GCA_039030125.1 Pseudomonadota bacterium | reverse complement strand
TTCACCTTCAGCGATGGCGATGACACCCACCGCAATCAATTCCTGAAACCGGCTTTCCTCGCGCACCAACGCCTTGAGCTTGTTGGCGGTTGGAATAAAAACCAGGTTCGCAAGGCCAACCCCGTAAATTGTGGCGACAAAAGCCACACCTATCCCATGACCGAGCATCGCGGGGTCCGCGAGGTTATTCATGACGTGGATTAATCCCATCACCGCCCCCAGGATCCCTAATGTCGGTGCGTAGCCGCCCATACCCTCGAAAACTTTTGCCGCGCTTAAATCGCGGCGCTCACGCGACAAACAATCGAGTTCAAGGGTTTCGCGGATCACCGAAGGTTCGTTGCCGTCGATTACCAGTTGCAAACCCTTACGCGCAAAATCGTCTTCGACAGACTCCACCACCCCTTCCAATCCGAGTAATCCCTCACGGCGTGCCAAGTGCGCCCATTCGATAAGCTCACCCATGACGGCTAGCCGCTCTGTCTTGGGTGGCCGAAACACCCATGTCAGCATGCTCGTAGCGCGGGCAAACACCGGTAGCGGTGATTGCAACATGGTCGCGCCTATGGTGCCCCCAAGTACGATGAGCACAGCCGGCCCATTGATTAGCGTCGCAAGAGAGCCGCCTTCAAGCTGCTGCCCAAGACCCACGGCGCAGAAAGCGACAAGGAGACCCGTAATACTCAGCACATCAAAGCGCATCGCGGCTCCTCGCTACGAAAAATATGCAAACATTCGGAGATTAAATTCACGGGTTTCGGGACATCTGATCTCACGACCATTAGATCGTCAAAAATCCGTTTTTCTTGAGTGGCCAGACCCGCCTGTGAACCACCCACTCAGGGACTAGAGGTCGGGAGACGTCCAATCCTGCATGCGCGACTTCAGTCGGATCAGGGCCTGGGAGTGGATCTGGCAAATTCGCGACTCGCTGACGCCCAAAACCTCGCCGGTTTCACGCAAATTCAGCTCTTCGCGGTAATACAGCGACATCACCATGCGCTCGCGCTCCGGCAAGCCGTCGATGGCAGCGGCGAGTGCTTCCTGAAAGCGATCTTCTTGTAACTGATCCTGAGGCTGGGGGAGGCTTTGGGAGAGTCCCTCTGTAACCCCTTCTTCTCCGACCGGCAGCTCTTCGAAACTAAAAATCCGGTGGCCATTGGCATCACGCAGGGTGGTGTGATACTCCTGCAGGTCCATCCCGCTGCGCTCGGCAATCTCCGAATCACGCGCATCGCGTCCGTGTTCAGCTTCAATCTCGGCAATAGCCTTACTGATATCACGCACTTTTCGATGTAACGATCGGGGTGCCCAGTCGCCTTTGCGGATTTCATCCAACATCGAACCGCGGATCCGGATACCGGCGTAAGTTTCGAAACTGGCACCCTGGGAAGCATCGTAGTTTCTAGACGCTTCGAGCAGACCAATCATTCCCGATTGAATTAGGTCTTCGATTTGTACCGTGGGTGGCAAACGGCTCATTAGATGGTAGGCGATGCGCTTGACCAGCGGCGAATAGCGCTCGACAAACTGGTCACCATCTAACCCGTCCTTATCGACCGCGGCTGTGCTCTTATACTCTGCGAGATTCTTCATACTCCAGCCATCCCTCCAACAACTGTCGTTTTAGCGATCCTTTGGATGAAAAACTCCAATCGACCGCTTGCCCATTGAGGCGTCTTCCATGTATCGACACCAAGGGCCAACTTCTTGAAAGATCCGGCGATTCGCGAGTGCGGGTACGCAAGAACCGCCGGTCGCCGCTGGCGCGCGGATTTCGCCGCCTCCGGGCAATAAGGAATAACACCGCAGTAATCGAGCGCCACATCCAGGTAGCGATCGCAGGTGCGCAGAAGACCCGCGTAGATATTGAGCGCGGCGCGCTCGCTGTGTGCCATATTGACCAGCACCCGAAATCGATCTCTTCCCGTGCGCCGATTAAGGACTTTAATCGTTGCGTAGGCATCGGTAATCGATGCTGGATCATCACAAACCACCACTAAGACTTCTTGTGAAGCATCGCAAAAGTACATGCTGTTAGACGCAATACCCGCGGCCGTGTCGATGATCATCACGTCAATTGGCGTTACCAACTCATCGAACGCCGCAAGCAATCCGTTGCGCTCAAGATCGTCAAGCTCGGCCATCTTCTGCACCCCCGACGCAGCGGGGATCACATTGATGCCCGCCGGCCCCTTGATCATCACATCAGCCAAGGTACATGCCCCGTCGATGACCTCTTGCAAGGTGCGCTCGGGCGTTAGCCCGAGCAGGACGTCGATGTTTGCAAGACCTAGATCCGCGTCGAGCAGCAACACGTTATTACCTGCGTGCGCGAGTGTCGCGGCAAGATTAACTGCAACGGTGGTTTTGCCAACGCCACCCTTGCCGCTGGTGACCGCGACCACCTTCACCGGGCTACTCATTGGTTGCATTACGGCACTCATAGGTTTGAACCCTTGGCGAAGCTCGCTTCAAATGCCAACTCGCCTTCAGCGGCGGGTTGCTGACCGGCCATCGCGACCGCTTTCAAGACCAACGGGCGCGCACGCGCGTTGTCCAGATCCCCGGGGACCTGTTGTCCTGAACTCAGATAGGCGAGTGGCAACCCAGATTCGATCACAGCCGACAGCGCTGGGCCCAAGGTTCCAGCCTCATCGATCTTGGTCAGTGCGCAGCCCGCCATTGCGTGACGTCCAGCGCCGCTGATGAACTTCAGCATGGCCATATAGTCGGCCGCCGCGGGAATGGTCAAATAGGCCTGTATATCCAGTGGGTCGGCGAGCAATTCGCCCAGAAGTTGCTGGAACTTCGGGTCATCGGCGACAAAACTGGGTGTATCGATAAGCACCAAACGTTTTTCAGATAGTGCATCAAGCATCGCCGGGATCTCGTGGCTCGCGCGCGCCACGTTTACGGTTATTCCGAGCAAACGGCCCAAGGCGGTCATCTGATGATGTGCCCCCAGGCGATAACCATCCATTGATATAACCGCCACTTTTTGCGCACCACGTTCAAGCGCAAAACGGGCGGCGAGCTTGGAGATCAGCGTGCTTTTGCCGCTCCCCGTCGGGCCAAAGATGGCGAAGCGGCCACCCTTGGCAATGGGGTCATCCATGGTCTCAAGGCGCACCACAAGCAGCGCCAGCGCGCGGTGCCAAGCCGCTTTCGGATCCAGATCCTCGGGGATCTGCGAGACGATTTCATTAGCCAGTTGAGGTGCGATACCAAGCCGGTATAGGAGTCTCAAAATATAGGCGCGGCGCGGATTCGATCGCCCAAAGTCCGACCAGGCAAGCCCTGAGAGTTGCTGTTCCAACAGTTTGCGCAAGCTTTGTAACTCATCGCGCATATGGGCGACCGTGGTTGGGTCCGTCCACAGGTATTCCCGAGAGTCCAGCGGGTCACTCCTACCATTGCTCTCAAGCTGATCGACCGCGCGGCCAAGCTCGGCACGGTGCTCGCCGCTGACACTATCCGCATCCGCGGTTACCAGCTCGATACCGCCATCAACTTGGCGATTGGAAAGGATCAAGACATCGGGACCCTGCTCCTGCTTAACTTGATCAAGGGCGGAGCGCATCGATTCGGCAAAGTATTTTTTAACCTTCATTGTTCTCTAGCCCGTATGCTCAAGCGCCGCGTTATCGCCGAGTTGTCCGACGATGCGCAGTTGGGTGTCACTCGGTATTTCGTTAAACCCAAGGACCTGCACATTACGCGCCGCTTGGCGAACGAAACGGCTAACGAAGTCCCTGATCAAGTCGTTGACCAACAGCACGGTCGGTTCGCCCGCGATGTCTCTTTGCTCTTCCAGCGATTTCAGCGAAGTGATCATTGTTGAAGCCAGGCCCGGCTCGATGGCCGGAATGTTTCCATTCATGGTTTCAACTGACTGGTGCAATAAGTGTTCCAACGACGGCGCCAGCGTGATCACCGGCAGTTCTGCAGCCAAATCATTGATTTGTTGAACAATCAGTCGACCGAGCGCAACCCGCACCAAGGCCGTCAAGGCGGCGGGGTCTTGACTCTTGGGTCCGTGTTCTGACAGCACCTGCAAGATCGTGCGCACATCCCTAAGGGGTACCTGTTCCTCCAAAAGCGACTGCATAACCTTCACGACGACCGCCATCGGCAAGGTGTTTGGCACTAAGTCCTCGACGAGCTTGGGACTTGTTTTGGCCATTGCGTCGAGAAGTTTTTGAACCTCATCATGGCCGAGCAGTAAGTGGGCGTGCTCTTGCAGGATACGACTGAGGTGTGTGGCCACGACCGTGCTGGCGTCAACCACCGTGTAGCCCAGCGACTGCGCCTGATCATGCGAACTTGGGGCGATCCAATAGGCCGTTAAATCAAAGACGGGATCGCGGGCTGGAGTGCCTTCAACCTGGCCGTAAGTCTGGCCGGGATCAATCGCCATTTCTTTGTCGGGCTGAACCTCGGCTTGCCCGACAATCGCGCCTTGGACGCTGATCCGATAGGTGCTGGGATCAAGATCCAGATTGTCGCGGATGTGAACCGAAGGAATGAGGAAACCGAGCTCTTGAGAGAGTTTCTTCCGCACACCGCGCAAGCGTCCTAATAATTCACCTTGCTGGCTGCGATCGACTAAGGGGATTAAACGATACCCAACTTCCAAACCAATCACGTCGGCCGGTGAAACATCATCCCAGGACAGTTCCTTACTGTCGCTGTTCATTGGCGGCGGCGGCGGCTCGAGCGCCTGCGCGTCTCGCGCGGCCTGCTGCTTACGATAGAGGAAATAGGCGACGGTCAACGCTCCACCACCCATGGTTAGAAATGCAACGTTTGGCATGCCAGGGATCACGCCCATGACAAAGAGGACGCTACCGGTGATCGTCAGGCTTTTGGGGTCATCGAAGAGTTGCGATGTGATTTGCTGACCGAGCTCAGCTTCGGCGGAAACCCGCGTGACGATGATCGCGGCCGCCGTCGCCAGCAATAGGGAAGGGATCTGCGCGACCAGCCCATCACCGATGGTGAGTAACACAAATACCCGGGCGGCTTCTTCAACTGCCATCCCGTGTTGCAGGACACCGATAACCAACCCGCCCACGATATTGATGACGAGGATCAGAATGCCGGCAATTGCGTCGCCTTTTACGAACTTGCTCGCACCGTCCATGGCCCCGTAGAAATCCGCCTCTTCCGATACTTCGGCGCGTCGTTGTTTAGCTTCCTCTTGGGTCAACACGCCGGCGTTGAGATCGGCGTCGATCGCCATTTGCTTACCCGGCATGGCATCCAAAGTGAATCGCGCGCTGACTTCGGAGATCCGCCCAGCACCTTTTGTGATCACGACAAAGTTTATGATCACGAGGATCGCGAACACGACAAACCCGACCGCGTAATTCCCTCCAACGACGAAGTCACCAAATGCCTCGATGACCTGGCCAGCGGCCCCGGTACCGTTATGGCCGTTAAGCAAAACTACCCGTGTCGAGGCCACGTTAAGCGACAATCGCAACAACGTGGCGACTAACAGCAGTGTCGGAAACGCCGCGAAATCGAGCGGACGTCTGCTATATACGCAGGCCAGCAGGACCACCAGCGCCAGAGAAATATTGAAAGTGAAAAGGACATCGAGCGCGAAGGCCGGCAGCGGCACAACCATCATCGCCATGATGGCGATCAACAGTGCCGGTGCGCCCAAACGCATTTGATTTAATCCTCTGATGAGGTCGACCGGTGTGCTGCCGGCAATGCCGATACTCGCCATTAGCTCGCGGGCTCCCGTCTGAATTCGGCGGGGATGGGAAGATCAGACGGCAGCGTGATACCGGCCACCCCTTCACGGAGCTGAAACACGTAGGCGAGCACGCGAGCGACCGCCAAATACAATCCTTGCGGGACTTCCTGGTCGAGTTTGGTGCTGTAGTAGAGGGCGCGCGCCAGCGGTGGCGCTTCGGCAACGGTAACCTGATTGTCGCTGGCGATGCTGCGAATTTTGAGAGCGACATGCTCGACGCCCTTGGCCACCACCCGCGGCGCGGCCATGGTCGCCGGATCAAACTTGAGCGCGACCGCATAGTGATCAGGGTTGGTGATCACCACATCGGCATCCGGCACCGCTTCCATCATCCGGCGTCGCGCCATTTCTTGTTGAGCGGCGCGCTGGCGTGCTTTGAGCTCGGGGCTTCCTTCGGTTTCCTTGAGTTCATCCTTGAGTTCTTTATGTGACATGCGCAAGCGCTTCGCATGCTCCCAAAGTTGAAAGGGAACATCGAAGGCCGCCACCAAAACGGTAGCGGCGGCGGCGGCCATAAAAACGCAGAAGACGATTTTCTTGGCGTCGGCGAGTGCCGGGCGAAGATCGCTTTGGCCAATGGCCATCATGGGTTCAAAGAGCAACGACAGCGCCACAACCGCGAAACCGAGTATCAATACAAATTTGGCGACGGCTTTGAGCATTTCGACCAAGCCCTTGATCCCAAAAACACGGGCAAGGCCTTTGACTGGATCCAACCGTTCAAGCTTGGGCGCGAGGGATCCCACGCTGAAATTCATGCCGCCGAGGAGCGAGGTTCCAGCGATTGCGAGGATTGTTGTTACAAACAAAATTGGCGCGATTGATGTCAAACCAGTAAGTAACGCCTCGGTAAACACCACACGCAATTGCTCGGGATTGAGAAGACGTGCATGCGTTACATCGAATGATCGCGCCATGAGTGCCGTTACATTGGCGCCCGTCCAACCCGAGCTGCTCAGCGCGGCGACTCCACCGCCGAACAGCATCACCATGGAAGTCAATTCCCGCGACCTCGCAACCTGTCCCTTCTTGCGGGCATCTTCCAGGCGTTTGGGCGTCGCCTTCTCGGTGCGTTCTTGGCCGTCTTGCGGTTGTTCAGCCATCAGCGTGCCCTGAGGACTTCGTCGGCCACGATCAGGCTCTTGTCGAACAGCGAGGCGGTAAAGGGGGCGAGATGTGACAGTGAGACAAACACGAGCACCACGCCAACGAGAATCATCACCGGGAAACCGACCGCAAAAATATTGAGCTGCGGTGCAGAGCGAGCCATGACGCCGAGCGAGAAGTTAATGGCAAGCAGCGCAATCACCACTGGCAGGCTGAATAGCAGCGCCAGGGCAATCAAGTCGGCAGACCACCGTACCACTGCGCGAAGTCCTCCCGGCGCGATAGCCTG
This sequence comes from Pseudomonadota bacterium, assembly GCA_039030125.1. GTDB lineage: Bacteria > Pseudomonadota > Gammaproteobacteria > JBCCEV01. Next base: position 2,124 of record JBCCEV010000160.1, on the reverse strand, counting down.
ATCGCTAGTTGGCAGAACCACGAAGCTCTCAGCGAGCACTTGAATCAAGACCAGGTGCGCATCGATTGCGAACATGAGCAGGGTTGCCAAGAGGATGTAGAACTGGCTTAGCACGGGAACCTGCGCACCGGTTTGTGGATCAATGAGGGAGGCAAAACCAAGCCCCATCTGTTGCGCGGCGAGTTGCCCCGCAAACTCGAACACCAGGAACATCAACCTGAACACCAAACCCAGCGCCACACCAATTACGAGCTGCGCGGCGGCCAACGCAAAGCCTTGAGTACCCAAATCAGATAACGATGGTTGCGGTGGCAGCGCCGGCGCAATTGCGATGCACAGCACGAGGGCCAAGGAAATTCTCACCCGCATCGGTACCGAGCGCGTGGCAATGATGGGGGCGGTCAGCAAGAAGCCCGAGATCCGCAGCAGCGGCCATAGCCATTGCCCGAGCGCGGACAGCATTTGCGCATCACTGAACTCTAGCATTCGCTTATCCGATCATCGCCGGGATCGATTGGTAGAGCCGAACCGTATAGTCGGTGATAAGCCGCAGAATAAAAGGCCCACCAATGATCAGCACCATCACCGTGACCAGAAGCTTGGGAATAAAGCTGAGTGTCATCTCGTTGATCTGGGTAGCGGCCTGAAACAGGCTGACTAACAGTCCCACGGCGAGCGCGGGCCCCAACAACACCACCATCAGCACGATCGTGAGTTCTAACGCGCGCGAGCCAATGCTGATAATTAATTCAGGCGTCACGCGAAACTTGCAGCCAAGGTGCCGACGATCAGTGCCCAACCATCGACCAAGACGAACAACATGATCTTAAATGGCAATGAGATGATCAGAGGCGACAACATCATCATGCCCATTGACATCAGCACGCTCGCGACGACCAGATCGATGATCAAAAACGGGATGAAGATCAAAAATCCAATTTGAAAGGCGGTTTTGAGTTCGCTGGTTAAGAATGCCGGCAGCAGGACCGTGAGCGGAACGTCGTTGACGCTGCCCCACCCGTCACTATCCGAGAGTTCGGCGAATAACGCCAAGTCGGTTTCCCGCGTCTGCCCAGACATAAACTGACGTACGGGTGCTTCGGCGTTTTTGAGCGCGTCGATAGCACCGATGTCTTCGGCGAGGTAAGGCGTTACCGCATCGGAATACACGTTGTTGACAACCGGCGCCATGATAAAAAACGTCATAAATAACGCCAGTCCGACCAGTACCTGATTGCTCGGCGTTTGGGCCGTGCCGAGCGCCTGGCGGAGGATCGCCAGCACAATCACAATCCGGGTGAACGATGTCATTGCCAGCATTACCGCAGGCAGCATCGTCAGCGCGGTCATCAACAACAACAATTGCAAACTTAACGTGTAGGTTTGCGAGCCATTCGCATCGGTAGTCACTGACAGCGCCTGTATGCCACCGTCTGCCAGACCTACACCGGGCAGGAGGAAACACAGTGCGGTGATGAGAACCCGTTTCACAGTGGCGCACTCTTTAGCGATTCAGTGGCGCTCGCGCTCAACGCGGACTCAAAACTGGCAGGGTTCTCGGCGGGCGCTGCGTAAACGTGCAGTGGTTGAATACCATTGCCAGAGACCCCTAGAAGCAAGCGTTGGCCGTCAACCTCAACTAGCATCAAACGATCGCGGGTACCCATTGGCACCCCATCGATCACCTGAATGTTGCGATTGGACTACGAGATTTTCGAAGGCCGGGTGACCGAGATCCAGCGGATCGCCTTTGTTGGAAACGAAGCCTATTCCGACCGCCGGCTCCGCCGGGTGATCCGCACCGCGCAAGCCGGGATCTTGAGCCCGTTCTTCTCAAACGACATCTTCGACCCGGATCGGCTGGAGCTTGACCGTGAGGCGCTCCGGAACTTCTACCTCAACCGCGGGTATCTGGATTTTCAGGTCAACACCGCCGTCGCGGAACTTGCCCGCGAGCGGAACGCCTTCTTCGTAACCTTCTCGATCACCGAGGGCATTCCTTATCGGATCGGCGAGACATCGGTTTCGGTCTTCGCGCCGGGGCTCGACGCAGCGGCCTTCTCGCGTCTGATCGACCTCCGCCCGGGTCAGCTCTATTCCGTCGACCGGGTTGATCGGGTGGTC
>JBCCEV010000159.1:0-9357 GCA_039030125.1 Pseudomonadota bacterium | reverse complement strand
ATTCTAATTCCATAGTCATATTATCCTAATTTATCTATTTAATGTCGAATTAATAGAACTATATTTACATCATCCTTAGTCTTGTGAGTTCGATATGAAAATTGGGGTCCCTAAAGAAGTTAAGAACCATGAGTATCGGGTCGGATTAAGCCCTGCCAGCGTCTCGGAGCTCGCCCGCGCAGGGCACGAAATCCTGGTTGCCGAAGGTGCTGGAATGGGCAGTGGGTCGACCGATCAGGACTACCAAGCCGCCGGGGCCCGACTCGTCGTCTCAAACAAAGATGTGTTCGCGGCCGCGGAACTCTTGGTCAAGGTTAAGGAGCCTCAGCCGGAGGAGTGTCTGCAAATGCAAGCCGGCCAGATCTTGTTTACCTACCTGCACCTCGCAGCCGCCGCCGAACAAGCGTCTCTACTGATGGCCAAAGGTGTTGCGGCCATCGCCTACGAAACCGTTAAAACGCCGGCCGGCGCACTACCGCTCCTAACGCCGATGAGTGAAATCGCGGGCCGCTTGTCAGTGCAAGCCGGCGTCAATTTCTTGCAGAAAGCAAACGGCGGCTCTGGCGTGCTCTTAAGTGGCGTCCCCGGCGTTGCCCCGGGCCGTGTGACGATCGTCGGTGGCGGTGTGGTCGGGGAAAACGCCGCAGCTATGGCTTTAGGTCTCGGCGCAGAGGTCACATTGCTCGACATATCGCCTGAGCGTTTGCGCGAGCTATCGCAGCGTTACGGGGCGCGTTTGAAATGCTTATTCAGCGATACTGAAAACCTATCACGAAGCATTTCCAACAGTGATTTGGTGGTTGGCGCGGTATTAATCCCAGGGGCCGCGGCACCGCGGTTGATAACCCGCGAACTCATCAGCGGAATGCCAGCCGGAAGCGTCATCGTCGATGTCGCGATTGACCAAGGCGGTTGCGCCGAAACCTCGCGCCCAACCACCCACGACGCGCCGACTTACGTGGTCGATGATGTGGTTCACTACTGTGTGACGAACATGCCCGGCGCGGTTCCGAAAACCGCAACCGCCGCACTGAACTTCGTCACCCTGCCCTACGTTAAAAAACTTGCCGACCACGGTCTTGCGGCGCTCGAAATCGATCCAGCGTTAGCTCAAGGCCTAAACATTCACGACGGTAAGATCGTCAATCCCAATGTTGCGGCTGCATTACCGGAGCTCGCGCGCCGCGAAGCCGCCTAACGACAAAAAGTTGACCTCGAAGGTCCCCAGCCGTAGCGTGAGCGCCTTCGCGCCGCAGCTGGCGCCAGAAAACTAGGAACGCGTTCCCATGGGCTACCGCATTTCCGTCGATACCGGCGGGACTTTCACCGACGTCGTCGTCACTGACGATGGCGGCAACTTCACCGTTGGTAAGGCACTCACCGATCGCAAGCGCGCATTTTCGAGTATCAACGCCGGCCTCGATGTCACCGCCGAACAGCTTGGAATACCGGTGCCCCGGCTACTGGAGGAAACCTCTGTTTTCGTTTACGGCACGACCCGCGCAACCAACGGGATCGTAGAGCGCAAGATTGCTCGGACCGCGTTCCTAACCACGGCCGGCTTTCCAGATGTTTTGCTGCTCAAAGAGGGCGGCAAAGCCGAGCCCCACAATCTGCAGATGGAGTATCCCGATCCTTATATTCCCAGACGACTGACTTTCGAAGTGAGCGAGCGGATCAATGCTGAAGGCGGTGTCGATAAACCGCTCGACGAACGAGCCACGCGCGAGCTTCTCGAATCACTTAAAACTAAAAATATCGAAGCGATCGCCATCTGTCTGCTGTGGTCGATTGCTAACCCTGAGCACGAGTTGAAGATAGGCGAGTTGTGCGAGGAGATCCTGCCGGGAGTGCCGTACACACTGGCTCACCAAATCAACCCGATATTACGCGAATACCGAAGAGCGTCATCGGCGGCCATCGACGCCTCGCTCAAGCCATTGATGCAGGAGTATCTGTTGACCCTTGAAGAGGATTTGAGGGGCGCCGGGTATACCGCGGACATCCTCGTCAGCACCTCGTTTGGCGGCGTAATGCACCTTAACGACGTTGTGAAAAAGCCGATTTACCTCGTCAAATCGGGTCCCGCTATGGCGCCGATCGCGGGACTCGCCTATGTCGAGGCAGAAGGCCTGCCGACGGACATCATCGTTTGCGACGCTGGGGGAACCACTTTTGATGTGAGCCTGGTTCGCGACGGCATGGTGGAGTTCTCTCGCGATACTTGGCTCGGGCCGCAGTGGACCGGCGACAATCTGGGAATGGCATCGGTGGCGGTCCACTCTATTGGCGCGGGCGGCGGTTCGATTGCGTGGGTCGATGAAGGCGGACTGCTGCGGGTCGGCCCTCAATCCGCCGGCTCAGATCCGGGCCCAGCTTGCTACGGTGCCGGTGGGGAATATGCCACGGTTACCGATGCGGCCGTGGTCCTAGGCTACATCGATCCCGCGCACTTCCTGGGCGGGAGAATGAACCTCGATCTTGAGGCCGCGAAAACCGCGGTCGCCAAGTTTGGTGAACAAATCGACCAACCTTTGGAGCGCGCGGCTTACGCGATCATGACCGTCGCCAACGAAAACATGATCGAGGCCATCAAAGAACTCACAATCAATGAGGGCCTGAATCCGGGTGATTCTTCCCTGGTTGCCGGTGGCGGCGCCGGCGGCCTGGGGATCGTACCGATCGCGGCCGAGTTAGGTTGCAAGCACATCCTCGTGCCCCGCACCGCGGGTGCCTTGAGCGCCTCGGGTATGCAGTTCTCCGACATCATTACAGAAGCCGGCGCTAGCAAACTCACGACCTCGGAGAACTTCGACTTTGATGGTGTTAATGCTGCTTTGGAAATAATCCATGCCGAACTTGACCAATTTTCCTCGGGTCTGGCCGAACGCGGCTTTAGCGATCTCTCCAAAAGGTTCTTCGTCGAAGCACGGTACCGCTTCCAAGTTTGGGAACTAGAGATCGAGATCGACGTACAGCGTTTCGAAACCCCAGAAGACGTCGAGCGGCTCGTGGAAGCGTTCCACAAAATGCATGATCGGGTATTTGCCATAGCCGACATTGGGCAAGCCGTCGAATGTCTCAACTGGCGAGGTCGATTGGTCGCGGCGGTCGAACCACCATCGCTCGATCCGACCAGCAGCGGCACGGATAAAACCGCGACAAGCGACCATGCGCGGCAAGCCTATTTCAGCGGCGAAATGATCGACACCCCGATCTATCGTGGTGAACAACTGGTGATCGGCGCGAAGATCAATGGACCGGCCGTTATTGAAGAGCCGACTTCAACCTTGGTGATACATCCGGGCGCTGAAGTCGTCGTCTCGGCCGGTGGCCGTTATATCGTTACGCCGCCCGAGGAGATCACGATTTAACCGTGGCGATATGGCCTACGTTTATCTGGCGGTCGCGATCATTGCGGAGGTGATCGGCACCACCGCCCTCAAAGCATCCGCGCAGTTTACGAAGCTTGTACCCAGCACCATCGTCGTGATCGGTTACGCGGTGTCCTTCTATCTACTAACGCTCGTCTTAAGGACAATTCCGCTCGGCGTGACCTACGCAATCTGGTCTGGAATAGGAATTGTTTTGATCGTGATTGCTGGTGCGGTGTTTTACGAACAAATACCCGACTTACCCGCGCTTATTGGTATCGGCTTTATTATTGCCGGCACGATCATCATCAATTTGTTTTCCAACACCGCCGGGCACGGTTAACGCTTGGCTTACGAGCGGCGCGTTAGCCACCGACGATACACTCGCCTGGTGGATTAGACCCGGGGTCTTCGGCGTCGTAATCGGAATCGGGGTTGAATACGTGATCGATCACGTCAGCGGGTAGTGTGACGGTTCGAAAGTATTTGTCTTCCACCAAAAACGGCGCTGCGTACTCGGTTCGCACTTGCACGTCGCCATCGCTGCTAGTGTAGGAAGACTCACCGGCCGCTAAGATATCGTCACCGACTGCACAGGCAGTTCCCTCAATGCACGCGACATGCAGACCAGGTTCGCCGTCGCGTCCGGCGCCGGTATCGAAGAGCTGCTCTTCGTTAATAATGACGCCATCCATTTGCGACTCGTCAAAGGGTACGGGGTTCTGAGGCAATATTTGCAGATCCGGCACGGCCGCGGCGATGTAACCCACGATGCCTTCAGGTATTTCGAATACTTGCCCGTTCAATTCTGCGTAAATGGTATTCAAAAAAGGCGTTGCAACCAGTCCAGGCGCCAGCCCGTCGGCGGCATGCGCCTCCTGGATAAGCGCTTTGAACACGATGTCGAGTGGATCACCAGCTTCAAGGGCCGCCGTGCCGTCTCCGCAAGCATCGATGCAGACCATGTCGAAACCCGTCCCGCGGATCCCAATAGTAGCCACCGAGGTTCGGTATTTGACCCGGTTCGCATTGCGTTTACCGATCAACCCAGTGATCGCTCGTAAACCGCCGCGCAGTAGACGGAATACCTGGGAGTCCTGCTCGGGGTTCGACACGGAATATTTCATGGATTCGATCTTGAACTCCGTATTGGCGCGCAGCGTCACTCGGCCCCGATCGCTCATGACTAGAACCGCGAATGCGCTATCAGCGGTCGCGATGGTGTCACCCTCATATAACGGCGACCCAGCCTCGATCACCCGCGAGTAATCCGCATCATCGCGACGAACCTCGACTTCACCACGGACGAAGCCCGCGCGGCCCACGGCTTGGCTACGTTGCAGCGACGAATCGCCAGAGGCCTGAACATCAGCGGCACAATCGCCCTCGCATAAGCGCGCGTCGAAAGTCGTGCCCCTGATCCCGATTGTGGCAACTGAGGTGTTCACTCTAAAGGCGCGCGAATTTCTTTTGGTAATGAAACCCGTGATTGCCCGCAGCCCGCCCTTAAACAACCTTGAAACGGCACTCTCTTGGTTCGCGCTTGTATTCCATTCATCGACGCGAAATACGGTATCCGGGCGCAGCGTCATGCGGGTATCGTCGATGAATTTAACGATCAAAAAACTGCGGCTGCCGGTTGTCAACACATCGCCGGCGTGGACTGCGCTGCCGCGACCCAATAACCGGCCCGCGCCATTCCCCCCTTGTGCGCTCGCCGCCCCTCTTGCGGCGACTACCTCACCGATCTGATTGGCCCACACCGAATCGATAGGCCACACAGCGAGCATGAGAGCGCCTAGCGCGATTAACAAACGAAACCTCATGAATGCCAACCTTTAAGGCGTGCAAAGCTCAGGTAATACGCCTTCGCCACCTTCGTCCTCATCGCTCTGGAAACCCAAACCCCCTTCATCGTCGGTGTCTTCAATCAATGACAGCAAGTCTTCTCCCTCACTTTCATCATCCTCATCCCCAAAAAACTCGTCGTCGTCGACCTCGAAGTAGTCGGTGTCGATATCGCCGTCATACTCGGGGTCTCCAATGACAAGCACATCATCGGTGGGATCAGGCAGCTCCAGAATTTCTGGTGGCGCTTGCGCAAAAATCTGGATAGCTGGAGCGCCAGCAATCGCACGCATATCAAATCCATCAGAAATCAACGCAAATGATTGCTCGCCGGTAAAAGCGATACTGTCAAATCCACTGAGAATGCCAAGGCCGGTTTCGAGAAATTGAAAATCATCGAACTCTTCGGGCGCAAATCCACTGATTGGATTAATGACGATGCCGCCCGCAAGTTGCGCCGTGCCACTGATTTGGATCAGATCGAAATCCAAACCCGCGGTGAAACCATCCAAATCAACAATCATGATCCCGGTGGGACCCTGGACGTAGTCGCCAAGGATCTGCAGCAAACCGGGCGAGGCTCCCGCTGAGACAACGCCATCATTGTAGAACGTGCCGCCGCCGGTAAAGTTAATCAAACCATCACCGACAAACTCGCCGTCGGTCAAGAACACGTCACCATCAATTTCCAGCGTGCCATCGATACCGGTTTGTGCGGCCCCAGTCTGCAGGAAGTCTGAATCGGTCGCCATTGTCGCACCGGGCGCAACATAGAGCAGGCCATTGTTATTCTCGATCGACTGTACAAAGGAGACATCCGCGCCGGGCGAGACGAACACATCACCGCCGTTGTTTTCCAGGCCGAAACCCACAGAGGAATTGGCCGCCACTAACAACGTGCCCTGGTTATCGAACGTCCCAGAGCTTGCGGTCAGTCCGGAACCAAACCACGAGAAAACCCCGGTATTGGTCAAGGTCTGCGACGAATCGATATTCAATGATCCAGCCAGCGTAATATCGCCAATTACGCTGACGTTACCGCCCACGTTTAGATTACCGAGCAGCGCTAGTGTGCTCGCAACGACCCCCGAATCCAGCGACGAATTCCCGGCGACGCTAACCGTCCCAGGACCGCTGAGTTGACCACCGTCCAATAAAAAGTCTTCGAATAGTCCGAAGCTATTGATCACCAAGCCGCCAGTGCTACTGATTTTCAGAATCGAACCGGCAGAGCCACTTAGATCGAGGCTATTGACGGTAATGCCCGAAATCACATCGACAATGGCGCCACTGCTCAAACCGTTGATCTGCAGATCCTGCGCGCTGGTGGGCGTACCGAGCGACCAGTTCGCGGCATTACCAAAGATAAACGTGCCGGGGCCCGACGGTAGCCACGTGTTGGTGGTGCCAATAATGATGTTCATCGCGGCGCTGGAGTAAATGGGGTTTGCCGCCAACGCACTGGGCGCCAAATTAAAGGTGCCGGAGAGTGTGCCGCTGGTGATATCGACGACATTGAGAAAGTTATCACCGTTGACGCCGGCATAACCGCCGTCGCCCTGGACAGTCAGCGTTGCCCCGGTGGCGACGGTTACCGAACCAAACACATCGACTTTGTCGCGGGTGAGACCGCTGCCGAGTTCGATCAGTAAGTCCGATCCAGCGTCGAAAAGCACATTGCCTTGCACAAAGAGCGTACCGATTGATGCCCCCGGTGAAATCTGGCCACCAGAATTGTTATTGACATCGCCGGTCCACTGACCGGTCCCTTTCAACAGGCCAAAGTTATTGAACGTCGCGCCGCCGTTGACGGCCAGGTTACCGACGAAATCGAACACGCCACCGGCGTTATTGTTGAAGGTGCTGGTGTTGAGCGTGAGCGCGTTATTCGACGGGTTGTAGTTCCAAGTGCCCGAATTCTCGATAGTGAGACCGTTGCTCGATAGGGTCGAGGAACCGGTAACATTAACCACACCGGTACTTAATATCGTCAAAGTGCCGGGCCCATCAATGCTTGCCGGACCACCGCTCCAAGCCAACGTACCATCGACGCTGGTATTGCCTAACAGCGATAAAGTACCGCCCGTCATTGTGAGATTGTTGAGCGCCTGAAAGCCACTGAGGTCGGCTGTACCGCCCGACACCGTGAGGCTACCGACGGTAAAACCGCCGCCGCTGACGGTATGCGCGCCGCCGCTGATCTCCACGCCATTGCCCAACAGTGCAAAACCGGTATGCGCGCCGCCGCCGTTGAGCTTGATCAATCCCGCAGTCTGCGAATCAATCGTTCCATCTTGATTGTTGAACGCCGTTGCGATGGCCGAGCCAAGGGCGCCCGCGGTCTTCCGGAAAATGCCTCCCGCCTGATTGACGAACAAGCCACCGGTTGAGTTGACGTTGATGTCGCTGTCAAACGAGAAGATACCGCCGCTATTGTTGGTAAAGGTTGTACCGGCGCCCGTGGTGAGCGCGTTATTGGCCGTCGCGTAGCTCCAGGTGCCGGCGTTAGTGATCTGAATGCCGGTCAGCGACAAGGTTGAAGAGCCGGTCATGTTCACATTGCTGCCGGCGAGTACCTGAAGTGTTCCGGGCCCATTGATCGACGACGGCCCACCGGTCCAGCCGAGATCACCGCTAAATGCCATGGTGCCGCTCGGTATTGACCAGCTTCCGCTTAGCAAACGCACCGGCCCGCTCAAGGTTGATGCCGCATTGAACTGATGGATGCCACCATCAAAATCCAAGGTGTTTATCCCGCTAACCGCGAAGGCACCGGAGTAGGTGCCGCCACCGGTGAGGCTCAAAACACCGTTGGGGACCTCAACGGCACCGCCGGTGTTGAGAAAGCTCAGCGGGATCATGGAGGTACCGGCCGCCGACATTCGCACGATGGCTGATCCGCCCTGGTTCACAAAGGTACTGTTGGTACCCGCGCCGTTATTGATCGCAAGGGCATTTTGAAAGACGAACAACCCCTGATTATCGAACGACGAGGCGTTGTTCAACGTCAGTGCGTTGTTGGAGCTGTTGTAATTGAATGTGCCCAAATTCCGCAGTGTCGTGCCACCATCGACGCCGAAAGTCGTGGCCCCGGTAAGATTGGCGGTGGCGAGCGTTCCAACCTGCAACACACCACCACCGTTTAGCGTGATGGGCCCGTTACTGATCGCCAAAGCGGCGGTGATATTTGTCGTTCCCAGCGTGGAAAGCGTGCCGCCGGTTAGGGTCATATTCGTTAGGTTCTGCGCCCCGTTGAGCGTTACCGAGCCGCCTGAAATGGTGAGCGCCCCGCTTGCGAGCCCGGCATTACTGACACTGTGGGTACCCGCACTGAATTCGACGCCATTGCCGAGCAGCAGAAAACCGGTATGCGTCCCACCGCCATCAAGCGCAACGAGCCCACCCGTTTGGGAATCTATCGTCCCGCTTTGGTTGTCGAAGGCCGTTGATATGGTCGAACCCAAACTCCCCGCCGTCTTGCGAAACACACCGCCCGCCTGGTTGATGAATAAGCCCCCAGTTGAATTGATGCTGATATCGTTATCGAACGAGAAAATCCCACCACTCAGGTTCGTGAAGGTCATACCGGCGTTCGTCGTTAACGCGTTATTCGATGTTCCGTAGCTCCACGTTCCGGCGTTGCTGACCAGCGCGTTCAAGGCCAAAGTCGAGGACCCTGTCATATTGACGACACCACCGGCCAAAACCGCGAGCGTGCCTGCACCGTCTATAGAAGATGGCCCAGCGCTCCAGCCTAGCGTACCGTCGAAGCTCATTGTTCCGGTTGGGATCGACCAGCTACCGGACAGCAACTTAACCGGCCCGGATAAGCTGGCCCCCGCTGCAAAGGTGTGGACACCCCCATCGAAATCGAGCGTATTATTGAGAAAGTTATAGGTCTCCAGAAAATGAGCCTCAGTTTCCCCAGGAAACCCTATAATTACATCTACACCGATACAGGCGTCCGGCATTACGGCTTTAATACGGCTCACTCTATCAACATACAACTCTCTTAAATACCTTCTACGCATACGTTTTAAAATCTCGTTGCTACCACTCTGCAGTGGAATATGAAAATGAGGTACAAAAGCCTCGCTGTAAGCAACAAAATCAATAGTCTCAAAAATGAGACTAT
>JBCCEV010000158.1:0-9367 GCA_039030125.1 Pseudomonadota bacterium | reverse complement strand
CGCGTGTATTACAGCTACAAGCCTGGCAAGAAATCGGCCAACCGCTACTGCCTATCACTCAAGTTAGGCTACGAAAAGAAATACTACAAAGGCATGTGGTCCGGGGCAGCGGCAATGTTGGTGATTGCCTCGCCCACGGCCATGCGTCCAGAGGCTGGCGCATGATCAAGTGCGATGGGCGTCCGCTCGCCAATTGCCATCGCTTCGCCAAAAACGCCTTTAAAGCCCGCGCTCATGACTGCGCAATCGGCTACAGGAACCTGCCACGGCCCGACCATCTGATCACGGACCGACAACCCACCTACCGTGCGATCGCCGATAGTGATTAAAAAGCGCTTATCAGCGACCGTCGGAAAGCGCAGCACATCGTGAATTGCCGTTTCGAGTTCCTTGACTATTTCGGCGCGAGGTTTGGGCGCGCGTTCGGGGTTGATGGCTTCTCGATGCATCACCGGTGGTTTGCCAAAGAGCACATCCATGGGTAGATCGATCGGTTTGGAGCCGAACTGCTCATCCATCAGCTCTAAATGTTCGACTTCAGTAGCTTCGCCGATTACTGCAAATGGACAACGCTCGCGAGCACAGACCGCGCTGAACTCATTCACGGCGCTGGCGCTGATGGCCAACACATAACGCTCTTGCGCCTCGTTGCACCAGATCTCCAGAGGCGAGAGTGATTCATCGGCGCTGGGGATTTTTCTCAGTTCGATCCGCCCGCCACGGCCGCTGTCGTGTAGCAGTTCGGGAATGGCGTTCGAAAGACCGCCAGCGCCGACATCGTGAATGCTGAGGATCGGATTGTCGCCATCTGCTGCCCAGCAGGTGTCGATCACTTGTTGACAGCGTCGTTGCATCTCTGGGTTATCGCGTTGCACGGAAGCGAAATCGAGGTCGGAATCGAGTTTCCCGGCATCCACCGACGACGCCGCACCACCGCCAAGGCCAATCAGCATTGCCGGTCCTCCGAGCACAATGATCGGCGAACCGGGTGGGATCGACTGTTTCTCAATGTGTACGCTGCGAATATTACCCATGCCGCCGGCCAGCATGATGGGTTTGTCATAGCCCCAAACTAGGTTTTCGTTGATCAGATTTTCAAAGACCCGAAAGTAACCGCACATCGCGGGCCGTCCGAATTCGTTATTGAACGCTGCGGCCCCGATCGGGCCATCCAACATAATGTCCAAGGCGCTTGCCAAGCGTGTATTTAGGGTGCGTTGGCTCTCCCAGGGTTCGTTGAGATCGGGGATCCTTAAATGCGAGACCGAAAACCCCGTCAGGCCTGCCTTCGTGCGGGAGCCGCGCCCGGTCGCCCCTTCATCGCGGATCTCTCCGCCGGAGCCCGTCGCAGCGCCAGGAAATGGCGAGATGGCGGTCGGGTGATTGTGAGTTTCGACCTTCATGAGGAGATCAATACGCTCCTCTTGGTAGGTGTACTTTCGGGTCAACGGATCAGCGAAGAATCGCTGATCAGTGTAGCCCGTGGTGACCGCGCTGTTGTCGCTATAAGCGGACAGCACGCCGTTAGGGTTGCTCTCGAAGGTGTTACGGATCATGGCGAACAGGCTCCGCTGCTGCGCGTGTCCGTCGAGCGTCCAACTGGCATTGAAAATCTTGTGTCGACAGTGTTCTGAATTTGCTTGCGCGAACATCATCAATTCGATGTCATGGGGATCGCGCTTGAGTTCTGTAAAGCGTAAAGCCAGATACTCAATTTCGTCTTGCGAAAGTGCGAGTCCCAATTCGAAATTTGCTTTGGCCAATGCACTTTCGCCCTGTTGGCCGAACTCGATGCTTGCGAACGAAACGGGCGAGGCGCTTTGCTGGAGGCGGCCGAGTTCGCTCGCGTCGCTCATCACCGATTCCGTCATTCGATCATGTGCCATGTCGATCAGCGCCGCGCGCTGCGCGCCGGGAACCCACCAGGCGGTAACCCGTTCTATACGCTCAAGCTTGTCGAGCCCGCAATTGCGAGCAATATCGGTTGCTTTGCTCGACCACGGCGACACACTGCCGGCCCTGGGGGTGACAATAAAACTGGGCTTTTCATGGGAATCGCTCAAGCGCCCGCTGGCGCCGACAATCTCACTAAGGGAATTGATGAGCGGTTCACTTGGGATGGTATTGAACCAAGCGATCATCCAAGTTTGGGTCTCTACGCTTACCGGCGCTTCACCGCCAAGCGCCATCAGCATGCGATGTAAGCGAAAGCGCGAATAAGCGCCCTGACCGGTGAGGACTAGCATCTAGGCCGAGTACTTGGACAAGGCTTCTATTCTAGCAGGCAAGTCCCGCGGGCGGCTTATTAGGGGATCTCCTCCACCTTCACCCAAACGTCGTAACTATCATCGCGCCGGTCGCGGGTGCTGAAGAGCGTGCCTTGGCGGTCGTCACGCGCGCTATCCGCCGAACCACCAAGCGGGATCCACTCACCGAGACGCCCATTGACGACCGTATTTAATCCACGGACCTCAATGTTGCCACCGGCCCCCGGACGGTCGGCATAGGGTGAGACTTCAAGTTGCACGCTACCGGCGGCGGTAAGGCGCGGAGTCACGTAGAAGCCACTGCCGACTTCGCGGTAGTCGATTCCCTGCTGCGAGAATGCGCCAAACGGCGTAAACGTCGTCGAGCCGTACACTTGCGGAATGGATTGTCCGACATGGATGTAAGCGGGTCGCCCTTCGACGGTGCGCACGAAATGGGTGTTGTGTTGTTGCTCTTGGCTTTCGGTTCTGAGCGTGCGGTAACGCACCGCGCCATCATCGCCGCCGATCTGGACACTGGCACCGGGACCAAAGGTACCCGGACCGCCCACTTGGGCGCTCACATCACCGCTTCGCACGCGTGCCGCGAGTGCGTCTTCCGCGCCCCGACGGGCGGTGTCGACATCTTGGCGCACCGAGATCCGCAAGTTCCGCAAGCGGGTGTCGAGTGAGGCAATAATGCCTTTGATTTCGGCAAGATTCTCGCTTGTGGTCCGCACGATAAGTTGACTGTTCATGCCCGTTACCGTGCCGCCCTCGACGACTAGGGGCTTAACAATAGGAAGAATGTCGTCGACCAATCGATTATTGAGCGGCACCACCTCGGTGACCATCGGGTTGGCGGCTGCGCCAAACGGCACCAAAGTGGCCAGCAAAACAAAAATACGGTGCCAATTGTTCATATCGATAACCGTCGCAAATTTGGATCGGGTGAGGCGCGTTCCCACATCTTCTCAAAACGTCTGCGTAATTCCTCGGCGCCACGTCGATCGCGAAACACCGCCTCGCCTTCGAATCGATCGGCAAATTGGCGGCGGATATAACCGATGGTATCGGCCACCAGCATCGCTTCATTAAATTCTCGATCTGAACGCCCCGGATTTCGAAAGGAAATATAGCTTGGCAGCCGGATGGCGAGTTCGATCAAACGATGCCCTTGGCGCAACAGTGGCCCCGAATCCATGAGAATGATCCGGATTTGGGCACGCCGCCTTCCTAAAACAAGCTGCTTCACGGCACTCACGAATTCATCTTGGTCATAAATAGCGGGATCTAAGTTCCGACTGACAATTTCGATAGTTTGACGTGTCTGCTCGACCATCGACAGCGACAAAGTGGCCAGACCTTCGCGATCTAAGACATCGTAACGTTCGGAAGATTCCCCAAGTTTGGGGAGCTCAACGTCGTTCATGACTGGGAGGCAAGCTGGGCCGCAACGCCTAAATAGCTACTGGGCGTAAGCTCTTTCAACGATTGTTTGGCGGTGGTCGGAATTTCGAGTTGATCGATAAATTCATGGAGCATTTGTTGGTCGATGCGTTTGCCCCGCGTTAACCCTTTCAACTGTTCGTAAGAATCCGCGATCCCGTGGGCTCGCATAACCGTCTGCACCGGTTCGGCGAGAATTTCCCAGGCCTGTTCGATGTCCTCCCCAAGGCGTGCTTCGCTCACTTCGAGCTTGCCAATACCTTTATGAAGCGATTGAAGCGCGATTAAAACGTGTCCCAAGGCGGTGCCTAGGTTTCTTAGTACCGTCGAATCGCTGAGATCGCGTTGCATTCTTGAGATCGGCAGCTTTTCGGAGAAATGACCAAGCAATGCATTAGCGATACCAAGATTGCCTTCGGCGTTTTCAAAATCAATGGGATTAACTTTATGTGGCATTGTCGATGAGCCAGTTTCATTTTCGACCTTGCGTTGCGCAAAATAACCAAGCGATATGTACGTCCAAGTATCGCGACAGTAGTCGATGAGCACAACGTTTATGCGTTTTAGGGCGTCAGCATAGGCTGCTATCCAATCATGTGGTTCGATTTGCGTGGTGTGGGTGTTGATACTTAAACCCAGGCCGTCAATAAACGACGCTGAGATCGCCGCCCAATCGGCATCGGGATAAGCAACGCAGTGGGCGTTGAAGTTGCCGACCGCACCGTTCATTTTACCGAGGATGTTGATGGCTTGGAATTCTTCGCAGCCGCGCTCGATTCGCTTGACGACGTTCGCCACTTCCTTGCCTAAAGTCGTCGGTGTTGCGCTTTGTCCATGGGTGCGCGATAGCATCGGGAGATGTGCAAGCTCACTGGACTGCACGCGAAGCGTTTCGATTAACTGCTCGAACTGTGATGCAAAAACCTCATGGCGAGCATCGCGCAACATTAGCGCGTAGGAGAGGTTATTGATGTCCTCAGAGGTACACGCGAAATGGATGAAGGGGATCGCGGGCTGCAGAGTTGGGTGGTCTTGAATCTTGCTCTGCAGATAATATTCAACCGCCTTGACGTCGTGATTGGTGTCCTTTTCGATAGCTTTAACTTGTTCACCTTCGCTGGGATCGAAAGCCTTTAAAATGTCGGTAAGGAAAGCTTGTTGCTCGTCATCAAAGGTTCCCAGGCCCGTTACCTCTGGGCTCGCGGCGAGGTGCATCAACCACTTCACCTCAACGTTAACGCGGTAACGGATCAGCGCGAATTCGCTGCAGATTCCGACAAGCGCGTTGGTTTGGCGCGCGTAGCGCCCATCAATGGGAGAAACTGATTCGAGATTAGAACGCTCGGTCACGGACACGGGTTAGGGACCTCTTGATGTATTGATTCAATCGCTTTTAGCAGTTCCTTATCGAGCGATAACTCCAAGCATTGGATGTTCGCTTCGAGCTGTCTGAGATCGGTAGCACCTATGATAGCGCTGCTGACGAAGGGCTTGGAAATAACATAGGACAAAGCAGCGAGTGGCAGGGCCATGTTCCGCTGCTGAGCGATTCGCGCATAGCGCTCAACCGCGCTGGTCGCCGGCGCGGTGAACGCCGTTTTGCCAAAGTGTTCAAAGCGCTTTAGGCGGGCGTCGGCGGCGGCCCCGTCATTTAGGTACTTTCCCGTCAACAAACCCTGGGCGAGGGGCGAATAGGCCAGCAACCCCAGGCCCTCACGGTGCAGGATCTCGCCGATCCCGACCTCGAGCGTCCGGTTTAATAGATTGTAGGGATTCTGCAGACTGACAATGGGGCTGGCTCGCCTGATTGTCGCTTGCTGTAAGAACTCCGACAGCCCCCATGCGGTTTCGTTGCAGAGCCCGGCATAACGGATTTTTCCTGTGCTAATCAAACGATCTAGCGCCTCCACGGTTTCGCCGATGTCAAAAGGCTTTTCTTTCTTTGCAGGCTTGTATCCGAGTTGCCCGAAAAAATTAGTGGCTCGGTCCGGCCAATGAAGTTGCAATAGATCGATATATTCGATTTCCATCCGGTCAAGACTGTTATCGACCGCGGCGCTTAGGTTCTCGAAGTTATGAGTCGACAGTCCCTCCCTTACCCATGGCACGTAGCCCGCTGGCCCACAGACTTTGGTCGCGACGATAATGTCCTCGCGCCGCGCGCGTCGTTTGAACCATTTGCCGATAATTCGCTCTGTTTCACCGTAACTTTGCGCGCTCGGTGGCGATGGGTAGAGCTCGGCGGTATCCAGCAGATTGATGCCCACGCTAGCTGCCCAATCAAGCTGACGATGCGCATCGGCTTCGCTAACAACCGATCCGAATTGCATGGTGCCCAGACCGATAACGCTCGCGCTGAGATTGGAGTTACCGATGTTTCGGTATTGCATATCCATGACCTATGAAACAGCCAAAGCCGACATTTTCGGCAAGCTCCGATTAAAATCCGCTATCCATGATGAAACTTAACTTATGTCCAGCCTTGATGTAGCCAACCGGTTTAGGGGATTTTTGCCTGTCGTCGTTGATATTGAAACCGGTGGTTTTAATGCCGCAACTGACGCCTTGCTCGAGATTGCGGCTGTCTTTGTTGAGTTCGACGAGGTTCGCGGCTGGCGCCCCGGGGACACCGTGGCCCGCCATATCGAGCCTTTCGAAGGGGCCAATATCGAACCAAGCGCTTTGGAATTCAACAAAATTGACCCCTACCATCCGTTTCGCTTAGCGGTCAGTGAGGAGAAGGCACTCAACCAGATTTTCGAGGAAACTGATAAGGCGGTAAAGCGCTACAGATGCACGCGCGCCATATTGGTTGGACATAATCCAGCGTTCGATTTAGCTTTCTTGAAGGCAGCCGTGGCACGGGTTGGGTTGAAAAAGATGCCATTTCACAGCTTTAGCACCTTCGACACAGCGTCTTTATCCGGTGTTGTCTTCGGCCAAACCGTGCTCGCAAGAGCCGCGCAAAAAGCCGGGATACGCTGGGACGCAGGCCAAGCCCACTCGGCGATTTACGATGCCGAGCGGACCGCGGAGCTGTTCTGTGAAATCGTCAATCTGTGGGACAAGTGGGCGTCTAGCTCTGACTCGCGCTCGGCGCGCTGATGCGACGCCGCCATTTGTCGGCGAGCGCGGCGAGCTCTCCCGGGTCTTCCCCCACCAAGCGCCCGCCTGAGACGCGATGCTCACCGGCAACCCAGACGTGTTCCACTTGGTCGCGGTGGGTGGCGTATACGATTTGCGAGCAGGCATCGTAAACTGGCTGGGCTCGGTAGTCACCGAGATTGACGGCGACTAAATCAGCATACTTGCCGGCTTCGAGTGAGCCGATCGAACTTTCCTGTCCCAATGCAATCGCGCCACCCATGGTCGCTGCCCACAGTGCTTGGGCGGCAGTGAAGGCACACGGATCGCGGCTGTGACCTTTCGCCAACAGCGATGCGGTGCGTATCTCGCTGAGCATGTCCAGGTCGTTGTTACTCGCCGCGCCGTCGGTTCCGATTGCGATATTCGCCTTGGCGTGCACGAGGCTACTTACCGGTGCAAAGCCGCTCGCGAGTTTTAAATTACTTTCCGGGCAATGGACGACGGAGACCCCGTGTTCGGCGACCATGTCGATCTCTGCTTCATTAAGTTGAGTCATATGTACCGCGATCAAGCGCGGGCTCATCAATCCCAACCTCGCTAGGCGGGCGATCGGCCGCTCGCCATGATTGGTGAGTGCGTCTTCGACTTCCTGCGCGGTTTCGTGCAGGTGAATATGGACCGGAGCATCTAGTTCTTCGGCGAGCGTCGCGATTCTGCGCAGGCTTTCATCGTCGACCGTGTAAGGCGCGTGCGGTGCGAACGCGGCTGAGATCCGCTCATGAGATCGAAATTGATCGTGAACGCTCAGGCCTTTACGAAAGTATTCGTCGGTGGTTTTTGCCCAGGCGCTGGGAAATCCAATGACGATCATGCCGATCACCGCGCGGATCCCCATTTGCGCGGCAACTCCGGCTGTTTCCTCCGCAAAGAAATACATATCGCTGAAGGTCGTGGTGCCGCCTTGTAGCATTTCGGCAATGGCAAGCCGCGAGCCATCGGCAACGAATTCTCGATTGACATGCGCTGCTTCGGTCGGCCAGATATGCTGCTCCAGCCATTCCATCAGCGGCAGGTCGTCGGCGAGTCCCCGCATCAGCGACATCGCCGCGTGGGTGTGCGCATTCACCAATCCCGGAAGTAACGCGTGTTCGTCCAGCTTAAGTTCTGGCACGTCCTGGTTTTGCGCGCGCAGTGTTTGAGTGTCGGCTACTGCGGTAATTCGTTCGCCATCGAGCAGCACGGACATATTGTTCTGGACCTCGCCCGCACGGGTCATGGCAATTAGATGCCTGGGCGTTAGAAGCTGTTTGGCCACAATCGTGATCGATGAAATCGTCGGGGTCGGGTAAATTAATGATAATTTAATCTGCTTTTAGTAATGGCGCACCTATGACTTCATCCGCGGCCGAACCGATACGCTGGCGCGATGACCACTTGCAGCTTCTCGATCAAAGGAAGTTGCCCTTCGAGGTCACCTATTTGAGTTGCCGCACGTGCCGGGATGTCGCGGATGCCATTGGCGAAATGGTCGTCAGGGGAGCGCCCGCCATTGGGGTCAGTGCCGCCTACGGGGTCGCCTTAAGCGTTCGCGAGGCGGCGCAGCGGTACGGTGAGCAATGGTTCGATCATTTGGATGCGCCGTTGACGGCGCTTGGAGATGCGCGCCCAACCGCGGTTAACTTACGTTGGGCGATCGAGGTCATGCGCGATGGCTTGAACCCCGACAGTCCCGATCCATTCGCTCATGCGCTAGGTCAAGCACAGGCGATGCATCGCGCCGATATAGAAATCAATGAGACCCTTGGCGAGATCGGAGCCCGCTATCTTGATGACCAGCAAGGTGTACTGACCCATTGCAACGCAGGGGCCTTGGCAACCGCCGGCTACGGTACTGCGCTCGGTGTGGTCCGCAGCGCCTATGCCGAAGGGAAGGTTGGGGCGATGTTCGCAACCGAAACGCGTCCGTGGCTTCAAGGTGCCCGCCTGACGGCGTGGGAGTTGCTCCAAGACGGTATTGATGTGACGCTAGTTGCAGACGGCGCGGCGGCGGCGCTGATGCAAAGCGGGGCAATTGATTGGGTTATCGCCGGCGCCGATCGGATTGCGGCTAACGGTGACGTGGCCAACAAGATCGGTACCTATGCCTTGGCAACCTTGGCCAAAGCGCATGAGATCAAGGTCATGATCGTCGCGCCGCTTTCAACTATCGATTTAGGGACACCAAGCGGCGCTGAAATAGAGATCGAATTTCGTCAGGCGAGCGAGATAACCTCGCTCTCCGGCGCGCCCGTCGCGGCCCCTGGCGCCGGCGCTTGGAATCCCGTTTTCGATGTGACGCCCGCGCATTTGATTGATGTTTTGGTGACCGAAAAAGGCGCTCTAGAGAGACCTGATCGCAGTTCTATAGAGGGCTTGTTCAAGGCTTAAAAAAAACCGCATTTAAACGTGCTTTGTCGGCCCCGGCGTGGTATAATTTTGCTCTACCGCGTACCCAAAAATAACATTTAAAATCAATCTCTTAGCGAACATCTTATGGCTGATTTCGCGCGCCAGCTAACTCCTGTAAATATTGAAGACGAAATGCG